>JANNCY010000057.1:0-3944 GCA_031387085.1 Flavobacteriales bacterium | reverse complement strand
GCGTTTTTTAGCTTCTTTTTCCCATGCGTCGCTGTAACCATCTCCTTCAAAAAGAATGTTTTTAGTTCCTTTGATGTATTCTCTCAAGACATTAAAAATAGCTTCGTCTTTCTTTAAATCTTTTTTATCGATTAAGGTATCGACTTCTTTTTTGAAATCTTTTAATTGTTTCGCAACAATGGAATTCAACGTTGTCATTGCATTTGCGCAGTTTGCCGAAGAACCAACGGCTCTAAACTCGAATTTATTTCCGGTGAAAGCAAATGGCGATGTTCGGTTTCTATCCGTATTGTCTAACAATACATCTGGAATTTTTCCAACCACATTCAATTTTAAATCTGTTTTTTCTTCCGGTGATAATTTTCCTGTTGAAACACCTTCTAATTCGGCCAACACTTTTGTTAATTGTTCTCCGATGAAAACTGAAATAATTGCTGGCGGTGCTTCGTTTGCTCCTAGTCGGTGATCGTTACTTGCAGTAGCAATGGCAGCACGCAATAATTCTTCGTATTCATTAACCGCTTTTATTGTGTTGATGAAAAACGATAAGAATTGCAAGTTGCTCATTGGTGTTTTACCTGGACTTAATAAGTTAATTGCAGTATCGGTTGCCAATGACCAGTTGTTGTGTTTACCAGAGCCGTTTACACCTTGAAACGGTTTTTCGTGGAAAAGTACTTTAAAATCGTGACGCTCTCCAACTTTTGACATTACGTCCATTAAAAGTGAATTGTGATCGACAGCGAGATTGGTTTCTTCAAAAATCGGAGCCAATTCAAATTGATTTGGAGCTACTTCGTTGTGACGTGTTTTTACAGGAATTCCGAGTAACATACATTCCTCTTCTAATTCTCTCATATAATTTAAAGCACGAGATGGAATAGAACCAAAATAGTGATCGTCTAATTGTTGTCCTTTTGCAGATGTATGACCAAGAAGTGTTCTTCCAGTCATAACGATATCTGGACGAGAATTAGCAAGGGAAGCATCTACTAAAAAATATTCTTGTTCCCAACCTAGAGTTGCAGTAACTTTCTTAACGTTTTTATCGAAATATTTACACACATCTGTTGCCGCTTCGTCAACGGCGTTTAGTGCACGTAAAAGTGGTGTTTTATAATCTAATGCTTCTCCAGTATAAGATATAAAAACGGTTGGAATGCAAAGTGTAGTTCCGAAAATAAAAGCGGGTGACGTTGGATCCCAAGCGGTATAACCACGAGCTTCGAAAGTATTTCTGATTCCACCATTTGGAAACGAAGAAGCATCTGGTTCTTGTTGTACTAATTGTCCACCTCCAAATTTTTCAACAGGATCGGAACCATCGTATGATGTTTCAAAAAAGGCATCGTGTTTTTCAGCAGTGGTTCCTGTTAAAGGTTGAAACCAGTGAGTATAATGAGTAACTCCTTTTGATAAAGCCCACTCTTTCATTCCCATTGCTATGTAATCAGCTAGTTTTCTGTCAATTTTTGTTCCGTGTTGTACCGCATCTTTCACACCTTTATAAGCATCCGAAGTTAAGTATTGCTTCATTGCTTTATCATTAAACACATTCGAACCAAAAAGCACCGATTTTTTATCGGCTTCTTCAAATTTTACAGGTTTTCTACCTGATGCATCTTTTAATGCTTGAAAACGTAAAGTTGACATAAAAGTAAATTTTTAAAGTTATACCCTATTAATATTATGCAAATATAATATTATTTTCATTTAAAAATAAATATACCCTATTTTTTTAGGGGTATTTTTAAAATTTGAATATATAAGTAATGAAATTACACTAATCTCTAAAAAGATTATATTTGTAAAAAATAGCTTTTATGATTGTTTGGATTTTATTCTTTGTTTTGATATTTATCATTTTGGCTTTGGATTTAGGCGTGTTCAACAAAACGCCTCACATTATTAGTACGAAAGAAGCGAGTAAATGGACAGCGATTTGGGTTACTTTTTCTTTTTTATTTTCAGGAGTTATTTATTGGTTATACGGAAGCAATTATATCGCTAACCCGACCCAATTAACCCAATCCGACGCCACATTAAAATTTATTACTGGTTATTTAATTGAATTATCTTTGAGTATTGACAATATTTTTGTCATTGCAATTATTTTTGCTTCCTTTAAAATTGCGCAAAAATACCAACACCGTGTTTTGTTTTGGGGGATTCTTGGAGCTGTAATTTTTAGAGGTTTGATGATTTCATTTGGGGTAGTTCTCATTAATAAGTTTTCTTGGACCACCTATTTATTTGGTGGTTTTTTACTTTTTACCGCACTAAAGATGCTGCTCACTAAAGAAGATAACGATTTTGATCCGAAGAGTTCTTTAGTCTATAAATATTTAGGGAAAATTATACCGATAACATCAGAGCATGACAAAGAGCATTTTTTTATTCAAACGAAAAGCGGTAAGGCTGCAACACCTCTTTTTGTAGCATTAATTGTAATTGAAGTTATGGATGTGCTTTTTGCTATTGACAGTGTACCTGCAATATTAGCCATAACTTCAGATCCTTTTTTGGTATTTAGTTCCAATATTTTTGCTATACTGGGATTGCGATCGATGTATTTTTTCTTGGCTAATATGTTAGAAAAATTCCGCCATTTGGAATACAGTTTAATAGCAATATTAAGTTTTGTTGGTGTTAAAATGTTGGTTCATGATTTTATAGAAATTCCAGAATGGGCTTCTCTTGGTTTTATAGCTGTAGCATTACTAATTGGAATTTTGGTATCATTGCACCAAACCAATACTACTATTGATCCCAATCATTCAAATGATAAAGAATAAAAAAAAGAGGTTGCTTTTACACAACCTCTTGTCAAATCAAAGAATCTAATTACTATTTAACCCAATTAATTAATCTTTAGTATTTTTGATTCGTCTATTTTAAATGCTTTAATCACCGCATTATAGTCTTCATAATTTACAGCTTTTTTGTTGATAAATGCTGCTGGAACAATTACAACTCTAAAAACCTGATTGTTTCTATAATTTGTTGAAACTGTTGCCAAATCAAATCCTTCCATAAAAATATTTATATCGTATTGCGTAAAATCAAAATCATATCTAAAGTCTAATGTACCGTCATTGAAATAATAGGTTTGAGGCATTAATTTCCAAACATCTGTTCCATTTACAACAGCATCTAAACGGTAAGATAAAACCATATCTGATGAAAAAATTGTATGTGGAAAACTTATCAAAGAACTGTAATTATTTGCTGAAGTAAAAGAGCGAGTAACTTCAAATACTTCGCTGTAAGTGTCATTATCAACATAATTATTGTTGTCGTCATTCACAGTGCAACTTTGTAGTGTTATCATCCCGATAAAAGCTACCAATAGTGTAATTCTTTTCATATTATTTTGGTTTAGACCTATCGATTGATAGGAGAGATTATAGATGTTCGGATCTAAACAATACTTGTGCCAAAAAATCATTTTAACAAAAGTTTGTACCTTTGAATAAAAATTTTAATTAAAAAAAATAAGAAGTGGGTAGAAATAATCCTAAAAATATAAAAGCACATAACGACAAACTCCATAAGGAGCAAGACAAAGAGAAGGCGAAAAAAGTAATTCGTGCTGAAAAACTAAAAGAAATTGCTAGAAAATTTAACGAAAGTAAAGAGTAACTTCTATTTTAAAAAACCTATTGTTTGATAATTTTTTTAACAACCGAACCATTATCGGTCGTTAATTTAATAAAATACAATCCACTTGCTTGTTCTGATAAATCTAACTTATCTGTAACCAATACTCCCAACGTATTGTAAATTGCAATGTTTTTTATTTCTCCAAATCCAACTACAGGAAGTATTACTATTTCTAGAAATGAATTGGGAGAAATAAAAAACATTGCAATTTACAATACGTTGGGAGTATTGGTTACAGATAAGTTAGATTTATCAGAACAAGCAAGTGGATTGTATTTTAT
>JANNCY010000041.1:0-1545 GCA_031387085.1 Flavobacteriales bacterium | reverse complement strand
AGCAAATATACTCCTGCCTTAGAAAAAAAGTTTTTGGATCTCAACAATAAAGAAAAAGACGAAGCTCCAAAATCGAATGAACAATTAGAAAAAGAAAGTAGAGAAAGCAGTTTAAAATCATTAAATGAATATTTCGGATTTATAAAAGATTTGGACAGAGAAGATTGGTTTTCTGTTTTTATTAATGCCATAGCATCGCGATTTGATCCCCATACTTCGTACTTCGCTCCCGATGAAAAAGAACGTTTTGATGTCAGCATGAGTGGTAAATTAGAAGGAATTGGAGCTCGTTTGCAAAAGAAAAATGATTTTACAGAAATTACCGAGTTGATTTCTGGCGGGCCGGCGTGGAGAGAAAAAGAACTAGAATCAGGAGATATTATTCTTAAAGTAGCGCAAGGCGATAAAGAACCTATTGAAGTAGTCGGAATGCGTTTGGACGATGTAGTTAAAAAAATCAAAGGGCCAAAAGGGACTGAAGTTCGATTAACTGTAAAGAAAACAGACGGAACGATTAAGGTAATTGCTATTATTAGAGACGAAGTTGAAATCGAAGAAACCTACGCCAAATCGAGTATTATTGAAAGAGATGGTGGGAAATACGGTATTATTTATCTGCCTAAATTCTATATCGATTTTGAAGATAAAAACAGTAGAGACGCTGGTAAAGATATAGCGATAGAAATTGAGCGTTTGAAAAAAGAAAATGTTCAAGGTATTATTATGGATGTTCGTGATAATGGCGGTGGTTCATTGAAAACAGTTGTTGATATTGCTGGTATGTTTATCGAGCAAGGACCGATTGTTCAAGTGAAATCGGCTGCAGGAAAAAAAGAAGTATTGTCTGACACAGACAGTTCGATTAAATGGGACGGACCGTTAGTGATAATGGTAAACGAATTTTCGGCTTCTGCGTCAGAGATTTTAGCAGCTGCAATGCAAGATTATAAAAGAGCTGTCATTATTGGAAGTAAACAAACGTACGGAAAAGGAACGGTGCAAAATGTAATCGATCTGAATCAATTTGTAAGAGGAAGTGATGTAGGCGATTTAGGTGCTTTAAAAACAACTACACAAAAGTTTTATAGAATTAATGGAGGTTCTACCCAATTAGAAGGTGTTGCCAGCGATATCGTTATGCCTGACAGATATGCCTATTTAAAAATGGGAGAAAAAGATACCGATAATGCCATGGCTTGGGATAAAATTGACGCTGCAGATTACACCGTTTGGAACAAACAAAATAATTTTGACAAAGCTATTGCCAACAGTAAAAAAAGAATAGCCAGCAATTCACAAATGAAATTGATTGATGAAAATGCCAAATGGGTGGACGAAAGAAACAAAGTGTATGTGTACAGTTTGCAAATTGATAAATTTAAAAACGAACAAAAGAAATTAGAGGAGACGAATAAAAAGTATAAAACCATTTCGGATTACAGTAATAAATTGCCATTTTCAGCATTGCCGTATGAAACCGAATTAATGAAAAATGATGTTACGCTTAAAGAAAAAAGAGAAAGCTGGTTTGAAAGCTTAACGAAA
>JANNCY010000040.1:0-2281 GCA_031387085.1 Flavobacteriales bacterium | reverse complement strand
TTTCGTTAAGCTTTCAAACCAGCTTTCTCTTTTTTCTTTAAGCGTAACATCATTTTTCATTAATTCGGTTTCATACGGCAATGCTGAAAATGGCAATTTATTACTGTAATCCGAAATGGTTTTATACTTTTTATTCGTCTCTTCTAATTTCTTTTGTTCGTTTTTAAATTTATCAATTTGCAAACTGTACACATACACTTTGTTTCTTTCGTCCACCCATTTGGCATTTTCATCAATCAATTTCATTTGTGAATTGCTGGCGATTCTTTTTTTACTGTTGGTAATCGCTTTGTCAAA
Organism: Flavobacteriales bacterium; assembly: GCA_031387085.1. Lineage (GTDB taxonomy): Bacteria > Bacteroidota > Bacteroidia > Flavobacteriales > Flavobacteriaceae > Flavobacterium. Next base: position 1,984 of record JANNCY010000040.1, on the reverse strand, counting down.
ATTATTTTGTTTGTTCCAAACGGTGTAATCTGCAGCGTCAATTTTATCCCACGCCATGGCATTATCGGTATCTTTTTCTCCCATTTTTAAATACGCATAGCGATCGGGCATAACGATGTCGCTGGCAACACCTTCTAATTGTGTCGAACCACCATTAATTCTATAAAACTTTTGTGTTGTTGTTTTTAAAGCACCCAAATCGCCTACATCACTACCTCTTACAAATTGATTCAAATCGATTACATTTTGAACAGTACCTTTTCCATAAGTTTGTTTACTTCCAATAATAACTGCTCTTTTATAATCTTGCATGGCTGCTGCTAAAATCTCTGACGCAGAAGCCGAAAATTCGTTTACCATTATTACTAACGGTCCGTCCCATTTAATCGAACTGTCCGTGTCAGACAATACTTCTTTTTTTCCTGCTGCCGATTTCACTTGAACAATCGGTCCCTGCTCGATAAACATACCGGCAATATCTACAACCGTTTTCAATGAACCTCCCCCATTGTCACGAACATCCATAATAATACCTTGAACATTTTCTTTTTTCAAACGCTCAATTTCTATCGCGATATCTTTACCAGCGTCTCTGCTGTTTTTATCTTCAAAATCGATATAGAATTTTGGCAGATAAATAATACCGTATTTCCCACCATCTCTTTCAATAATACTCGATTTGGCGTAGGTTTCTTCGATTTCAACTTCATCTCTAATAATCGAAATTACCTTAATCGTTCCATCTGTTTTCTTAACCGTCAATCGAACTTCGGTACCTTTTGGCCCTTTGATTTTTTTAACAACATCGTCCAAACGCATTCCAACTACTTCAATAGGTTCTTTATCGCCTTGCGCTACTTTAAGAATAATATCTCCTGATTCTAGTTCTTTTTCTCTCCACGCCGGCCCGCCAGAAATCAATTCAGTAATTTCTGTAAAATCATTTTTCTTTTGTAAACGAGCGCCAATTCCTTCTAATTTACCACTCATGCTGACATCAAAACGTTCTTTTTCATCGGGAGCGAAGTACGAAGTATGTGGGTCAAATCGAGATGCTATAGCGTTAATATAAACAGAAAACCAATCTTCTCTATCCAAATCTTTTATAAATCCAAAATATTCATTTAACGATTTTAAACTGCTTTCTCTACTTTCTTTTTCTAATTGTTCATTCGATTTTGGAGCTTCGTCTTTTTCTTTATTGTTGAGATCCAAAAACTTTTTTTCTAAGGCAGGAGTATATTTGCTCCCCATTTTTGTTTTGTATTCAGCCAATCTTTCCTCTATAGTTTTAGACTTGTTTTTAAGTTTATCTTCTTCTAATTTTTGTTTATCAACATACGTAGACAAGGTAGACAATTTCACTTGTTTACGCCATTTCTCTTTAAGTTCCTCAACAGTTTTGGCATACGGTAACTTGTCGTAATCGGTGTTGAACTCTTCTTCCGTTGTGTAATCAAATGGCTTGTCGAGAATAGCGGCATAGAATGATTTCGTTTCCTCCATTCTTTTCATCAGACGTGTATACGTCAAATCAAAAAATGTCAACTCTTTTTTACTTATCTGATCATCGATTTGCAATTCATACTTTGAAAATTCATCGATATCCGATTGCAAAAAGAAACGCTTTGAAGGATCTAGCGCCGTAATGTAATCTTTATAAATTCCTTTGGATAAATTATCATCAATAGCAGCCGGACTGTAATGTCCTTTTTCAAGAACATACGTTAAAAGTTCGAGCAATAATTTATCTTTTTCGGGATCGCTTTTTTGTGATTTTGGTATGAAACTCCACAAGCCAATTGATAAAGCCATCACCAATAACAGCACTTTATAATTCCTTTTCATATAGTTAAGTATAGTGTTCATTAATTTTTCATCGAAATTACATAAAATAATATTTCATACTAACCTTGGGGGCATAATTTTTTGTTAAAACAAAAATTCATTTCCCAAAAATAAGTTAATCCATCAAAGTTATACA
>JANNCY010000032.1:0-37992 GCA_031387085.1 Flavobacteriales bacterium | reverse complement strand
CACAGAGTATCAAACTTTCGGGAAAAAAGGTTTGGGTATGGGTAATTCTATGCTTTTCTCCCATTTTATTGGAAACATTTTTAAATAAAAAAATGAACAAAAAATTTGTATGTATTAGTGCTGTAATTGCATTGGTATCGACTTGTGCTATGGCACAGGAAAAAGATTCAGACAAAGTGAATCAGTTAAATGAAGTGGTAATTTCGGATACCAAATTCGAACAAAGCAAAGAAAAATCCGGAAAAGTAATCACTAAAATTACACAAGAGGAACTTCAAAAAAAATCGGGACAGACACTAGCAGCTATCTTAAGTTCGGCAGTGGGAGTCGAAATCAACGGCAATCAATCGGCCAGCGGGAAAAACCTTGGGTACTACATTCGCGGTGGAAAAAATCAGCAAGTTTTAATTTTGATTGATGGGAATCCGGTTACGGATGCATCGGGAATTAGTTTTGAATACGACTTGCGATTGCTTCCAGTGGACCAAGTAGAAAGCATCGAAATCATGAAAGGTGCCGCGAGTACACTATACGGAACAGGAGCTGCTGCAGCAGTGATCAATATTACCTTGAAAAAATCAAGCAAAAAAGCAATTCAGGGAAATGGGTACATCAACATCGGTTCGAACAATACGGCAACCAATGAAAAATACAATGGGCAGGATTTTAACCAGGGATTTTCAGTCAACGGAACTGCTTCTAAAATAAGTTACCTGGCGTCAATCAACAGTTCGGAAACCAATGGCATGTCACAAATCGCTGCTCCTGAAAATCAGGATTATGAAACCGATCGCTTTTCACGAGTGAATATTTTGTCAAAAATCGGATTTAAAGCTACCGAACAGCTGGCTTTGGATTTTTTCGGAAATTACGATGTAATTAAAAACGATTACGATTTTACGTATGACAATACGGGATTTAATGATACGAATTTGAACAAAACCCAGTCGAAGCAATTCCGTTTTGGGTTTTCACCAAAGTATACGTATGCTAAAGGAGAGTTTATTTTGAATTCGAGTTTTACCAAAATTCAACGCTCGTATTCGGAAGTCAACAGTTTTACAAGTGCCATTGAATCGTCACTTTATGAAGCGCAAAGTGTAAATTTGGATGCATTCAACAAATACAAATGGAGTAAAAATTTCTTTACGATTGTAGGTGTAAATTACCAGTTTCACGACATGTTAAGTGACACACCATACAGTGTTATCGAAAAAGAAGCAACAAAATTTAATATGGTAGATCCGTATTTTACGGGAGTTTTTACTTCCAATTTCGGATTTAATTTGAATGCTGGTGCTCGGTTGAATTTACACAGCGAATATGGAAATCAAGTGGTCTATAATGTGAATCCGTCTTTTTCATTCGGAAGTACTATTCCCTTCAAAGTATTGGCTTCTTTGAGCACTGCTTATGTGACGCCAAGTTTGTATCAATTGTATTCGGAATACGGAAATACGACTTTAACACCGGAAGAAAACACTACCGTAGAAGCTGGTTTTGAAATCGGGCTTATAAATAAGAAGCTAAATTTTAATGCCGTTGGATTTTACAGAGAACAAAAAAACAGTTTCGGATTTTTCTTTGATTCGACTACTTTCGAGGCTTATTACATCAACATAGAAGGCAAAAATAATGCAAGAGGAATTGAAACAGAAATCAATTTTACGGTAAATGAGAAAGTAAAATTGGGAGGAAATTATACTTTCACGCAAGTAGATGAAGCGTTGAATCGATTAATTCCGAAGCATAAAATCAATACTTTTTTAGATGTTGTAGTCACCAACCGATTGTTTTTTAACGCCAATTATCAATATGTGGATGGCAGACAAGATGTTTTTTTTGACGGGAATACATTTGCTTCAATGATAACTAAGTTAGGTTCCTATCAATTGGTAAATGCTTCTGTGAAATACGAATTGATGAAAAACAAATTGACTGTTTTTGGAGCCGTTACCAATATTTTGAATGAAGATTTTGTAGAGAATATTGGGTATTCTACACGAGGAAGAAATTTCCGATTGGGATTGAGTATTAATTTGTAATTCCTTTCAAAAGAATAAACCGCAAATTCGCAAATTATCTCGATAATCGGTTTTATAATTTGCGAATTTGCGGTTTTTTTATTTCAATTCAACATACATTTCACTTCGTAACGGTTCCATACTTTTTGAATCGGTAAAAGGTTCAATGGTTTTGATATGTTGTTGTGATAGTCGACCGCCATTGGAAATGATGGTTAACGCTTGATTCAATAAGGGTTCACTCGGATTGCCTAAAACACCGAGATCTCCATAATCTTCCAAAAAAGGATAATCAGCAACCAATCCCATTTGGTAATCACTAAATCCAACTGCATTGGCTATTTTTAAAACTATTGGCTGCATGGCGTATTTGTGATTTGGATTTCGGTTCTGACTGCTAAATGTCGGCGAGTCATACAGCGTAACCGAACCTACATTTTTGCCTGTTGTTTTATCACCAATTTGAACCACTTGAATATATGGTTTTAAACCATTGATAACCAATTCACTTGCCGATGCAGTGCTTCTGGAAGTTAAAATATATACTTTATTCAAATGCAAACTATTGATGGCATTGCCATTGGAAAGGGTAGTCGTAAAATAATTGTTGGACGAATTGGAACTCGACTGCAATTTAGGATTCCACTGTTGGTATGCAAAAATTTGCCCGCTGAATTGTCCTGTAATCATGCTTGCCAATCGGGTTGCTGTTGCTACGGAACCACCTGAATTGTAGCGTAAATCAAGTACCAAATGGGTGATGCCTTGTGACTGAAATTGTCCGAAAGCAGCATTGAGTTGACTTTCATAAGCTGTATAAAATCCGTTGTACATTAAGTACCCAATTTTGTTGGGACCTTGATTGATGACGTTGGTGGTAAAAACAGGATTTTCTGCAAATGGGTTTTTTGTTAACGTTACCGATTGCCCATTTGGAGTAATATTTCCGTTATCATAATTAGCAAGATTTACAGTATACGTTGTATTGGCTAAAAGCGATTTGTAATTGGTTGTCGTTAATGGCGTTCCGTTGATGGCAAAAAACAAATCGCCTCGATGCATATTCTTGGTAGCAGCATCCGAATTCGGAATAATGTACCGAACCCAACCAAAAATATCGGTGGTACTACCGGTTTTGTACTTTAATCCGTAGTCCATTCTGTTATCCGTGGTGTTGCCCGTTAAGATGCCTTCCAAAACCGAATAATCAGAATAAATAACACTAAATCGGTCTATAGAACTGTCGACACGAAGACTGTTAAACAAATTTGCTGGACTCGAATAATTGGATAAAAAACCATTCAATTCGTCCTGATTTCCAAATCGGTCATCCGCTAAATTGGGAACATCTGCTTGCCATAAATAATATAAATTCATTCCTTTCCAAACGAAGTCATTTATTTTTAATTCCTCAGGAACTTCTAAATCGTCTTTTACACAATTTGTTGCTGTAACTGCAATAAGTATAAGAGCAATCAGGGAAACAATTTTTTTCATTTCTTTTTTTATTCAAATTTAAGCATTTTTTTCTTGTGATGAATAGCACTTATAATCAGTTAGTTGAGTTAGAATTTTATTACTTTGAAGCATAGTAAAAATAATTGGAGTATCTTTCGTGTAACAAAAAAAAATGTAGTTCGTCTTGAACTACAGCACCATCAACCACCCGAGGCGAAGCCGACACGAGCGAAAGCGAACTGGCAAAGCAATTGTTTGCAGCGCAGCGGAGAAAAATTGTTTGTAATGAACCAAAAAGAATTCATAACAATAACAAATCCTTTTAAAGACAAAGTCTTTCGAATGGCGAAAAGATTATTGGTAAGCACCGAAGAAGCTGAAGATGCTACTCAGGAAGTATTGGTAAAATTATGGACAAAGAGTGATCGGTTGAATGATTTGAGAAGTATTGAAGCGATGGCGATGACCATGACAAAGAATTATTGTTTGGATCAGTTAAAATCCAAACGCGCTAGTAATCTAAAACTTGTACATAGTAATTATACGGATAGAGAAGCCAGTTTACAACAAAAAGTCGAAGACCGAGACAGTATCAGCTGGGTAGAAAAAATAATTAATGAATTGCCCGAACAGCAAAAGTTAATTATTCAAATGCGGGATATTGAGCAATATGAATTTGAAGAAATTGCCAAAATAATGGACATGAATGAAACGGCTATTCGCGTAGCACTTTCAAGAGCACGAAAAACGATAAGAGAATTTATGACTAATACACATAATTATGGAATTGGATAGAATAGAAAAATTAATAGACAAATACTTCGAAGGAGAAACGAGTATTGCCGAAGAAAAAGAATTAAAAAATTATTTTTCTTCATCAGATGTTGCGCAGCATTTAGAACAATACAAATCCGTTTTTGGATATTTCTCTCAAGCGCAGTCACAACAATTTAACGCAACGATACCACTAAAAGCTAAAAAACGTACCAACGTAGCGTGGTTATCCATTGCAGCATCAGTTGTGATATTGTTCGGAATAGGAACATTTATGTATACAAAAACTAATGATAAACCATCCTCTCAATTAAGTGATTTGGGAACGTATGACGATCCTGAAGTGGCTTTAGCAGAAACGCAAAAAGCATTGGAATTAGTATCCGAAAAAATAAATGTTGGTATCGGAAGTGTGAGTTATATTAACGAGTTTGAACGCTCAAAAAACAGAATTTTTAAAAAATAATCAGTAAAAAAACGAATAGAAATCATGAGAAAATTAATTTTAGTAATCGCTTTAGTTTTAGTATCAAATACTTTTTTTGGACAATCTGTATTTGATAAATATGACGATCTGGATAAAGTCACTGCCGTAATTGTAAACAAAAAAATGTTCGAACTTATGGGGAAAGTGGAAACCAAAGACAAAGATTCGAAAGAATATATAAGTTTGGTGAAAAAACTAGATAACTTAAGGGTTTTTGTAACTACAGACGACAAATTATCCAATGATATGAAAGCTACCGCAGACAAATATCTGAAAACAAATGCCATGGAAGAGTTAATGCGAATTAACGAAAAAGGTAAAAGTGTAAAGATTTATGTAAAATCGGGAGCCAAAGATTCGCAAGTAAAAGAACTTTTAATGTTTATTGAAGGTTCTGGAAAAGATGAAACCGTTTTAATGTCGTTAACCGGAAACTTCGATTTGGATGAATTATCCGCCTTGACAGATAAAATGAATTTACCCGGCGGTGATGAATTAATCAAAGCAGGAAAAGGAAGAAAATAACAACAATGGCAATTTCAAATACAACAATTTGGAATTGCCATTTTATTTGGAATTGATATGAAAGCTATTTTATATTTCGTTATTGGTTTACTTTTAATAAGTTGTTCCAATAAACCTAGTTTGCAAAAATTTTTTGTAGAAAGCGCTGAGAAAAAAGATTTCATCGCATTGGATCTTACGTCTTCTATACTGAATTTAGATAAAACACAATTGTCTGCAGAACAAGAAAAAGCATTGGCTTCTTTTGATAAAATGAACATCATTGCATTTAAAGCGACTCCCAAAAATCAGGCTGAATACGAAGCCGAAAAATCAAAGTTGAAAACGATTTTAAAAGGAGAAGAATACCAGCAACTGATGAAATTTGGTTCGGGTGAAATGGGTGCGACAGTAAGTTATATAGGAACAGAAGATAATATTAAAGAATTTATTTTCTACGCCAACAAAAAAGAAAACGGTTTTGGTGTTGTTCGGGTTACAGGTGATGATATGAATCCAACTAATATTTTGACACTACTTTCGGTATTGCAAAAATCAAAAGTTAATTTGGATCAACTTAAACCATTGGAGGGTTTAATGAAATAGGATTATAATTGAGGTTAGTTTTAAAAAGATGTCCCAAGTAATTGGGACTTTTTTATTTTTTAAAATATTTGAATGGAACCATCAACATTCCAAAGCATTCACCGTCATCTTTATTAATATGTTTGTGATGCATTTTGTGAGCACGTCGTAAGGCTTTTGCATAGCGATTATTAGCATTTCGTAAAAACTTAAATCGTTGGTGAATGAAGATGTCATGTACCGTAAAATAGGCAAGTCCGTAGGCGAAAATCCCCAATCCAATAGCTAAACCAACTTCTAAAATAGCATATTTCCACAATAGGAAAAAGCCAATACTTACTATAGCATAGAAAATGAAGAAAGCATCATTGCGCTCGAACCAAGAATCGTGATCTTTTTTATGATGATCGGCATGTAAGTTCCACAAAAATCCATGCATGATGTATTTATGACTGAACCAAGCCATAAATTCCATTATGCAAAAAGTTAATATAAATACTGCAATGTATATCCACATAGTGATTTAAGTTTATAGGATGTTTAACTTGTAGTTAAAATAACACTTAGCAAAGAGTCCGTATTTTTGATAATTCGGAACTCGTATTCTCGTATTCTTGATTTCGATAGAAGGTGTTTTTTTTAATTTGGAAAGTAATTTTTTGTAATAAATATAAGCTGTGTAGACCCCAAATTTAGCTTCGATTGGTAAGTTAACAATACCTTCGAAACCAGCTTTAAAATCAGCTTCAATTTCTTTTATAATGCTCTCTTTTGATGCTTCATCAAACTTTTTTAAATCGGCATTTGGAAAATAATTCCGATTTAAATCCTCATAATCGGCTTTAATATCGCGAAGAAAATTCACTTTTTGAAACGCAGAACCCAAACGCATAGCTGCATTTTCTAAGCTGTTGAATTTGTCTTCATCACCATTAACAAAAACTTTCAAACACATTAAACCTACCACATCTGCCGAACCGTATATGTATTCGTTGTATTCATCAAAAGTAGCATATTTTGTTTTTATCAAATCCATTTTCATACTTTTCATAAAAGCTTTGATGAGATTATTCGGAATTTTGTATTTATGTACAGTATGTTGAAACGAATTTAAAATCGGATTTAAACTGATTTTATTTTCAATAGCTAAGGCTAAATCTTTTTCAAAAAGTTCAAATAATTCCTTTTTATTAAAGTCGTGAAAAGTATCTACAATTTCATCTGCAAACCGAACAAAACCATAAATATTATAAATGTCCTGACGAATGCTAGGGGCTAACATTCTAACGGCTGTCGCAAAAGAAGTGCTGTAAGCTCTCGTCACATTCTTGCTGCATTCAAAAGACGTGTTGTCGAAAATTGATTTCATAATTAGCAATATTTTTTTATTAAATCGGCTACCAATTTTCCTGATATTAAGGCTGGTGGCACTCCTGGACCAGGTACAGTTAATTGTCCTGTAAAATATAAATTAGACACTTTCTTACTTTTCAATTTGGGCCTCAGAAATGCGGTTTGTAATAAGGTATTCGCCATACCGTATGCATTGCCTTTGTATGAATTGTAATCTTTTATAAAATCATTTACGCAAAACGATTCTTTAAAGATAACATTTTCTTTCAAATTTTGTTGCGTTAAAAGTTCTAACCGTTTCATTATTTTTTCAAAATAACGATCTCTTAATTGGTCATTGTCTTTCAATCCAGGTGCTAACGGAATTAAAAATATGGCAGCTTCTTTTCCAGTCGGAGCCGAATTTTCATCGGTTTTAGATGGAAAGCTGGCATAAAAAAGTGGGTTTTCTGGCCATTTTGGATAATCGTATATGGCTTCTGCATGCAGATCAAAATCGACATCAAAAAATAAGGAATGATGTGTAACGTTTTCAATTTTTTTGTCGAAACCAACATAGAATAGAAGCGAGGAAGGGGCGAAAACCTTACGCTCCCAATACTTTTCAGAATAAACACGGTATTTAGTATCAAGCAAAGTTTCTGTATGATGGTAATCGGCACCAGAAACTATAATGTCTGCTTTTACAAAGTCTCCGTTTACTATCAAACCAGTTGCTTTTTTACCAACAACTGTTATTTCTTCAATGGTAGCATTTGTTTGAAAAGTTACTCCGAGTTCTCTGGCTAATGCTTCTATAGCTTCTACCACAGCGTACATTCCGTTTTTAGGATGCCAAGTCCCGAGTCCGAAATCGGCAAAATTCATAAAGCTATAAAAAGAGGGTGTGTCGGATGGTTTTGCTCCTAAAAATAATACGGGGAATTCCAATATTTGAACTAATTTTTTATTCTTAAACCTTTTTCTGATATCGGATGAAATATTGCCAAAAAACTGGTTTACTTTTAGTATTGTTTGAGGTGTGATTAACTCCAATGGAGAAACTCCAGGGCGATAAACCAAATCTTTTATGGCGATGTTGTAATTGCTTTGTGCTTCATTCATAAAAGCAGCTAGTTTTTCGCCACTTCCTTTTTCAATAGTTTCAAAAGTTGAAATGATTTCAGTAAGATTATCTGCAATAGTTACAAAATCGTCTACTCCAAAATATACCTGATAGGCTGGAGCAAGTTTTATCAGTTCATAATAATTGGAAGGTTTTTTATCAAAATCGGAAAAAAAACGCTCAAAAACGTCGGGCATCCAATACCAAGTCGGACCTATATCAAATGTAAATCCGTGTTTTTTAAGTTGTCTCGCTCTACCACCTAGGGTGGCGTTTTTTTCATAAACAACCACTTTATGCCCTTGTTTTGCCAAATAGCAACTAGCTGCCAAAGCCGAAAATCCTGAACCAATTATTTTTATATCTTTTCTCATATTGTTTAACAAAAATAGTAAAAAGTTAAACCAAATAAAAATATTATCAAAACTTTATAATTTTTCAACTAAATCAAATATAGAATCTACAATTGTAATCGCATTGGAATGGTTTTTCGAATCAATATATTTCGTCATTCTTCCAATTAGCCATAATTCTGAAGTGGGTACTAAAACTTCCTTGATGACTTCATCAACGTATTGGTTGATTTCATTTTTATTGGGCTCAACAGTAGTATAACAAACATAAGTGATGTGGTCAAAATAATTTTTTAAATCTTTTAAACTAGAGGTGGGCACGCTTTCGCCAAGGTAAATAGTTTTGTATCCATGTAATAGTATTTCGTAGTTCAAATACATCAACCCTAACTCATGAATTTCATTTATTGGTAAGTAAAGTACGAAAACTTTATTTTCTTTGGTAGGATTTCGTACTTGGATTTTCTCAGTATTCACCAAAAGTTTTTGTTTGATTAAATAACTGATAAAGTGTTCGTGAGCTGGAGTTATAGTATCCGTTTGCCACAATAAACCAATTTCAGTTATTAGTGGTAAGAAGACGTCGCTAAAAATTTCTTTGAATGATTTTTCCGAGAGTAAGGAATTATAAGTGTTAAAAAATAAAGTATGATCAAAATTCATCATCGCCATTTTGAAAGCACTTATTGCATGATCTTTAGCACTTTTTTCTGATATAATTTCATTGACTAGTATCGTAATTTTTTCGGGAGGTAATTTTGATATTTTAGATATTTTATATCCATAATCGTGCAAAAGAACTATGTTTAATAGCTTTTGTAAAGCTGATAAGTCATAAAGGCGAATATTGGTATCAGTTCGCATGGGTGCTAATACATTGTATCTTTTTTCCCAGATGCGAATGGTATGTGCTTTAATACCACTTAAATTTTCCATGTCTTTAATGCTAAACGTATTCTTTACATTGTTCATCTTATCTTAGTATTTGTTAAACAAAAATAAACAATATTTATGAAATGGGGTAGAAATATTTGAATTAAAGTCATTTGAATAAAAATTTAAATAAAATTTGTAGGTTTGAATTCGTCTTTCCGAACAAAGTTACACTTTGGGAAAAAAAAATGCCCAAAACCATAAAAGTGATTATTATAGTTTTGAGCTTGTTTTTATACATCCGTGACCACGGTGGGATTGACTTCGTCTTTCCCAACAAAGCTACGCTTTGAAAAACAAATAGCTCAAATAAAAACATTTCAAGCGAGCTTGATGTTTTTATTTGAGCTATTTGTTTAATCCGTGACCACGGTGGGATTTGAACCCACACGCCCTTACGAGCACCACCCCCTCAAGATGGCAAGTCTACCGTTTCTCCACGTGGCCTAAACAAAAAAAGCATCCGAGAAATCGAACGCTTTTGTGACCTGACTGGGGCTCGAACCCAGGACCCCATCATTAAAAGTGATGTGCTCTACCAACTGAGCTATCAAGTCGTAGCTTGAATAAATGATTTAAAAAAAAGTGACCTGACTGGGGCTTCCCGAATTGCTTCGCTTTCGGGATACACTTCTCGCCTATCAACTTTATCTAAAAAAAAGTGACCTGACTGGGGCTCGAACCCAGGACCCCATCATTAAAAGTGATGTGCTCTACCAACTGAGCTATCAAGTCAATTCCATTTCTTCAATGCGGGTGCAAATATAAGACCTTATTATTAATTTTTCAAAGCTATTTTATTTTAAATTTACCTTTTTTTAATAATCAATGTTAATGCCTTAATATATAAGGATTTATTTATAAGATGAAAGTAATTTTAATAGGATATATGGGTAGTGGTAAGTCGATTATAGCGACTAAATTAGCTTCAAATCTAAATGTACCACATCTTGAATTGGATGATTTGATAGAAAAAAAATCGAAAATGGATATTAGAACCATTTTTTCAGAAAAAGGTGAATTGTATTTTAGAAAATTAGAACACGAACTTTTTTTAGAAAAAATGCAATCCAATGACACTTTTATTTTAAGTACTGGTGGAGGCACTCCTTGTTATTACAACAATCATGAATTGCTAAAAAGCGAAAATTGTATTTCTATTTATTTGAAAGCAGCTGTTGCAACACTTTATGATAGGTTACTTCAGCAGAGGAGTCAAAGACCGTTATTAGCCACATTAAGTGATGAGGAACTAAATGAATTTATCGCCAAGCACTTATTCGAAAGGAGTTTTTATTATAATCAAGCCAAACATACAATAGCCGTAGATTGTAAATCTGTTGACGAAATTGTTGCTGAAATTATATCCTTATTAGCTTAAATAGGCATACGAGTCGGTTGATTCAAAAACTACAGATACGTGTTCACGAGATGACGTAGATAATGAAATCCCTTTAAAATCTACTTTTACAGGATATTTTTTATGATTTCTGTCGATTAAAACAGCGGTTTTAAATTTCTTTATTGGCACTTCTAGAAAATGTTTTACACCATAAATTAATGTCGTGCCCGAATTTAAAACATCATCAACCAAAACAAGGACTTTGTTTTCATATTCTGATTTTGGAATTGACGTTGTGATGGGATCATTAGGATGCAATTTGTCGATAATAACTTCACATAAAATCACTTGTATTGCTGCTATTTTATCCAATTCGGCTGCTATTTTTGAGGCAAGAATAAAACCATTTGAAGCAATTCCGGCAATAACAATACTGTCTTCCTCTACAAAAGTTTCATAGATTTGATACGCAATTCGTTTTACTTTGTGCTGAATTTCTTGATTTGTTAATATGATATTCTGCCTCATCCTACTTTATTTTTTGGTAAATATAAAAAACAGTTTGTTTCCTTTCCTTGGTTTTTTAGTTTTATTCCGTTTCATCATGATCAGTAGAAAATGAAATATCATCAATGTCTCTTCTGTCTTTTTTTGTTGGTCTGCCAGTTCCGGTTTTTCGATAATGCTCTTTGGATAATTTTAAAAGTTCTAAATGAGCGAATGATTCTGCCGGAGTTTCATCTTTTCGATAAATGTCGACTAATTTCGCTCCAACTCGATTATCCGGAATATCCAAAACCGAAATGATATGTACGATTTGATCCTTTCTAAACGTAACTTTATCACTTGGAAAAACTTCCTTGGAAGCTTTAGCCACTTGACCATTAACAGTAATATGATTTTTTTTACAAGCTTCCGTAACCATATTTCTAGTTTTGTAATAACGCACACACCATAAGTATTTATCTACTCTCATATTTTTTTCTAAAAACCTAGTTAAATAATTTACAAAAATAAATCAATATTGTATCTTGCGCAAAAAATTAATGGATCTTATAAAATTGTCGCTAACAATGTCTCCGTGCAAAAATAGAGATTTAGCAATTACTTATAACCATTAAAAATCAATAAAATTGTATATGAAAAATGTTTTTAAGGTTGTTTTATTTATTGTTTTAATTAGCATTGCTTCGAGTTGTAACAGATCGGATGATCCAGTAGCAACTCCAATTAGAGATTATGCCACACAATATGCTGCCGATTTAGCAGCAATACAAACCTATTTAAAAACGCATAAATTACCTGCTGGATTAAATCCAAATACTATGCAACACATCAATTTTGATGTAGTTCCAGAATTAGATCCAACTTCAATTTGGGGATCCAATGCAACTACTCCCAATTCCAATGTTTTACAATTGCAGGTTGAAAAAGACGACATCACCTACACGATCTACTATTTGCAAATGCAACAAGGTACAGCTACAATCAGTAAAAACCCTTGTAATTTAGATGGTGTATTGAGTGCTTATGAAGGACAGTTATTAGACGGAACTGTATTTGACAGTAATTTTTATCCTCAGTCTTATTTAAATTTAGGTGGAACGATTAGAGGGTGGAGTGAACTTTTCCCTAAATTCAAATCGGGTGGTTACAGTAGCAATCCAGATGGTTCAATTACCTACAGTAATTTTGGTGCCGGTATTATGTTTCTTCCATCAGGTTTAGGATATTATTCAAGTTCTGCTGCTACTATTCCAGCGTATTCGCCACTAATATTTAGTTTTAAATTGTATGAAGTGCAACGTGTTGATAATGATGGCGATGGAATTCCTTCTTATTTTGAAGATAGAGGAAGTTCAACTGGAACAACTCCAGACGGTTATATCCGTGATAATGACACCACCTATGAAGATGATACTGATCATGATGGTACACCGGATGCTTTAGATGTAGATGATGATGGCGATGCTATTTTGACAAAAGAAGAAATAAAATACATTGTCGCTGGGAATACCTATTATTATCCTTATAATGGTGCAGTTGTTGACGATCCTACAACGTTATTGATTGACGAAAGTAAAGGAATACCGAGTTGTGGTACTTCTCCCGATTATACAACGCCAACGCGATTAAGAAAACACTTAGACGCAAGTTGTCACTAAAAAAAATCCCATTCAATTTGAATGGGATTTTTTTTATCTAAAACAATTACTTTCAAGATGTAATCTATTTTCTTTTTATCACTCTTGATACAGCTTCCACAATAGCTTGATTGTTTAATTTGTATTTTTCCATCAATTGTTCCGGAGTACCACTTTCACCAAAACTATCTTGTACCGCTACGAATTCTTGCGGTTTTGGATGGTTTAGGGATAATGTTCTTGCCACGCTTTCTCCTAAACCTCCTAAAATATTATGCTCTTCAGCGGTTACCACACAACCTGTTTTTGCAACCGATTTTAAAATAGCTTCTTCGTCTAGCGGTTTTATGGTATGGATGTTAATTACTTCTGCTGAAATTCCTTTTGATTCTAATTCTTCTGCAGCCAATAACGCTTCCCAAACTAAATGACCTGTTGCAATGATAGTAACATCGGTTCCTTCGTTTAAAACAATGGCTTTTCCAATAACAAACGGTTCGTCTGACGGCATAAAATTCGGCACCACCGGACGGCCAAAACGCAAGTAAACCGGACCATGATAATCGGCAATTGCCAAGGTAGCTGCTTTGGTTTGGTTGTAGTCACAGGTGTTGATTACAGTCATTCCGGGTAGCATTTTCATCAATCCAATGTCTTCTAATATTTGATGTGTCGCTCCGTCTTCCCCTAAAGTTAATCCGGCATGTGAAGCACAGATTTTTACATTTTTATCGGAATAGGCTACCGATTGACGGATCTGATCGTAGACTCTTCCTGTCGAAAAGTTGGCGAAGGTTCCGGTAAACGGAATCTTTCCTCCAATGGTTAAACCGGCTGCGATTCCAATCATGTTTGCTTCGGCAATTCCGATTTGAAAAAACCTTTCCGGATGATTTTTCTTAAAATCGTCGAACTTTAACGAACCGATTAAGTCGGCGCAAAGTGCAACTACATTTTCGTTTTTTTGTCCCAATTCGGTCATTCCTGCTCCGAATCCTGAACGTGTATCTTTACTTCCTGTGTTGGTGTATTTTTTCATGTTAAGCTGAATTTATTCAGTATCTTTTGTAGTTAAACTTAATTGTCTAGGTATTTTAATTGTTCTTTACTTAAGGGAAGTGAAATGTCTACTTTTCCTTTCTTTACAAGTTTCATTTCGCCTCTAGAGTCGTTTTGAAAAACAACTTTAAAATTAGAAAGAATTCCTTTATCTATTTTAAAATTGGTATTTGTTAGTCTGCCGTGACAGAATGCATTTAAAAGCTGATTGCAAAATGGTTCCTCAGAATCCTCTACTTGAATTATCATTTCAATTCAATAGTCTTTTTTCTTTTGTTTTTAAAAACTATAATTTTGATTTCTCGTTTAGTGCTGTCAATTTTTGTTTCTGATGTTTCAACGACAAAATTATTTCCGTATGTATCGCGATAAAATTTTCTGCTGTATTGGTAATTAAATCGAATTGAATTTTCTTGATTCAAAATTTCATAATCATGTATAGTATTTCTTTTAGTATCCCTTAATTTACCATATATTAATTTACTGCCATTAAAACTATTTAGATAATAGGAATCATCTTTTGAATTTAGTAAATAAAAATTCGTGAGCTCACTATTCCCTCCTTTATACTCATAAAAATTATCAAACGCATATTCCTGCGAAAAACTGTTCTGAAAAAAGAACATTATTACTATTAAGGAATATAGCATTTTTTTCATCGAACTTTATTCTAATAATCTTGCTCGTCTGCCGAATAATTCTGACTCAAGGCCATTGCCAATTGATCATCATTCGGTGCTTTTCCGTGCCAAGCGTGGGTGTTCATCATAAAATCGACACCATTACCCATTTCGGTATGCAATAAAACGCAAACCGGTTTTCCTTTTCTTGTTCTTGATTTGGCATCCGCCATTCCGACAAGTATAGCTTCCAAATTGTTGCCTTCTGTTATTTCAAGAACGTCCCAATCAAAAGCTTGAAATTTTGCCTTGATACTTCCCATGTACAACACTTCGTCGGTAGTTCCGTCAATTTGTTTTCCGTTAAGGTCAATAGTAGCAATTAAATTGTCGACTTTTTTAGCAGAAGCATACATAATGGCTTCCCAATTCTGACCTTCCTGCAATTCACCATCTCCGTGAAGGGAGAAAATCAAATGCTTGTCGTTGTTGAGTTTTTTGGCTTGAGCCGCTCCGATGGCAACCGATAATCCTTGTCCCAAAGAACCCGATGCCATTCTAACGCCAGGTAAGCCTTCGTGTGTGGTAGGATGTCCTTGTAATCTCGAATTCAGTTTTCTGAAAGTCGCTAATTCCGAAACCGGAAAATAACCACTTCGCGCCAAAACGCTGTAAAATACAGGCGAGATATGACCGTTAGAAAGGAAGAATAGATCTTCTCCAATTCCGTCCATATCAAAACCGCCTTTGCGTGTCATGATTTTTTGATACAACGCGACAAAAAATTCGGCGCAACCTAAAGAACCTCCGGGATGTCCCGAATTTACGGCGTGCACCATGCGAAGAATGTCCCTTCGGACTTGAATTGTTAAAGCGTTTAGTTGTTGTGTGTCAGCCATTTTGTGTAGTTAAAAATTGTAATGGTGCAAAAGTAAAAGTTATTTTTTGGTAGGGCAAATGAATTTGTTAATAGTTATTAGCAATTGAAAGTTATTTTCGTTTGCGTGAAGGATAGACAGCGATATCCTGTCATTGCGAGGAACGAAGCAATCTGACAGATAAAGCAGATAGCCAGACCCCGATGGACAAAAAACAAGTTTGTAAAACGTAGTTTTTGCCAATCGGGGACACGCCATAGGAATATGTTAAATAAAATCCTAAATCTGATCAGGAAGTATCGGGACTAAATCCGAAATAATTTATCTTTGCCCACCATAAATGAACAAATGAAATTCGATTTACTACAAAAAGACCCCAACTCGAAAGCCAGAGCCGGAACAATAACCACCGATCACGGTGTAATTGAAACGCCTATTTTTATGCCAGTTGGCACCGTAGCATCTGTAAAAGGAGTGCACCAACGGGAACTAAAGGAAGAAATCAATCCCGATATTATCCTCGGAAATACGTATCATTTATACCTTCGTCCGCAAACGCATATTCTTGAAAAAGCAGGTGGTTTGCATAAATTTATGAACTGGGATCGAAATATCTTAACCGATTCAGGTGGTTATCAAGTGTATTCGCTTTCTGCCAATCGAAAAATAAAGGAAGAAGGTGTAAAATTCAAATCACATATCGACGGTTCGTACCACGTTTTTACGCCAGAGAATGTAATGGAAATCCAACGTACCATTGGCGCCGATATCATCATGGCATTTGATGAATGTACGCCGTATCCTTGCGATTACCGCTACGCACAACGCTCAATGCACATGACACATCGTTGGCTCGACCGATGCATCAATCATTTGGAAAAATTGCCATTTAAATACGGATTTGAGCAAACGTTTTTTCCGATTGTTCAAGGAAGTACGTATAAAGATTTGCGTCAACAATCGGCAGAATATATTGCTAATTCAGGACAACAAGGAAATGCCATTGGCGGATTATCAGTAGGTGAACCAGCCGAAGAAATGTACGCCATGACCGAAGTGGTTTGTGAAATTCTTCCCGAAGATAAACCGCGTTATTTAATGGGAGTTGGTACTCCGATAAATATTCTTGAAAATATTGCGTTGGGAATAGATATGTTCGATTGTGTTATGCCGACTCGTAATGCGAGAAATGGAATGTTATTTACAGCCTATGGTACCATCAATATCAAGAATAAAAAATGGGAAGATGATTTTTCCCCAGTAGATGAAATGGGACACACGTTTGTAGATACCGAATATACCAAAGCGTATTTGCGCCATTTATTTGCTGCGAATGAATATTTAGGAAAACAAATCGCCACGATTCACAATCTCGGATTTTATATGTGGTTGGTTCGTGAAGCAAGAAAGCATATATTAGCGGGAGATTTTAGAGTATGGAAAGAGATGATGGTGAAACAAATGAGCCAACGATTGTAGGATTCTTCGATTATTCGTATCGCTTCGCTCTTTGATTTTTCGAAGATGAGGTAATCTAAATAATCGAACAATCGAACAATCGAATAATCGAACAATGGAATTTAACATGTTAAAGATAATAGACAAGTACATATTAAAAAGATACCTCGTTACTTTTTCAGTGATGTTGCTTATGTTTATTCCGATTGGAATCATCATTGATATTTCGGAGAAAGTGAATAAAATGATTGAAAATAAAGTTCCTATAAAGGAAATAGCAATCTATTATGTCGATTTTACCATTTATTTTGCCAACATTTTATTTCCTGTTTTTTTATTTTTATCCATTATTTGGTTTACTTCTAAATTGGCAAATAATACCGAAATTATTGCTATTTTAAGTTCGGGGATTTCATTCACACGATTTTTAAGACCGTATATAATCGGAGCAACTTTTGTTTCGATTTTCGCATTACTCATGGGATTCTTTTTAGTTCCAAAAGCCAGTCTTGGATTTAAAAGTTTTAGATATACCTACCTTTTAAATGGTCCAAGTGATGAACGGGATAACTCCGACATTTACCGACAAATAAGTGAAAATGACTACATTTATGCAAGCAGTTTTAATGCCATCTCTAAAATGGCTTTTAACTTTTCATTGGAGCACTTTTCAAAAAGCGACAGTTTGGCCTACAAGATTACCGCAGACAGAATAAAGTGGAACGAAAAAGACAGCACCTATACGTTGTTTAATTATAAAAAAAGAAAAATCGGAAGGTTAAATGACGTACTAGAGATGGCTGAAAAAAAAGACACCGTTTACAATTTTGATCTCGAAGATTTAACGCCTGTGGTTTATATTGCCGAAACACTTTCTTATGCTGAATTGAATAGTTTTATCAAAAAAGAGCAAGCTAGGGGTTCAACTAATATTAATATCTACTTGGTAGTTTTGTATAAGAAATACAGCGTTCCGATTGCCGCTTTTATACTTACAATTATAGCAGTAGCAGTATCTTCAATGAAACGAAGAGGCGGAATGGGAGCTAATTTAGCCATCGGAATTTTACTGGCTTTTGCCTTTGTCTTTTTGGATAAAATTTTTGGAGTCTTGGCCGAAAAATCGAGCGCACCACCAATTATAGCCGTTTGGGTTCCGAATATTGTTTTCGGGATTTTAGCCATTTATCTTTTACGAAATGCTAAACGATAATTTTAAAAGTTATTTACACCTCCATTTTATTGTTTTTATTTGGGGATTTACTGCTGTTTTAGGAAAACTCATTTCTTTGCAAGCATTAGATTTGGTGTGGTTTCGGATGTTTTTTGCCGTACTGTTCATGTTTGTTTTTATTGTTTTCAAAAAAGAATCTTTAAAAGCACCCTTAAAAGCAGTTGTTGGTTTTATGATTTTAGGAATCATTATCGCCGCACATTGGTTTACTTTTTATGAAGCCATAAAAGTATCTAACATCTCCATCACTTTAGCTTGCCTTTCTACAGGCGCTTTTTTTGCTTCCTTATTGGAACCTCTTTTTTACAACAGAAAAATCATTTGGTACGAAGTGTTTTTCGGAATTCTTGTCATCATCGGATTAGCCATTATCTTTAATGTCGAATCGCGATTTAAAACCGGAATGCTATTGGCATTATTCTCGGCATTTTTGTCGGCATTGTTTTCGGTCATAAATGGAAAATATGCAAAAGAATACAACTCGAATGTGATTTCGATTTATGAGTTGGGAAGTGGATGGTTCTTTTTAACACTCTATCTTTTAGGTACCGATAAATTAACGCCTGAATTTTTCAGTATTTCATCAAACGATTTTTTGTGGTTGCTCTTATTGTCATCGGTTTGTACAGCGTATGCGTTTTCTGCATCTGTAAAAGTGATGAAATTTTTGAGTCCCTATACCGTAATGCTAACCATAAATTTAGAACCCATTTACGGAATCATATTGGCGTTACTTATCTTTAAAGATTCTGAAAATATGAATTCGTTATTCTACGTTGGTGCTCTTATTATACTTAGTACGGTGATAATTAATGGTATCCTAAAAAACAAAAAAGTGAATAACTAATACTATATAATCTTTTGATTATGGCTTATTATCCTATATTTGTAGTTCCGAAATTCCGGAAATAGTAACTCAATTAGCAACTAATAATATGGAGTATTTAGACTTTGAACTTCCAATAAAAGAGCTTGAAGATCAGTTAGATAAATGTCAAGTAATTGGTCAAGAATCGGATGTAGATGTTACCAACACCTGCAAACAAATTGAAAAAAAATTAGACGAAACCAAACGTAAAATATACAAAAACTTAACGGCTTGGCAACGCGTACAACTCTCTAGACATCCCAATCGCCCTTATACAATGGACCATGTCAATGCATTGTGTGGCGATACTTTCTTAGAACTTTTTGGAGACAGAGGTTTTAAAGATGATAAAGCGATGATTGGTGGTTTAGGTAAAATCGATGGACAATCGTTTATGATTGTTGGACAACAAAAAGGATACAATACCAAAACACGTCAATATAGAAACTTCGGAATGGCAAATCCGGAAGGCTATCGTAAAGCCTTGCGATTGATGAAAATGGCCGAGAAATTCGGAGTTCCTGTAGTTACTTTTATTGATACTCCGGGAGCTTATCCAGGTTTAGAAGCAGAAGAAAGAGGGCAAGGTGAAGCCATTGCTAGAAACATTTTAGAAATGTGCCGACTTAAAGTACCTATCATTTGCGTAATCGTTGGTGAAGGAGCTTCGGGAGGTGCTTTGGGAATAGGAGTTGGCGATAGAGTTTTAATGATGGAAAATACTTGGTATTCTGTTATTTCACCCGAATCCTGTTCGTCTATTTTATGGAAAAGTTGGGAGTACAAAGAACAGGCAGCTGAAGCTTTGAAACTGACTTCTACCGATATGAAAAAACAAAAATTAGTAGATGATGTTATTCCGGAACCACTAGGAGGAGCGCACTATGACAGAGAAACAGCATTTAAAACGGTAGAGCAATATATTACAAAAGCCTATAATGAATTAAAAGATTTATCAACAACTGAATTGGTTTCGCAAAGGATGGATAAATACAGTAGGATGGGCGAGTTTAAAGAGTAAATTCTTACAAAATAATAGAGAAACGCCCCGTCAATAACGAGGCGTTTTTTTTTTGCTTATCAACAAAAAACAATTAGTTGTAAACAATAATTTATAATAACTTAAGTTTAAAAAAAGTACAGAATACGTTACTTTCGCTACATGGAAAATCTCAGAAATATTAATCCCATTAAAGTAGATAAAACTACAATAATAAACCTCGAAAAAGGAAAACTCCCACCACAAGCACTCGATTTAGAAGAAGCAGTCCTTGGTGCGATGATGATTGATAAAAAAGGAGTAGATGAGGTGATTGATATTTTACAACCCGATGCATTTTATAAAGACGCGCACAAACATATTTTCGAAGCCATTTTTCAGTTATTCACAGATTCTCAGCCGATTGACTTATTAACAGTTTCATCTCAATTAAAAAAGAGCGCAAAATTAGAATTGGCGGGTGGCGATTTTTACCTGATTCAATTAACACAAAAGATATCTTCTTCGGCTCATATTGAGTTTCACTCCAGAATAATATTGCAGAAATACATTCAACGTAGTTTGATAAAAATATCGTCCGAAATAATCGAAGAATCGTATGATGAAACCACCGATGTTTTTGATTTATTAGACAAAGCCGAGTCAAAACTCTACGAAGTTACGCAAGGTAATATCAAACGAAGTTCCGAAACGGCGCAAAGCTTGGTAATTCAAGCTAAAAAGAGAATCGAAGAAATTGCCAATAAAGAAGGATTGAGTGGAGTTGCATCAGGTTTTGAGCGACTTGATAAAATTACTTCAGGTTGGCAACCTTCCGATTTGATTATTATTGCTGCTCGTCCAGGTATGGGAAAAACGGCATTTGTGCTTTCGATGGCTCGAAATATCGCTATCGATTTCGGACATCCAGTCGCATTATTTTCTCTTGAAATGTCTTCTGTTCAATTAATTACGCGTTTAATTTCTTCTGAAACTGGTTTATCTTCCGAAAAACTTCGAACCGGAAAATTAGAAAAACACGAATGGGAACAATTGAGTATTAAAGTAAAAAACTTAGAGAAAGCACCTTTATTTATTGATGATTCTCCTTCACTTTCGATATTTGATTTGCGGGCAAAAGCTCGTCGTTTGGCATCACAACACGGTATCAAATTAATCATTGTCGATTACCTTCAACTGATGACAGCTGGCGGAAGCAACGGAAAAGGGGGTGGCAACAGAGAACAAGAAATTTCTACCATTTCGAGAAACTTAAAAGCTTTAGCCAAAGAACTTGAAGTGCCAGTAATTGCGTTATCACAATTGTCGCGTGCCGTTGAAACACGTGGTTCGAGCAAGCGACCATTATTATCCGATTTACGGGAATCGGGTGCCATTGAACAAGATGCTGATATCGTTTCGTTTATTTATCGTCCAGAATATTATAAAATTGAAGAATGGGATGACGATGAACAATCGCCAACCGAAGGACAAGCTGAGTTCATTATTGCCAAACACAGAAACGGTTCGCTTGAAAGTATTCGTTTGAAATTTATTGCATCACTTGGTAAATTTGATAACTTAGAACAGTATTCAGGTAGTTATGACGACTTGCCTTCTAAAATGAATCATGACGATAATCCTTTTCAAACTAAAAATCTGCCTTCTCCGAATGAAGCTTTCGGAAGCGGCGTAAATCATGAGGATGACAGTGATGTTCCCTTTTAAATAGCTATTTTTTCTTACTTATTTCTGATAAAATGCAGGTATTTTTACCTATTTTTTTGTCAGATTTTTTGTTGTTAAATTTTTTTCATATAAATTTAAAGAATTATTATAACTAACTAATTTTTTAAAATTATGCCAACAAATACAATTACTTTAGCAACTGCTCAAGCTTGGGCAAAAACATGGCTTGCAAATCCAGCAAACACAGTTAAAGCACATTTAATTCCACAAATTAATATTACACAATTAATGGCAGAAGCAAATGTTCAAGACATTCGAGCGTATGTTGGAATTGATGATAATGGAGTTACAAGATTAATGTTAGTTGGTGTTGATGCCAATGGGAATGATTTAATTGATGATTCAAATGGCTATTACATATATGATTTTACGCAACCTTGCCCGACTAAGTGTGATGTGAACAGTCCACTTTACACTCTTATATAACACCATTGAGTAATGATATATTTGTCAATATAGGTGATTTACTTTTAATTATTAATTGCATATTATTTATAAAAGGTTTTTCTACAAATGGGAAAACTTTTAAAATTTTTACACTTTATTGTGTTGCTATGTTTGCAGTTCAAATGGTATCTCGTATTACAGGAAAAATGCACATAAACAATTTATTTTTATCACATTTCTATTTTATTCTTCAGTTTATTATATTGAGCTTTTTTTATTACTACCTGCTCAAAGAAAATTTTCAAAAAAGAATAATTAGTATTTGTTTTGTAGTGTGTTTAGCGTTACTTTTTATACATTATGCTGTAGATTGGAGTCTTTTTTACCAATTTAGTTTGTTTGAAATTTTCATTACATCACTACCATTATTAATTTATGCTACCTTTCATTTGTATAATTTATTAAATAAAGAAAAAGAATTTTATTATATCAATATCGGATTGTTGATTTATTTGTTTGGAAGTACTATCGTTTTTTTATCAGGTAATTTGTTACTTTCTTTACATTCTACATTTGCATTTAATGTAATAATTGAATTAAATGTTTATTTATACATCGTTTATCAATTGTTTATTTTATATGAATTAGTAACGGTTTATGGAATTAAAAATTCGAAAAAATTACTATGAATGATTCACAGTTAATTGAAGTTATTATATACACGTTCCTTGCCTTTTTATCAATGGCTTTGGTTTTGATTTTATTTTTCTACTTCTCGAGAAAAAAAATAATTAAACAAGAAATCGACAAAAAAAACTTAGAAATAAATTATCAAAAAGAGCTTTTAAATTCCGTTATCATTACCCAAGAAGAAGAACGAAAACGTATCGCTCAAGATTTGCACGATGATATTAGTTCGAAATTAAATATCGTATCACTCAACAGTCACATGTTAAAAGCATCTGATTTGACCGAAGCTGAAATGAATGAAATAACGAACAATATTATTGATTTAACCACAAAAGCTTTAGAAAATTCCAGAAGAATAGCGCACGATTTATTACCGCCAGTTTTAGAAAAATTCGGACTCCATGCCGGAATTGCCGAACTGGTATCAGAGTTCAACAGTAGTAAAACAGTGCGAGTGAATTATGAAAACCATATCAATTTTGATACTGTAGAAGGGAATAAACAATTGCATATTTTTAGAATTCTTCAAGAGTTAATGAATAATTCTTTGCGACACGGAAAAGCAAAAGAAATTACAATCTCATTCAATTGCATCAACAATGTAAACATGTGTAACTATTCGGATAACGGATTGGGTTTTGAAGTGGATAACAAGAAAAATGCGAAAGGCCTCGGAATGAAAAATATTGAAGGAAGAATTAATTTTATACAAGGATCCATGAAAATTACATCCGAAATAAACAAAGGAACTCAAGTAGTATTTAATTTCTAAGGTATGAATAAATCAATTATTATCGTTTTAGCGGATGATGAAGAACTCTTTCGAAAAGGAATTTCTTTCATACTAAAAAGAGAAAAAAACATTGATGTTATTTTTGAAGCATCCAATGGAGCCGAATTGATAGACTATTTAAGTGTGAATAGTAATCATCCAGATATCATTTTAATGGATTTGAAAATGCCTTTTTTAAATGGTGTTGAAGCCACAAAAATCATTCATACTACCTATCCAAACATTAAAATAATAGCACTTACAAGTTACAATACCAATTCATTTATTGCCAATATGATTCAAGTTGGCGCCGTTTCGTATTTAGTAAAAAATGCAACTCCACATGAAATGGTGCATACTATAAATGAGGTTTTTAGCAAAGGATTTTATTATAATGATGCCGTATTACAAGTTATTAAAAGTCGTATTTTACCTAAAAATGAATTAAATAAGGGTTTTATAGTAGATGATTTATTAACCAATAGAGAAAAAGAAGTACTGCAATTAATTTGTCTTCAATTGAATTCTGTCGAAATTGGCGAGAAATTATTTATCAGTCCAAGAACCGTTGAAGGACACAGAAATAAACTGTTTTTAAAAACTGAATCCAAGAATATTGCGGGTTTAGTAGTATTTGCCATACAAAATAATATTATTGATATTGACTATTTATTACTGTAGAACTAACTTAAAAGAAATTGGAATGATAAAATCAAATAAATTATAATGGCAGAAATCAATACGATAATTGCCATTTTTTTTATTACAGAAAGGCTTTTCATTGCTGTGGTCATTTGGGAATAAGGTTAGTATTGTTTCATCTAAGTTTCAAAAGTAGTAACAATTTCTTTCATGTATATACGTAGTTTTACGCATTTTTAATTTCCCCTGACATTTTATTTTAACAAAAATTTATCTTGGATAGTTCTTGTAAATTATAGTATCTTCGGACTAAATTTATTTTAAAAATGAAGGTTTTAAAAGCAGCTTTTTTATATTTCCTTTTACTTTTAGTTTTTTCGACTACTAGTTTCGCCAATTTTATTTTATTGCCGATGGATGAGACGACTCAAAAAAATCATCTCAAGGCATACGGAATTACCTATTGGTGTTTAGACAAACAATACAAGGCAAGTTGGTTGCTTAATTATCGAGGTGGGTCTTTTTTATTGCCGGATGCTCCCGAAATTAGAAAAGAATGCCAAATTCGTGGGGTTAGTTTTGAAATCCTTTCGGATGCGGAAACCACCCAAATACTCGAAGAAATTTCAAGCCCTTCACAAAACATGGAGACGGTTGTGCTCGAAAAAGCACCCAAAATTGCCGTTTACACTCCAAAAGGAAAGCAACCTTGGGACGATGCGGTAACTATGGTTTTAAAATATGCAGAAATTCCCTATAAAGAAATATACGATGAAGAAGTGTTATCCGATCAATTGATATTATTCGATTGGTTGCACTTGCATCACGAAGATTTTACTGGGCAATATGGAAAATTTTATGGAGCTTATAGAAATGCACCATGGTATATTGAACAGAAAAAAGAAGCCGAAGCCTTGGCGAAAAAATTAGGGTATGCTAAAGTTTCGGAAGAAAAATTGGCAGTTGCTAAAAAAATCAGGGACTTTGTAATTGGAGGCGGATTTATGTTTGCTATGTGTTCGGCAACTGATAGCTTTGATATTGCACTAGCAGCAGAAGGTGTCGACATTTGTGAACCTATGTTCGATGGAGATGATAGCGATGCCAATTATCAATCGAAGATTGATTACAGTAAATCGTTTGCTTTTAAAGATTTTATTTTGGATAGAAAGCCTGAACATTATGAGTTCTCCGACATCGACATGACAGAGAAAAGAAGAATTTTAATGGATAAAGATTATTTCACTTTAATGGAATTTTCTGCAAAATGGGATCCAATTCCGAGTATGTTATGTCAAAATCATACCCAATTGGTCAAAGGATTTATGGGACAAACCACTTCTTTTGATCCCGACTTAATTAAATCAAACGTTTTAATTCTTGGACAAAATGAAATGAATGGTGAAGCGCGTTACATCCACGGTCAAAAAGGAAAAGGAATGTTTACTTTTTATGGCGGACATGACCCAGAAGATTACCAACATAGAGTAGGAGATGAGCCTACGGTTTTAGATTTGCATCCTACATCACCGGGTTTCCGATTGATATTGAATAATGTTTTATTTCCAGCTGCGAGAAAGAAAAAACAGAAAACGTAAAAGTAAATTCCGATAAAAAAATCCAAATTCCAGATGTTTATAATGGAATTTGGATTTTTTTGTTTGCTAATTCGTCTTTCCCATGCATATGGGAATCCATTTTAAATTATTCTAGATTTCCGCCTACGCGGAAAAGACGTTGTAGTCTAGAGAATTATCTAGCCCTGATAGAGCCGATATCCTTTGTGAGGTACGAAACAAAGATAAAGGCGAAAGCAGGAATAGCTTCAAAAATTATTTATTATTCTCAATCACATAATTCAGCACTTTCGTCATCAAATGCACGCGGTCTTTCCCTAAAATATTGTGTTTGTGCATTGGATAGGCAAAGAAATCAATTTGTTTTTGTGCTTCCACAAATTTCTTAATCAACGCCAGATTCTGTTGCATAACCACTACATCATCACTGGTTCCGTGTATCAAAAGTAGTTTTCCTTTTAAATCTTTCACATAACTCAAGGTACTCGCTTCGTCAAATCCTTTTTGGTTTTCAGCAGGCGTGTCCATATATCGTTCGCCGTACATTACTTCGTAGTATTTCCAATCTGTAACTGGACCTCCAGCAACACCGACTTTAAACGTGTCGGGTTTACGAAGCATCAATGAAGTCGTCATGAATCCACCATAACTCCAGCCATGAACTGCCAATCGGTTGCCGTCAACGTATGGTAATGATTTTAAATATTCGACACCTTTTAGTTGGTCTTCCATTTCGTTTACGCCCACACGACCGTGAATCACGCTTTCAAAAGCAAATCCGCGATTGTCAGAACCGCGATTGTCAACTGTAAAAACCAAATAACCTTGTTCTGCCATCCAGTACATCCAAAGATTGGCACCGTCTAAATAGGAATTCGTAATCATTTGTGCATGTGGTCCGCCGTAAACGTAAAGCAAAACCGGGTATTTTTTGGTAGCATCAAAGTTACTTGGTTTGATTAAACGCGTGTACAAATCGGTCGTTCCATCGGCAGCTTTTATCGTTTTGATTTCGGCAGATCCCATTTCATAACCTTCGTATTTATTTTTGCTTTCCAATAGCGTAATGGCTTTCAACTTCTTGTCGTACAACAGCGATTTGGAAGGTGTAGTATGATTCGAAAACTCATCAAATATCCAATTGCCATCGCCAGAAATAATCACATTGTGAACACCTTGATCTTTGGTAACAAGTGTTTGTTTTCCTTTTAAATCGACTTTATAAACGAGCATGTTGGTTCCGTTTTCACCAGTTGCTTTGAAATAAATTTCGTTTCCAGTTGGATTGGTTCCGATAATTTCCCTTGCTGGGAACTTATTCGACGTTAATTGTTTGATTAATTTTCCGTCGATGGAATAATAGTACAGGTTTTGAAATCCGTCTTTCTCACTAAACCAAATAAAGTTATTCGAATTCGAGTTCGGAAAATACGCATCGTGTTCTGGTTCTACCCATTTGGTGCTGGTTTCGTTTAAAATAGTTCGAATAAATTTTCCGGAATTGGCATCGTATACATTCAAACACATATCATTCTGAGCGCGATTTAGCTCGGCAATTAAGATAAATTTTTCATCTGGCGACCATGATAAGTTGGTGAGATAATCGTCGGTATTGTTTCTTGGTGTAATAAAAACGGTTTTCCCTGTAGCCAAATTGTATATCCCTACTTTAGGTTTTTCCGATTTTTGTCCAATCATTGGATATTTTATACTTACCAATTTCCCTGGTGTTTCGTTACTATCCAACAATGGATAATCGGCAACTTCGGTTTCGTCTTTTTGGTAAAAGGCTAAATAAGAAGATTTTGGTGACCAAAAAATGCCGCCTTTAATTCCGAATTCACTCCTAGAAATGGTTTGTCCCGAGACTATATTCTTATCGGAATTTGCAGTAATGGCTACTTTCCCCATTTTATTATTGAAATAATACAGATTATTTTCTTCAGTATAGGCAAGGTTTTGCTTGGCTTTATCAAAGGTTTGGTTTTCACCATTTTCACCTGACTCTTTTATGTCTAGTCCTGTTTTTAAAGTCAAAGAATAATTGAAGTATTTTCCGTTTTCAGAAACTAAAATCGTATTGGCATCTATCCATTGAACTCCAGCAAAGTTTTTTAATTTCGTTCCTAATGCCGAATTGATGTCTGCCAAAGTCGGCACTTCTATGGAATTTGGACCCTGACTTCCGATAACCATAGAATTCCAGGAATCTTTATAGTAAACATACTTATTAGTATTCGGAATCCATTGAAATCCAGTCATTTTATCAGCGCCAAACTTACGTCCTTGCTGTAAAACGCCGTCTTCTAACGTGATTTTTTTTAATTGCCCAAAGGAATTTAGGCATACGAATAAAGTAACTATAAGTAAAATATTTTTGTTCATAATCGAATTTGTTTTGTTGTGGTAAAGATAAAAAAAGGATACGAAGTAGTTAGACTAATGTTCGTATCCTTTGTTACATTTAATTATTCTCAAACTTTGTACTTTGTAAATCGTACTTTTGATTTATTCTTCCTCATTTTCTTTATCCAAATATTCCTGAACAATATCAATAGCATTGGTTACCACATCGCTTAATGCTGTAATAAAACTTCCGTCTTCGGCACTGTTGATAGCGTGTTTGATAGCTTCCACTTCTCTTTTGATGATTTCAGTAGTAACCGACTTACCCGATTCGGCGATACCTTCCATGATAAGTCCAATGATTTCTTCTTCTGTTCTTCCACGTAAGTGTTTCTCTTGTCGGATAATAATATGGTCAAACATTCGCGCGGCAATCGTTGCACATTCTTTTATATCTTCATCGCGACGGTCGCCAACTCCAGCAATAATTCCGATTTTTTTAGTGGCTTCAACGCTGGTTAAAAATTCTTCAACACCTTTGTAACCTGATGGGTTATGTGCAAAATCGATGAGCACTTTGAATTTTTTGAATTCAAAAATATTCATCCTACCTGGTGTTTGTGCGGCACTTGGAATAAATGTACGCAACGACAAACTAATATCATCCGTTTTGAAACCTTGCAGGTAACTCGCTAAAGTCGCTGCCAAAACATTCGCAATCATAAACCTGGCTTTTCCTCCCATGGTTAACGGAACGTGATTCGCTTTTTCGACTCTAATTTTCCATTCTCCTTTTTTGATGGTGATGAATCCGTTTTCGTATACAGCAACTATTTTACCTTCTTTGGCAAATTCCTTTACTTTCGGATTGTTCTCATCCAAACTAAAATAGGCAATGTTACAGCCCAATTCGTTGGCAATTTTAAGGCATTGATCGTCTTCAGCATTTAAAACGGCCCAACCGTCTTTTCGAACACTTTTAACTACCGTTGCTTTTACTCGAGCCAGATCTTCTAGCGTATGTATATCAGATAATCCCAAATGGTCTTCTTGTATGTTGGTAATAACTGCAATATCACAACGACTGAATCCCAATCCTGAGCGAAGAATTCCACCACGAGCCGTTTCTAAAACGGCAAATTCTACCGTTGGGTCTTTCAAAATATATTCGGCAGACATGGGTCCGGTTGTATCACCTTTTTCCATCATGTGGTTTTGTACGTAGATTCCGTCCGAGGTTGTGAATCCCACTTTATATCCATTATTTTTTACAATATGAGCCAGAAGTCGGGTAGTAGTAGTTTTTCCATTGGTTCCTGTAACGGCAATAATTGGAATGCGACTTGGTTTTCCTGGAGGATATAACATATCGATAACCGGAGCGGCCACGTTTCTTGGTAAACCTTCCGATGGGGCTAAATGCATACGAAAACCAGGAGCGGCGTTGACTTCTAAAATACAACCTCCATTTTCTTTTAGCGGTTGCGTTAGATTTTCTGCCATAATATCAACACCACAAACATCCAGACCAATCACACGTGAGATCCGTTCACAAAGGAAAATATTTTCGGGATGCATCATGTCGGTAACGTCTACCGATGTTCCTCCTGTACTTAAATTCGCGGTCGATTTTAAATAAACAACTTCGTCTTTTTTCGGAACGGTTGTTAACGTATAATTTAATTTTTCCAATAAATCAGTGGTATCTCTATCGACGTCGATTTGTGTCAGTACATTTTCATGTCCATAACCTCTTTTAGGATCAAGATTCGTTTCGTCAATAAGCTGTTGGATGTTTAGTTTGCCATCACCTTTAACGTGTGCTGGTTCGCGTTTGGCTGCTGCAACTAATTTGTTGTCGATAACCAAAACTCTAAAATCGTAACCCGTAATGAATTTTTCAACGATTACGCGGTGACTGTATTTTTTAGCATAGGCCAAACCTTCAATAGCATCTTCCCATTTTTTGACATTGATGGAAGCACCTTTTCCGTGGTTTCCGTCTAGAGGTTTTATAACAATTGGATAACCAATTTTATTTATTACTTCTTTTAAATCTTCGTCGTCAACACAAATGCCACCATTCGCAACGGGAATGGAAGCGGCATCTAACATTTTTTTAGTTTGTTCTTTATTGCAGGCAATATCTACAGCAATACTGCTAGTTTTGCAAGTTATCGTCGCTTGAAAACGCATTTGGTTGATCCCATAACCAAGCTGTACGAGTGAATTAGTTCCTAGGCGAATCCACGGAATATCACGTGCTACAGCTTCTTCTACAATACTTCCTGTAGAAGGACCGAGACGAACACGTTCTCTAATTTCACGCATTTTCTGAATGTCGGCATCCAAGTCGTATTCGGTTCCGTCAATTAATGCTTGAGCAATATTTACAGCACTTTCGGCGGCGAACATTCCTACATTTTCTTCCGTATAGCTAAAAACAACATTGTAAATTCCGGGAGTTTTGGTTTCGCGGGTGCGTCCGAAGCCTGTTTCCATTCCGGCTAAAGTTTGAATTTCAAGTGCGATGTGTTCGATAACGTGACCCATCCATGTGCCTCGTTCAATTCGTGAAAAGAAACCACCACGTGTTCCTTCCGAACAGCGGTGTTCAATCATGGTTGGAAACATAGCTTCTATTCGTTCACGGAAACCTTCTATTTTGTTGGTGGGACGTTCTTCCATTTCTTGTAAATCCAAACGCATTTGGATTAGCTTTTTTCGTTGCACACTCCAAATGTTTGGTCCACGTAATGCTTGAATTTTATCGATTTTCATATTATATTGTATTGTATTTTTTGATGAGGTTATAATGAATTTGTTAAAAATAAAAAATATTTGTTACTCTCTTACATTTTAAATGATAAAAAGTAAGTTTTTTATTGGATTTGTTGTGTTCGTCTTGATTATTAGATTGTTGGACATTTTCGACTTCTTAGATTTTTGCATATTTTTTATTGCGAGGTCTTTCCTGCGCATGCGGGAATCCATGTGCTGAAAATGGATTCCCGCATGCGCGGGAAAGACGCGGTAGTAGCGTCAAATTCTAAGAAGTCTAAAAGGTCTAAGTCAGTCTAAGCTAGTCCCAACAAAAGTGCTAAGAACTACTACACGTCTATTCTAGACCCGATTGGAGTGGAAATCCTGACATTGCGAGGAATAGATTTGGTTTTGTATATTTGAGATTGCTTTGTTTCTCGCAATGACAGATTGGAATGAAAAGCGGGACAATTGTTGAAAAGTACACAATAAGTTTTGCTTCAAAACGGCTAAATTGATTTGCGTACTATTAAGAAATCGTTATTTTTACGGCATGAACATACGAGGAAAATTAATTATTATAGGCGGAGCTGTCGATAAAGGCAGTTTTACCGAAACCGATTTAGATAAGAATAAGCCACAAAATTTAAACTTCTTTGAAGAGGGAATTTTGAAAAGGTTGATTAAAGAATCGAAAAAACAAGAGTTGTCGCGCGTTGAAGTAATCACTACAGCATCTAAAATTCCAAAAGAAATCGGAGCGGAATACGTTAAGGCTTTTAGTTATTTAGGTGCTACAAATGTGGATGTTTTGAACATTGAACGCAGGGAGCAAGCTATGGATCCTGAAGTTTTAGAGCGTATAAGGGTTGCTGATGTGGTGATGTTTACTGGAGGTGATCAATTGCGATTGACTTCTATTTTGGGAGGAACGCCATTCCAGGATATTATTTTGGACAAATATACTAATGAAGATTTTATTTATGCAGGAACTTCTGCGGGAGCTGCTGCGGCATCGAATAATATGATTTACCAAGGGAGTAGTTCGGAAGCATTGCTGAAAGGAGAAGTGAAAATTACTTCGGGTTTGGGATTAATTGATGATGTCATTATCGATACTCATTTTGTTCAACGCGGACGAATTGGACGCCTTTTCCAAGCGGTAGTTGGGAATCCGAAAGTATTGGGAATCGGACTCGGAGAAGACACCGGTTTACTCATTACCAACGGAAGGCAGATGGAAGCGATAGGATCTGGACTTGTGATTTTAGTCGACGGTCGTGAGATTAAAGATACCAACTTAACGCAAGTCGAATTAGGGCAACCAATTTCCATCAATCATTTGGTGACTCATGTGTTGAGTAAAAATGACACATTTGATTTGGATACGTTTAAAATGACCATTAAATCTTCGCAATATGTTTAGACTAGTTAGATCGTTAGACCTTTTAGACTTCTTAGAATTTAAGATAAGCTGAAAGATCTAAGTCAGTCTAAGAAGTCTAAATCAGTCTAATAAATCTAAAATGAAAGTAATCATCCACGGCGGATTTTTCTCCGAATCGTCTACCAATCACGAAACGAAAGTCGCTAAACAAAACGCATTGTTGCGTATTGTGAAGAAGTCATATGCGTATTTGCAAAATCATTCTGCTTTGGAAACAGTGGTGTATGCCGTGTCTTTGTTAGAAGATGATGAACTGTTTAATGCCGGAATTGGTTCGCAGATTCAAGCCGACGGGAAGATACGAATGAGTGCTTCTTTGATGGATGGTGCGACTGAGAAAATGAGTGGTGTGATTAATATTGAAGAAGTGAAAAATCCGATTCAAGTTGCTCAGATCTTACTGAATTATGATGATAAGGTCTTGGGCGGAAGTGGTGCTACGAACTTTGCACGCCAACATGGATTTGAAAAATTCTCAACTGAAATACCACAACGCAGAAACGAATACGAAGCGAAACTAGCAGCATTAAGAGTTGGAACTGTAGGTTGTGTCGCTTTGGATGCGGATGGAAAATTGGCAGCTGCAACATCAACAGGAGGAAAAGGATTTGAGATTCCAGGTCGAATTTCTGATTCGGCTACCGTTGCCGGAAATTATGCCAATTCTTTTTGTGGTGTAAGTTTAACTGGTGTAGGTGAAGACATTGTTAGCAATGCTACGGCTGCTAAAATTGTAACACGTGTCACAGACGGATTTCCATTAGCCAAAGCGTTTGAAAAAACGTTTAAGGAACTTTTACCTTATGATGGTTTTGCTGGAGCAATTGCGATTGACAAAGACGGAAATGTTTTTCATCAGGATTCACATCCGAGTATGGTTTTCGCGAGTTTTGATGGAGTGAAGGAGGAAGTTTTTGGGTAGTATTATATAAATTTTGAAAGATAATTTACCGCTAATTCGCAAATTATAACCAATAATTGGATGCATAATTTGCGAATTTGCGGTTTTGTTTTTTTAATTATTCTGTTTTCTGATTGACAAGTAATACTTTTCTACAGCAATTACGATTGCGATTCCCATTACATAGGTTAACATGTCTATCCATGAAAAGGAGGTTCCAATAACGGTGCTGGCGATTTTTGATTTTTCCAAATGTAACTTTTCGACGATATTTAAAAATTGTAGAAACTCTATAATGAATGCAAAAATCAATACTGCTAAAGCTGCAGTTTTGACTGGTAATTTGAGAAACGATTTCACAAAACAATAGATTAAAATCACCACCAAAACATCACCGATATATGGCCTGACAAAATTATCATGGGCATATATAGCAATTAAAGTTTCTATGGTGAAAATTAAAATGAAAAAGACAAAGTAGTTTTTGTTGAATGTTAGCATGAAATAGCAACTATTTTCTTTTAATTATTCTATTCTTTGGATCATAACCAGTACTTTTTGGCAAACTTGCTTCTTCGGTTTTGCTCGAAGGTGCAATCAGTTCGTTGAGTTGTTGGATTTCAGCATCGGTTAAATCGCGGTAACGTCCCACAGGAACATCTAATGAAATATTGATAATTCGGATTCGCTTTAGCGCTGTTACTTCGTAATCTAAATACTCACACATGCGACGAATTTGTCTGTTCAATCCTTGTGTTAAGATGATTTTGAAGATGTATTTGCTAATTTGCTCTACTTTGCATTTTCGGGTAATGGTATCTAAAATCGGAACGCCACTCGCCATTTTTTCGATAAATCGATCGGTAATGGGACGATTAACAGTAACGATATATTCTTTCTCATGATTGTTTCTGGCACGTAGAATTTTGTTGACAATATCGCCGTCGTTGGTCATAAAAATCAATCCTTCGCTGGCTTTGTCTAAACGGCCAATTGGGAAAATTCGCTCGGGATAATTGATGTAATCGACGATGTTGTTGCGCACGTCGAGATTGGTAGTACATTCAATTCCGACCGGTTTGTTAAAAGCGAGGTAAATCGGTTTTTCGGTGTTTTCGCGGATGAGTTTTCCATCGACACGGACTTCATCACGTATTGAAATTTTAGTTCCCATTTCTGGCAAGACTCCGTTAATAGTCACTCTTCCTTGTTCAATTAATTTATCGGCTTCGCGACGGGAACAGAATCCGGTTTCGGATAAGAATTTATTGATACGAGTGAGATTGTTTTCCATGTTACTTTGTACTGTTCGACCTAAAGGTCTCGAGTGGCAAATGTAAGATTAATTAGCGAATGAGAAAATTAGCAAATTAGTGAATGAAAAAATAAATGCCTCGCCCAGATAGCAGTGGAAATCCTTGATATTGTGAGATTGCCTCGCAAGCTCGCAATGACAAGATTGTAACGGATAGCTGGAAATAGCTTCTAATCAAAAACCTTAAAGTAATTAAGCTTCTATAAAATCAACAATAGTTTTGTATAAATCGGCATCGTGCAAGCTGTGTCCGAGTCCTTTTGTTTCTATGAATTTTGCGTTTTTCCATGAGGAAGCTAATTTTTTTCCTTCATTAAAATGGACAACAGTATCTTGAAAATCGTGTGCTATTATTCCGGAAAACGCGGTGTTTTGCAAAAATTTTTCTCCAGAAAAATCTTCAACAATAATATTAAATCGCTCTTTAATATAAGCAGTTAAATAGTTTTGTATTTTAGAATTCAAACTTAAAATGTCAACATAATTTTGTAGTATCACTGTAAAATCGGACGGCGCACCAAGAAGAATCATTTTTTCTATCGAATGGTTTTTGTATTTGTACTGAAAATAAGTGCAGGCAGTACCGCCAATAGAATGACCAATAATGTATTTTGGTTTGTACTTTTGAGAAATAACATCGATGAACTCAGCATATGTGGGCACATTAAATTCGATTCCACTTGACAAACCATGTGCCGGAGCATCTATGGCAATAATTGTTTTTTCGGTTTTTTTTAATTGGGTTACTAATTCTTTCCAACGCGTTGCATTGCTTTCCCAACCATGGACTAATAAAATCACATCGTCATTCCCTTTCCACGTGTAGGTTTGAAATTGGTGTTCGTTGTGATGGTGTAATTGCAGTTCGGCAATTTGCAACATCTTTGGAAGTTCGTCTTTTTTGAGTCGGCCTTTTCGTGGCTGACTAAAAAAAGCATACGCCAAAGTATATCCTTTTTCTGGATAAACGTAACTCAGCATGTTAAGGTACATACCGATGCTTTTGGCTGCTATTTTTTGTAGAATTTGTTGCATAAAAAAATCCCGAAATTATCGGGATTTACAGCTATTACATTTTTGCGAATAATTTTTCCATTTTTTCTCTTTCTTCATCAGCAAGAGAGGCGTCAACTAAAATTCTGCCGGAATGCTCATCGGTGATGATTTTCTTTCTGGCTGCAATTTCCACTTGTGTTTGAGGCGGAATGGTGAAGAAAGAACCTGCTGAAGCTCCACGTTCGATAGAAACAACCGCTAAACCATTTCTTACGCTTGAACGGATTCTTTTGTAAGCAGCTAATAATCGGTCTTCGATTAATGCTTCAAATTCAGCTGATTTCGTAGACAAGAAACCTTCTTCTTTTTGCGTTTCAGACATGATATCATTCAGCTCTGATTTCTTGTGCATTAAGTGAGTTGATTTTTGTTCTAATTTGTCTTTAGAATTGGTAATCACTTCTTTTTTATGCTCAATAGATGCTTTCATTTCTTTAATTTGCTTTTCAGCCAATTGAATTTCAAGTTCCTGAAACTCTACTTCTTTAGTTAAAGAGTTGAATTCTCTATTGTTACGAACATTTTTTTGTTGTTCGGTATATTTTTTTATCGCAATCTGGTGGTCATCGATTGCATTCTTCTTCACTTTTATTTGATCCTCGATAGTAGCTAAATCACTTTGTAACTTTTCTAATCGAGTGGTCAAACCAGCTACTTCATCTTCTAAATCTTCAACTTCTAAAGGTAATTCACCTCTTACGTTTCTGATTTCGTCAATTCTGGTATCGATAATTTGTAAATCATACAGCGCTCTTAATTTGTCCTCAACGCTCAATTCTTTTGTAGTAGCCATATTTTATAAGTACTTAACTGGATTTGTATTTTCTTCTGATAAAACGACTGCAAAATTAGTAATTTTTTCTTTAAGAAAATCAACAATATAATTTTTTGTGAATCTTTCGCTTTCATAATGCCCGATATCGGCTAAAAGCAACTGATTTTCAGCTTCGTAGAAATTGTGGTACTTCAAATCGGCTGTTAAAAACGCATCGGCTCCAGACTGAATAGCATTTTTGATAGCAAAGCTTCCCGAGCCTCCTAAAACCGCGACTTTTTGTATCTGTTTATCTAAAAACGCACTATGTCTGATACTACCACATTGCATTTTGGTTTTTACCATCGATAAAAAATTGGTTTCCGACATTGGTTTTTCGAGCTCGCCAATCATTCCCAATCCGATATTTTGATGGGTATTTTGGATGTCGTAAATTTCGTACGCTACTTCTTCATACACATGATTGGTAAACAACGCTTTTAAGATTTTGCTTTGAAGGTGTTTTTCAAAAACCACTTCGATTTTGATTTCATCCGTTTGTGTCAATTCGCCTTTGGTGCCAATAACTGGCTTGCTGTTTTCGTTTCCTTTGTAAGTACTAAAACCTTCTGAATTGAAACTACATTTGTCGTAATTTCCAATGGTTCCGGCTCCAGCTTCAAATAAGGCATTGCGTACTTTCGCCACATTTTCTGGAATGGTATACGTAACTAATTTTTGAATGAAGTTTTGTTTCGGAACCAAAATTTTTGCGTTTATCAATCCCAATGCGTTACTGAAAATTTTGTTGACGCCGTTTTTATGATTGTCTAAAGCGGTGTGAACGGCATAAATGGCGATATCGTTTTTGATGGCTTTGATGACCGATTTTTCAACATAATTTTTTCCTGTGATTTTCTTTAATCCTGAAAAAATTATTGGATGAAAACAAACTACCAAATTGCATTTTTTTGCAATAGCTTCATCGATAACACTTTCTAAAGCATCGTGACAGACTAAAATTCCAGTGGCTTCATTTTCTTGGTTTCCAAGTAACAATCCTACGTTGTCAAAATCTTCAGCGTAGGCTAAAGGTGCCATTTCTTCTAGGATTGAAAGGATTTGTTTTATTTTCATAGTTTTGATTATTGGATTAGTCGATAGTTCGATTTTTCGAATGTCGAATAATCGAACTATCGAATAATCGGACAATCGATATTACGTCGCCCATTCATTCAATGTTTCCTTTATCGTCCAAACACCATTTACATTTTCGAAAAGCAAATAACTTCCGTTATTGTGTTCGATATTGCGATAAAACGCAACCTTAACCAAACAATATTTAGTGTCAAAGAAAATAGGTTTGCTTACAATCATCAAACGTTGGTTGTTGTCGTTGTAGCGTTTGGAAACTTTTTGAAATTCTTCCTGCGAC
>JANNCY010000004.1:0-9741 GCA_031387085.1 Flavobacteriales bacterium | reverse complement strand
TTGTGGAAACACCTCTACATCATCGGCTTCATTTACTATTGTTGATACAACGCCGCCATCAATCACAACTCAGGCTGCTAACGCAACTGTTCAATGTGATGGTGCTGGAAATACAACTGCTTTACAAGCTTGGTTATCATCTAACGGTGGTGCTGTAGCTTCTGATATTTGTTCTTCTGTTACTTGGTCTGACAACTTCACTGCTTTAAGTGATGGTTGTGGACAAACAGGAACAGCAACTGTAATCTTTACGGCAACTGATAATTGTGGAAACACTTCTACATCATCGGCTTCATTTACTATTGTTGATACTACTCCGCCTTCAATAACAACTCAGGCTGCTAATGCAACTGTTCAATGTGATGGTGCTGGAAATGTAGAAGCTTTACAAGCTTGGTTATCATCTAATGGTGGTGCTGTAGCTTCTGATATCTGTTCTTCTGTAACTTGGTCTAACAACTTCTCTGCTTTAAGTGATGGTTGTGGTCAAACAGGTACTGCAACGGTAATCTTTACAGCTACTGATAGCTGTGGAAACACATCTACATCATCGGCTTCATTTACTATTGTTGATACAACTCCGCCATCAATCACAACTCAAGCTGCTAACGCAACTGTACAATGCGATGGTGCTGGAAATACACAAGCTTTACAAGCTTGGTTATCATCTAATGGTGGTGCAGTAGCTTCTGATATTTGTTCTTCTGTAACTTGGACAAATAACTTTACTGCTTTAAGTGATGGTTGTGGACAAACAGGAACAGCAACTGTAATCTTTACGGCAACTGATAGCTGTGGAAACACTTCTACATCATCAGCTTCATTTACAATTCAGGATACTACACCTCCAGTTTTTGTAGAGGCTTTACCAGGTAATTTAGCTATTCAATGTTCAAATGTACCTGTTGCTGCTACGTTAACAGCTACTGATAACTGCGGATCAGCAACAGTAGTATATTCATTTGTTAATACACCAGGTCAATGTGCCGGTTCTTATACCATTACAAGAACTTGGATAGCAACTGATGATTGTGGATTGACAACTACTCATGTTCAAGTAATTACTGTTCAAGATACAACTGCACCTACATTTGTAGGAGTATTGCCAGCAAACGTTACTGTTGAATGTTCTAATATTCCACAACCTGCAACTTTAACTGCTTCTGACAACTGTGGTTCTGCAACCGTAACACTAGCATCTACAACGGTAAATGGTGCTTGTGAAGGTTCTTATTCAATAATTAGAACTTGGACAGCTTCAGATTCTTGTAATAATACTGCCACATATGTTCAAACTATAACAGTGCAAGACACAACAGCTCCTACTTTAGTTACGCCATTGACGACTCCAGTAAGTGCTACATGTGGACAAATACCTGAAACTCCTCAATTGCAATTCATTGACAATTGTTCTTCTGCAGCGAATATAGTTGTGGTTACTACCAGTGTAACTTCAGTAGTTTCTCCTACTGGTACTTATTCAATAATAAGAACATGGACAGTAAGAGACAATTGTAACAATCAAGCAGTATTTACGCAAACTGTTTTTGTAACTGTTCAAAACTATTTACAAACAGCTACAAACGTACCGGTTTGTAATACCGATATCGATTTAACTGTTAATGTAGCAGGTATCATTAATACACAATTCCCAGGAACTATTACACCAACAGGAACATGGACAGACCTGAACAACAGTGGTGGATTTAATTCAACTACAGGAGTATTTACACCTCTTAATTTACCTAACGGTAATTATGTTATACAATATAGTAATAACGACCCTACTTGTCCGAAAATTGTTCAAGTTACAATACCTATCGACCAAAATGAATGTATTCCAGAAGCTGTTGAATGTGATGCGTTACTAGTTCACAATGCATTCTCACCAAATGGTGACGGTGTGAATGAGTTCTTCATTATTGATAATATTACAGACCCATGTTATCTTGAAAACAATGTTGAAATTTACAATCGTTGGGGTGTTTTAGTATTCGAAATTGATAACTATAACAATAACGATAGAGTGTTTAGAGGAACTTCTGAAGGTAGAACGACTGTAAATCAATCTAGAGAATTACCTACAGGTACCTATTTCTATATTTTGAAATATAAAACAGACGGTAATTATACAACTAAAAACGGATACTTATACTTATCAAGATAATCAATACTTGAGGGTTAATAGCCCTCAAGTATTTCTTAAAAAACCAAAATAAATGAGAACAAAAATTTTAATATTCGCTTTGATGTTAACGGGATTTGTGAGTACTGCACAGCAAGATGCACAATACACTCATTACATGTATAACACAATCAATGTGAATCCTGCTTATGCTGGTTCACGTGGGGCATTGAGTATTTTTGGATTGCATAGAACGCAATGGGTAGGATTAGACGGTGCACCGGTAACCAACTCCGCATCAGTGAACTTTCCTATTGACAATACAAATTTAGGAGTAGGAGTTTCTTTTGTAAACGACCGAATCGGACCTACAGATGAGTATCTGGCATCTATTGATTTATCCTACACTATTAGAACATCAGAAAACTATAAATTATCATTTGGTGTTAAAGGATCTGCTAATATATTTGAATTGGATAAAAGCAAATTAAATCCTGAAGATACAAATGATCCATCATTGCAAAACTTACGAAATAATTTTTCTCCCAATATTGGAGCTGGAGTGTACTTGCATTCTGATAAGTTATATTTTGGAGTTTCGGTTCCTAACTTTTTTGAAACTAAACGCTATGATGATAACTCATTTGTTGTTAATAAAGAGCGGATGAATTACTATATAATTGGAGGTTATGTTTTTGATTTATCATCCAATTTAAAATTCAAACCCGCAGTTTTATCTAAAATCATAGAAGGCGCTCCATTGCAATTGGATGTTTCTGGAAACTTTTTAATTTACGATAAGCTTACCTTAGGTGTAGCATGGAGATGGGACGCAGCTATGAGTTTTATGGCAGGATTTCAGATAACCGAAGGTTTGTATATTGGATATGGATATGACTTAGAAACGACTAAGTTAAGACATTACAACTCGGGTTCTCATGAAATATTTTTACGTTTTGAATTATTCAAAAAACAAGAGCGAGTAGTTTCTCCTAGATTCTTCTAAAAAAGCGACAATTATGAAATCACTGACTTACAAATTACAAAAGAACAATTATATGGTGGGCATAAATAAAATTTTAGTTGTATTGGTATGCCTGGCTTCGATGACTGCGTATTCACAAAAGAGAAAAGTAGAAAAAGCCGATAAGGAGTACGATAAATTTGCCTATGTTGATGCCATAAAAACCTATGAGCGTATCTTCGAGCAAGGATATAAAACTCCTGATATGCTGCAAAAATTAGGAAATGCCTATTATTTTAAAGCCGAATTACCAACAGCAGCAAAATGGTATGGTGAGTTATTTGCACTAACACAAGATGTAGAACCGGAGTATTACTATCGTTATGCACAATCATTAAAAGCAGTAAAGGATTATACCAAAGCCGATCAGATGCTCGCACTATTCAATCAAAAAAATGGTAACGACCTTAGAGCCAAATTAGCCAATTCTCAAAAAGATTACCTAGAAATAATTAGAAAAAACTCCGGAAGATATATTGTTGAAAATACAGGAATCAATACGGATAAATCGGATTATGGAAGTGCTTATTTTGGTAATAAAGTAGTATTTGCTTCATCTAGAGATACTGGTGGAGTTGCTGTTAGAAAGCACAATTGGACCAATGAAGGGTTTACCAATTTATTTTCAGCCGATGTCGGCGATGAAGGAGCGCTCACTAAAGCAGAGGGCTTTGGTGGGAAAATAAATTCCAAATACCACGAATCGACACCTGTATTTACTAAAGATGGAAAAACAGTTTATTTCACAAGAAACAATTTTCTAGATGGTAAGAAAGGAAAAGATGCTTCTAAAACAATATTGTTAAAAATATACCGTGCCACTTTAGAAGGAACTCAATGGACAAACGTAACCGAATTACCATTTAACAGCAACGACTACGGTGTGGCGCATCCAGCATTGAGTATAGATGAGAAAACTTTGTATTTTGCATCAGATATGCCGGGAGCAATCGGACAATCCGATATTTATAAAGTTGCCATTAATGGTGATGGTTCCTACGGAACTCCAGAGAACTTAGGAAATGTAATTAATACCGAAGGAAAAGAAACCTTCCCATTTATATCATCGAATAACGAATTGTACTTTGCCTCTGATGGGCATCCTGGACTTGGTGGTTTGGATATATTTGTTTCCAAGTTAGAAAACGGAGCCTATAAGGAAGTCATCAATGTTGGTGAACCATTAAATAGTTCTACGGATGATTTTGGATTCATCATCAACAATACCACTCGTACAGGATATGTAACATCTAATAGAGAAGGCGGACAAGGAAGTGATGATATCTATAAATTTAAAGAAACTAAAAAGTTAGAATGTGAACAATTATTAAAAGGTGTCGTTACCGATAAGGATTCGGGGCTTCCAATTGCAAATGCTAAAGTAACGTTAAGCGATAGCAGTTACAATTTTTTAAAAGAAGTAACCACAGATGCTGAAGGAAAATTTGATTTCGGAATCGTAAAGTGTGATACCAAATACTATCTAAAAACAGAAAAAACAGATTACACTACAGTAGAAACAACTACAACAACTGGAAAAGAAGCAGGTGAAACATATGTTCCAATTACTCTTGAAAGAGCAAAATGTACGGTTAAG
The DNA here is from genome assembly GCA_031387085.1 of Flavobacteriales bacterium. Taxonomy (GTDB): domain Bacteria; phylum Bacteroidota; class Bacteroidia; order Flavobacteriales; family Flavobacteriaceae; genus Flavobacterium. The sequence goes on along the minus strand of JANNCY010000004.1, from coordinate 4,995 downwards.
GTCGGTGATGATTTAAGAAATTGTTTTAATATCACCATCATTTATTTCGATTTAGACAAGTCGAATATTCGTCCAGATGCTGCACTTGAACTCTCTAAAATATTAGATGTTTTAGTTCAAAATCCAACCATGGAAATGAACATTCGTTCGCATACCGATTGTAGACAAACTGCAAAATACAACATGGCTTTATCCGAAAGAAGAGCAAAATCAACTATGGATTGGCTAGTGAGTCATGGTGTAAACAAATCGCGTTTAACGGCAAAAGGATATGGTGAATCACGATTGTTAAACAATTGTAGTTGCGAACCAACAAACGAATCTACTTGTTCGGAAGAAGAACATCAGGCTAACAGACGTTCGGAATTTATTATCACGAAATTGTAATAGAGACTTCTTAGAAAGCAAGACTTCTTAGAAAGTTAGACTTCTTAGACTTTGAAACAATAAAAAAGCACATCAGTTGATGTGCTTTTTTATTGTTAATATGATTCTAAAAAAATCTAAGAAGTCTATAAGTTGTCTTTTTCATAAATGACCGTAAGCAATTATCTTTTCATAAATATATTAGTATAATATTTTTTCCCGTTTTCTGGATTAACCGATATCGATATACCAAAATGAGTATAATCGTCATCTAAATTTGCTTTATGTTCTGGGTTATTTAACCATGCTTTAAGTACTGAATTTGGCGTTGAATAATTAAAAGCAATATTCTCGCCTACTTTAACAGCACCTAAAACTTGCATAATATTAGCAGCTCTCTCTTGAAAAAAATCGTGATTCACAACATTATTTTGTATCATATACAAATTGTGCTCTTGTGATTTATATGAAATGTGATTTACAATTTCCAATTCATTTTTCCCAACAGAAACCCTATACTGATTAATTAATCGGGCTAATTCTAATTCATCAGATGAAGAGTTATAATTCATAACTTGAGTAGCATTGACTGAGAGATCTTCGGAAGAATTACTAGAGCATGAGACGATAGAAAAAGCCAAAACCATTGGCATAAGCAAACTAATTAACTTTGTTTTCATAATAGTAGATTAAGTTTAAAAGATAGATGAGGGGCAAAAATCTTTAGGTAAAAAATATCATGTTTAAATATTATTTTCAAAGGTAGGTTGTAAATCAATGGAGATTGTTATACTACTTTTAGAATAATTTGCTATATTACCGTACTAAACGAACTACTAATTAGTATTAAAAAACCATCCCGATACAATCGGGATGGTTATCTTAAATCAAACAAAACTAAAATCAATTATAATTATCTTTTCATAAACATATTTGTGTAATATTTTTTTCCATTAACTGGATTAACCGATATCGAAATACCAAAATGTGTATAATCGCCATCTAAATTTTCTTTATGTCCTGGACTATTCAGCCATGCGTGAAGTGCTGCATTTGGTGTTGAATAATTGTATGCAATATTTTCACCAACTCGCACTGCTCCTAAAACTTGCATAATATTATTAGCTCTTGAGTCAAAATAATCATGATTCACCACATTATTTTCAATCATATATAAATTATGCTCTTGTGATTTATAAGAAATGTGATTCACAATTTGCAATTCGCTTTTTCCAACCGATACTCTATACTGATTAATTATTCGAGCCAATTCTACTTCATCAACTGATGAGTTGTAATTAGTAACTAAATTATTGTCAACAGTTACATCTTCAGTAGAATCGTTAGAACATGAAATTAAAGTGAATACCAATGCCATTGGCATAAACAATCTAAGTAAATTTGTTTTCATAGTAGTAGGTTAAGTTTTTAAAAGATAGATGTGGGGCAAAAATCTTTTTTATGTTAGTATTGTAAGAACGTGTTTCTGATTTGGTTATACAATACTACTACTATGTCGTTAAAGTGTCAAATAAAATCGATGAAATGCATCTTTTTTTATTTTATATATATAATTTTCTTACATTTATGAACTTAATCTTTCAATTTTCCAACTAAAATCATCTTGCAATTGATAACGAATTCGATCGTGTAATCGATTAGAACGACCTTGCCAAAATTCAACTTCTAAAGGTTTTACTAAGTAACCTCCCCAATGTGAAGGTCTTGGGATTTCTTTTCCTTCATATAGTTGCTCTAATTGTTTCAAACTGTCTTCTAAAACTGCTCTCGATGCAATCACGCTACTTTGTTCAGAAACAATAGCACCGATTTTACTCCCATCGGGTCTTGAAGCAAAATAATTATCCGAAACGATATCCGAAGTTTTTTCAGCAATACCTTTAATAATTACCTGACGTTCTAAACTCGTCCAAAAAAAAGACAAACAAACCTTGGGGTGGTTCTCTATCGCCTTTCCTTTTTCGGAATTGTAATTCGTGAAGAAAATAAATCCTTCTTCGTTGAATTTTTTTAACAAAACAACTCTCGATTTCGGAAAACCATCCAATCCAATCGTTGCAATAGTCATGGCGTTTACCTCTTCTACTCCACCAAAATCTTCGGTTTCGTGAAACCATCGGTTGAATAAGTTAATCGGATCTTCCGGAATAGTGGATTCGAGAAGTTCGCTTTTTTCATACGATTTTCTGTAGTTGCTTAAGTCTTTCATTGTTGGATAGTTTAAAACACAAAGTTCGCAAAGTTTTTCGCAAAGTTTGCAAAGTATACAAAAATTAAAATGGATTTTTATCTAGCCCCGATGGTAGGAAATGCCGCGCATGACGAACAGCGGGAAAAAGGAAACCAAGAAAGCCCTTGCCTTTCGCTTCTAATCCATATCAAACTCTCTTCCATCATCCGCTAAAAATACATTTGGAAAAATGGTTTGCGCTTCTTCTTTAAAAAGTTCGATGTTGCCATAACGCGTAGAATAATGTCCGAGGATGAGATTTTTGACATTGGCTTTTAACGCAATTGTCGCCGCTTGTTTGGCTGTAGCATGCATCGTTCGTTCCGAAAGATGTGCTTCGGTTTCGAGAAAAGTACTTTCATGATACAAATAATTGGCATTTTCTATAATGGGAATGATTTGCTCATCATAGATCGTATCACTACAGTAAGCGTAGGTTTTGGCAGGTTGTGGGTCAAAACTCAGCTCGGTATTTGCAACAATAGTTCCATCATCTAAAGTAATATCACCGCCGTATTTGATTTTGTTGAAATACAATTTATCGATGTTGTACTTTTCGATACCTTCAACGTTAAGTTTGCGTTCGGTATTTTTTTCCTTGAATAAAAATCCGTTCGTATAAATGCGGTGCTTTAGCGGAATCGTTTTTACAATTACTTTATCATCTTCATAAATGATTTCAGAAACCGTCGCTTCCAATTCATGGAAATAAAGATTGTAACCTGTATACGAACCCGATGCTCGCAATTGCAAAAGAATGATTTCTTTAATTCCTTTTGGACCGTACACATGTAAATCTTGTTCGCGATTGAGCAACATGAATGTAGAAATTAATCCAATCAATCCGTAAAAATGATCTCCATGCAAATGGGAAATGAAAATGTTGCTGATTTTAGAAAACTTGACTTTACTTTTACGCAATTGCACTTGCGTTCCTTCGGCACAATCGATTAGAAATACTTTGTTTTTAATTTCTAAAACTTGTGAAGTCGGATTGGAAATCGTACGAGGTGTCGCGGCATAACAGCCAAGTATTGTTAATTTCAATTGTATTTTTATTCTTTTTTGTTGTTCTCTATATTGGCATATTTGACAATTAAATATACCAAAGCAATTTCTACAATAACATTAATTCCGATTTTAAAGTAATCGAATTCATTCGTTTTGTAGGCTTTCATTAATTTACTCGTCAATAAAAAAGTAAAAACAAATAATAAACCGGTATAGATGTAAACTTTAGTAGTATTGTTCATTTTGTTGTTTAAATTTAAAATCCCAAATCGCGTTCAATTTCTTCCATTTCAATAATGTCGTGGGCTTCGAGTATTGACGGCACTACAATTAACGTAACCGGAACTTCATTAAAATCGATATTCTCAGCAACAATGACAAACGATTTCTTATCTTTTCGATGCAATTTCGACAAATTAGAAAACGCTTTAATATCTTTTAAAGTAACATTCTTGTCATGGGTAACATCTATGATAAGGTTTTGCGATTTATGACTGTTGTGCTCGTGAGTCACTTTCTCCAAAAACGATTGAATATCTCCTTGTGTGTCTTTAGTAATCGTGGTATGTCCTTTTTTGTCTACTTTCATGTCATTGCGAGCGCAGCGAAGCAATCTCATAATTAAATTACTATTTTATTGTTTTATTTTGGAAGCTAATAAATAAATCACGGCCATACGAATCGCTACGCCGTTTTCTACTTGATCTAAAATAACCGATTGCTGTGAATCGGCAACATCGGAAGTAATTTCTACGCCTCTGTTAATTGGTCCGGGATGCATGATGACAATTTCTTTGTTAAGTGAATCTAACAACGCTTTGTCGACACCGTATTGTTGTGCGTATTCTCTAGTAGATGGAAAGTAATTTACATCCATACGTTCGTTCTGAACTCGCAACATATTGGCAGCATCGCACCATTCTAATGCTTTTCTAAGATTGGATTCAACGGTAACTCCAAGACTTTCAATGTGTTTCGGAATCAGTGTTTTTGGCCCGCATACTTTCACCTCCGCTCCTTGCATTTGCAAAGCAAATATATTTGAAAGTGCTACTCGAGAATGTAAAATATCGCCGACAATGACCACTTTTTTTCCGGCTACTTCTCCCAATTTTTCTCTTATAGAATAACTGTCTAAAAGCGCTTGTGTTGGATGTTCGTGTGCGCCATCTCCAGCGTTGATTATACTTGCATTTACATTTTCTGAAAGAAAATAAGCGGCTCCGGGATTGGCGTGTCGCATGACTACCATATCGACTTTCATCGAAAGGATATTATTTACAGTATCGATAAGTGTTTCACCTTTTTTGACCGACGATTGTGCTGCCGAAAAACTAATCACATCGGCAGAAAGTCGCTTTTGTGCT
>JANNCY010000212.1:0-4218 GCA_031387085.1 Flavobacteriales bacterium | reverse complement strand
TTCGTGGTTGGATTTTAATCCGTATTCGTTTTTACACGTGATTAATCCCGCTTATTTGCATGCTCAAAAAATCACTTTAGACAAACGCTTTAAAGGTGTAGCGCATAAATACCAAGATTTCAAAAATGATGGTGTTTTTATAGAAGATGAAAAGTCCGCTTTCTTTTTGTACGAAATCCAAACTAAAATACAGACGTTTATTGGAATCGTTGCTGGAACCTCTATCGAAGATTATAAAAACAATGTCATCAAAAAACACGAAGACACCTTGCAATATAGAGTAGAATTGTTTAAAGATTATTTGCATCAAACCGGATTTAATACCGAACCCGTTTTGATTACTTATCCAGATAATTTAGAAATTAATTCCTGGATTTCAATAAAGAAAAAAGAACAACCGATTTATCATTTTTCGACTACTAATAAGGAAACACATACGCTTTGGAAAATAGAAACAGACAAAGAAATCCAATGGCTACAAAATCAATTTGAAAAAATTCCCGAATTGTATATTGCTGACGGGCATCATCGTTCGGCTTCAGCAGAATTATTATACGATCAGGATAAAAACTTAGGAAAAGAAAACCTGAATAATTTTATGAGTTTTTTAATTGCCGAAAGCAACGTGAAAATCTATGAATACAATCGTATTATACGTGATTTAAACAGACATACGAAAGATGATTTTATAGACCTTTTATCCGAGCATTTCATCATCAAATCGAAAGAACAGGAATTGTGGAAACCGCAAAGTAAGTTTGAATTCGGAATGTATTTAGACGGTAATTTTTATGCTTTATTTTACAAACAAGGCCCAAACTCCAGTGAACAGGCAAAGCAGAATAAAAAACCATCCATTTTAGAAAATTTAGACGCTCAAATTTTATACGATAAGGTTTTACTTCCTATTCTCGGAATTGAAGATTTACGAAATGATGAACGTATCGAATACATTCCAGGAAAACAATCCATAGCCACAATAAAAGAATTGGTAGACGAAGGTGAATTTGAAGTGGGTTTTATGTTATTTCCATCCGACATTTCAGAAATTAAAGCATTAGCCGACAATAATTTAATTATGCCTCCAAAAAGTACGTATATCGAACCAAAATTTAGAAGTGGATTAATGGTGTATGAATTGTAAGTTGGAAGTACGATTTACGAAGTTGGAAGATGGAAGTTTTTATACAAACTTGTCATTTCGACCTTTTGGGAGAAATCACATAATGCACTCACTTAATGAGATTTCTCTTTCGTCGAAATGACAAAAAACAATAAGAATGTCAATAGCATCAAATCTTAATAAAATACAATCGACACTCCCAACAAATGTAACATTGGTGGCAGTTTCTAAAACCAAACCTGTTGCCGATTTAATGGAAGCCTATGAAGCTGGTCAGCGCATTTTTGGTGAAAACAAAATCCAGGAAATGACCGAAAAGTGGGAACAAATGCCCAAAGACATTCAATGGCACATGATAGGACACGTTCAAACCAACAAAGTTAAACTTATGGCGGAATACGTGAGTTTAATTCACGGTGTGGACAGTTTGAAATTACTTCAGGAAATTAACAAACAAGCTCAAAAACACAACAGAATTATTAATTGCTTGTTGCAGATGTACATCGCAGAAGAAGAAACCAAATTCGGTTTGGACGAAAACGAATTGAATGAGATTCTTCACTTTGTTCAGAATGACAAAAATGGAATACAAAACATCAAAATCATTGGCTTAATGGGAATGGCAACCTTTACTGAGAATCAAAATCAAGTAAAAAAAGAATTCCTGCATTTGAAATCCATTTTTGATAAAAGCAAATCATTATCAATTATCAATTGTCAATTATCAATTATCTCCATGGGAATGTCGGGCGATTATCAACTTGCAATCGAATGCGGAAGTACGATGGTTCGGATTGGAAGTAGCATTTTTGGAAGTAGATAACTTTATTTAACCGCAAGGCACGCAAAGTTTTATGCAAAGTGCGCAATTTAAAATAATTTCTTAGCGAACCTTGCGTAAAACTTTGCGACCTTTGCGGTTCAACTTTTAAAACAAAATACTGAAAAACAAAATTTGTACGCCATACTCGACATAGAAACCACCGGAGGGCAATTCAACGAAGAAGGAATTACCGAAATCGCCATCTATAAATTTGATGGTCACGAAGTCGTAGATCAATTTATCAGTTTGGTCAATCCCGAAAAACCGATCCAACCTTTTGTGGTGAAGCTAACCGGAATCAATAATGCGATGCTTCGTTCGGCACCCAAGTTTTATGAAGTGGCAAAACGCATCATCGAAATTACAGAAGGTTGCATCCTCGTTGCGCATAACACTTCATTTGATTACCGAATTTTACGCACTGAATTCAAACGTTTGGGATTCGATTACATAAAACCAACGCTTTGCACGGTTGAATTATCCAAAAAATTAATTCCAGGACAACTTTCCTACAGCTTAGGAAAATTGGTTCGCGCACTCGGAATTCCAGTTACAGACCGACATCGCGCCAGTGGCGACGCCATCGCAACGGTGAAATTGTTCAAAATGCTTTTGGCTAAAGACACCGAAAAAGAAATTCTAATTAGCTTAATCAAAGCCGAAATTAAAAGCGGATTATCACCAAAATTACTCGACATTGTTGAAAGCTTACCAAGTAAAACCGGTATTTACTATATTCATAATGAAAAAGGTGATCTGATTTATATCGGCAAAAGCAAGAATATCAAAAAACGCGTCAATCAGCATTTTACAAATACGGCAACCAAAAGCAAGAAAATACAAAATGAAGTGTACGCTGTTACGTATGAAGAAACTGGTAGCGAATTAATCGCACTTTTAAAAGAAAGTGAAGAAATTAAAATCAACCAACCCATTTACAACCGATCGCAACGCAAAAGTATTTTTCAATGGGCATTGTATGAAATACTTGATGACAAAGGTTACCTTAATTTGAGACTCCTAAAAGCCGATGGCCGAAAGAAGGAAATTACTTCTTACACTTCGCTACAAGAAGGAAAAAATGCATTGTTTCGCATCACAGCCAACTACAATTTATGTCAAAAACTTAACGGATTGTACGAAACGCAAAACGGTTGCTTTCAGCATAAAATAAAAGAGTGCAATGGTGCTTGCTTGGGATTAGAATCACCCGAAATATATAACGAATGCGTAACCGATTTCATCAACGAAATGACATTCGAAAACAACACTATGATTGTCATTGATCGCGGACGAAAAGTTGATGAACGAAGCGCTGTCTTAATCGAAAACGGAATGTACAAAGGCTATTGTTTTTACGATTTAAACTACCAAGTTTCGAATATAGAAGTGATGAAAAACATCTTAATTCCGATGCAAAATAATCGCGATACACGAACGATTATTCAGAGTTATTTGAGAAAAAATAAGGTGTTGAAGGTTATTAAATTTTAGAAGCTATTTCCCGCTATTCGTTGCAATCTTTTCATAATTTTGTACTTCGACAAGCTCAGTATGACAAAATTATGAAAAGGATTTTCACTACTATCGGGGCTAGGGCTAAAACTTCAACATTCAAAATTCGTTAATCAACATTCAAAATTAAAAACAAAATTGAACATCGAACAGAAGAACAAGGAATTTTGAATTTTGAAGTATCACAAAATTATAAACATTGAATTATTTAATCACAATCATCGGTCCAACTGCCATAGGAAAAACGTCCTTAAGTATTGCTTTGGCGCAACATTTTGGTTGTGATATTATTTCCTGTGACAGTCGACAGTTCTATAAAGAAATGCGCATTGGTACTGCCGTTCCGAGTGATGAAGAATTAAAATCGGCAACACATTATTTTATCCAAAATAAATCAATTTTTGAGAATTATACCGTTGGCGATTTTGAAAAAGAAGCAATAGCCAAATTAGACGAACTGTTTCTAAAAAACAATATTCAAATTATGGTTGGTGGTTCGGGTTTGTATGTCGATGCAGTTTTGAAAGGATTTGATGAGTTTCCAGAAATTGATTCAAAGGTGCGTGAAGAAGTTCGAAAAAACTACGAAGAAAACGGAATTGAATACCTGCAAGAAGTTTTAAAAAAACTAGATTCTAATTACTATACAACCCTTTCAGCAACCAATCCGCAAACACTACAAAATCCACAACGAATGATGCGCTTTGCAGAAGTCTGTATCGGAACAGGAAAGCCGTATTCGTCGTTTTTAAATCAG
>JANNCY010000178.1:0-24235 GCA_031387085.1 Flavobacteriales bacterium | reverse complement strand
GTGATTTCTCCTTCGTCGAAATGACAAAAAAATAAAAAATGAATTATTTAATCACCATCATCGGTCCGACAGCTATAGGAAAAACATCCTTGAGTATTGCTTTGGCGCAACATTATGGTTGTGAAATTATTTCCTGTGATAGTCGGCAGTTTTATAAAGAAATGCAAATTGGAACTGCAGTTCCCAGCAAAGAAGAATTGGCTGCTGCTCCTCATCATTTCATCCAAAATAAATCGATTTTCGAAAATTACACGGTGGGTGATTTTGAAAAAGAAGCCATTGCCAAATTGGAGGAATTGTTTCAAAAAAACAACATTCAGATTATGGTTGGTGGTTCGGGTTTGTACCTTGATGCTGTTTTAAAAGGTTTTGATGCATTTCCCGAAATCGATTCGAAGGTGCGTGAAGACGTTCGAAAAAACTACGAAGAAAACGGAATGGATTACCTGCAAACCCTCTTAAAAGAATTGGATGTTGATTATTATACCACACTTTCAGCAACCAACCCGCAAACCTTACAAAATCCGCAACGCATGTTGCGCTTTGCAGAAGTCTGTATCGGAACAGGAAAGCCGTATTCGTCGTTTTTAAATCAGAAAAGTAATAAACGAAGCTTCACTCCTATTATCGTTGGTTTGGAAGCGGAGAGAGCGATTATATACGATCGAATTAACCAGCGTGTCGACATTATGATAAACGAAGGTTTATTACCAGAAGCTGAAAAACTTTATCCAAATAAAGAATTGAATGCATTGCAAACCGTTGGTTACAGCGAATTATTCGATTATTTTGACGGAAAGAAAACCTTGGACTTTGCCATTGAAGAAATCAAAAAAAATACACGACGCTTTTCAAAACGACAATTGACTTGGTTTAAGCGAACCGAAAATGCGATTTGGTTTGATTATCTAACAGCTAGAAAAAAGATAATTGATAATGTACAATTGATAATTGATAATTGATAATTTATTTTATGCCAATATCTAAAGACTTTACTTCTACACTTATCAAAGATTGGGAAATAAATTTTCTGCAATGTTATCCTAATGGCGTTTTAAAATACACGGACTTGTGTAACCTATTGCAACTGACTGCGGCAACCCATTCGGAAATAGGTGGTATTAGTTTTAGCGATATGCAAGCGTTTCATCAAGCGTGGGTGTTGAGTAAGATGCGTCTTGAAATTCATCGTTTACCGAAATGGAAAGAAGTTGTAACGGTAAAAACCTGGATACAATCGCTCGAGAATTCGCGTTCTACCCGTAGTTTGGAAATGTATGTAGGTGGAGAAAAAGTGGTAGGTTGTGAAACGTTTTGGGCTGTTTTTAATACACAAACCCGACGACCGGAGGCTTTGGCTTTGCCACACGATCATTTTGAGAAATATCCGAACAATGCTGCTACTGAAAAATCGTTTTCTAGAATAACGATTCCGAATGCAATGGAAAAATTGGCAGAAAGAACCGTTTTATTATCGGATTTGGATATTGTAAATCATGCCAATAGTGTGAAATATTTAGAATGGTGTTTGGATGGTTTGGATTCGAAACTGGTTTTACAGCAACGAATCAAAGGTTTTGAAATGAATTATTTAAAAGAAGTTTCGCTTGCTGATGTCTTAACAATTGCGCAAAATGAAACTGTTTTTACTATTGATAGCAAAGGCAAAACGTGTTTTGTATTGGAACTTGAATTGTAAAGCTAGACCCTAGCCCAGATAGCAGTGGAAATCCTTGGGATTGAGAGATTGCTTCGCAAGCTCGCAATGACAAGATTGGAACGGATAGCTGGATTAGCTTCAAAAAAAAAAGCACCGATTTCTCAGTGCTTTTGTTATTTTATTTGTGAACGACCAATCGGAAACCTTCGCCGTGAATGTTGAGTACTTCTACTTTTTCATCCAGTTTTAAATATTTTCTGATTTTGGCGATGTAGACATCCATACTTCGAGAGGTGAAATAATTATCATCTCTCCAAATCTTTGTTAATGCTAATTCTCGTGGCATTAAATCGTCTTCGTATAACGCTAACATCTTTAGCAATTCGTTTTCTTTTGGTGATAATTTTATCGGCTCATTCCCAGGAAAATTCAAGAAGCGAAGTTTTGAGTTTAAATGAAACTTTCCGATTTCGAATTCGAATTTTAAATTCTCAGGTTTTGTTTCGATGGCTTTTCTTTGAATGATAGTTCTAATTTTTGCTAACAAAACATCAGAGTCGAAAGGTTTGTTTAGATAATCATCGGCACCGACTTTGTATCCTTTTAAAACATCTTCTTTCATTGTCTTAGCCGTTAAAAAGATAATCGGCACATCTTTGTTTTTTTCTCTTATTTCTTTCGCTAAAGTATAACCGTCTTTGTATGGCATCATCACATCGAGGATGCACATGTCAAACGTTTCTTTTTTGAATTTTTCAAAACCTTCCATTCCGTTTTTTGCTAAAATAACATCAAAGTCATTTAGCATTAAGTAGTCTTTAAGAATGGCTCCAAAATTTTGATCGTCTTCAACTAGTAGAATTTTTTTGTTTTCTTTTTCCATGTTCTTATTAATTTATCAATGGCAATTTTATTGTAAATGTACTTCCTTTTCCTTTTTCGCTTTCGACGAAAATTTGACCATTATGGTCTTCTATAATTCTTTTAACATAGGCTAGTCCTAGTCCGTGTCCTTTTACATTGTGTAAATCACCGGTATGTTCTCTAAAGAATTTTTCGAATATTCTTTTCTGAGCAGCTTTACTCATTCCGGCACCTTGATCTTTAATTTTTACAATTATAAAATCGTTTATGTTCTCTGTTACTATATCAATAACGGGGGTATTTGGTGAATATTTTATGGCATTATCTAAAATATTAACAATTACGTTAGTAAAATGGATATCATTTAGAAGCACTGATTTTCTAGTGGCTTGAAAATGAGTAGTAATCGTTCCTTCTCTATCGCTTAAAATTAAATTAACGTGTTCGATAGCATCTTCAATAATATCTTGAATATCGTTCGGTTCTTTGCTTATATCGAGTTCTTTCTTTTCTAATTTAGATATTCTTAAAACGTTTTCCACCTGTGCATGCATGCGTTTATTTTCGTCTTTAATCATTTGCAAATAGCGGAAAACTTTTTCTTTATCTTCGATAACTTTTGGGTTTTTAATTGCGTCTAAGGCTAAATTTATGGTTGCAATAGGCGTTTTAAACTCATGCGTCATGTTATTAATAAAATCGGTTTTGATTTCCGATATTTGACGTTGCCGAAATAATTGATTTAAAGCATTAGAATAAGCAATAATAATTATCAGTGTGAAAATAATGGAAAGCATTGTTATTCCGACAATTTCTCTAAATAAAAACTTTTTCTTTTGAGGAAAAGTGGTCAATAATTGAAATTTATTATTCCCATCATTGTCAATGAATATGGGAATCGAATAGGTTTCATATTTACTATATTTAAAATGCTCCGATTTTATTTTAGTTGCTAAACCGTTACTATAAACATTAAACTCAAAAGGGGTATTAATTCCGTTTGCTTTTAATTCATTAGTTAATAACTTTTTAATTTGCTCATTATTTATCCTATCCTGAATTGGCTTTAGCGCCGCTATGTCTTTAAAAAATATTTCGAATTGAGCATCTTCAAGTATTTTAATTCCACCCGATTTTACAATATTAATATCGGGTGTCAATTTATTTTGGATTCCCTGATTATCAATTGTACTGTTATTGTATATAGCGGTATTTCTTTTGGTTGAAAAAGATTTAATTTTTGTGCTATCTGCATTTTTATCAAAGAACGTAGAAAAAATATCTTGATTTTCAGCTAAAATACTATTCGAATAAATGATGGTTTCATTCGTTTTAATATTTCTCTGGTAGTATCTGTATTCTAATAAATCCTCTTTTTCTGGATTTTTCCCAATACTGTCTTTTACTTTTTGGTATTTATTGTAAAAAGTAAACTCTTCTTGTTTTTGTAGTTGTTGTGCAACTTTTCCTAAAACCGATTTAACATGGAATTGAAACTGTTCTTCATTATTTTCCTGCGATTTTTTAAACCAGTAGACTTGTACTAGTATAATTCCTATTAAAGACAAACTCATGAGGAAAACTAAGAAGCGAAAAACAAACTTATTCATCAATGCAAATTTAGAATTTTAACATATATAGTGTTAATGTATTAACCAAACATTAACATTGAGGAATATATTTATTTATTTTTCAATAAATTAAGAATTTTATCTACTTGGTTTTTAGTGTCTTCTATATTTAGGTTGGTAATTATGTATTGACTTCTGGCAATTCGATCATCGTCGCTAAGTTGATTATTAATACGCTGCATAATCTTTTCTCTGGTCGTTCTGTCTCTTTTGATAACGCGTTCAATACGTGTGTCTAATGGAGCAACAACCGAAATAATTGCATCACAATCTTTATAACTTCCACTTTCAAATAAAATGGCCGCTTCTTTAACAATTAGAGGCTGTTCTTGATGCTCCATTATCCAATTCTCAAAATGATTTTTAACGGCAGGATGAACAATAGCGTTGAGTTCTTTCAATTTTTCTGGATGATTAAAAACAATGGCGGCCAATTTATCGCGATCTAATTTATTATTGGTTACAATATCATCATTAAAAACATTTTTAATTTTAGAAATGATTTGCGGAAACTCCATTACTTTTTTAGCTTCTATATCGGAGATATACACCGGAATTCCGAGTGATTGCATGTATTTTGCCACAGTTGTTTTTCCGCTTCCAATTCCGCCAGTTAAACCGATAATTTTTGTTTTCTGAATGGTTGGGTCGACCATTTTTTGAATTGGTGCTGTTAATTTATCGATACCTTTTTTGTACGATTTAACAATTGGTAATTCTTCTGGAAGCGTTGGGATTGCTATTTCGTGATCATCATTAATTGTTGCATTCATTTTAAAGAATAATTCCGGAAACGCTTTTTCAGGCCTTTGTCTCATAATGGCAACTTTAAAAAAAGAAGTTAAAAATCCGAAGCCATATCCTTTGAATTGTTTCCACACGGCAACTATCGACAAAAGCCCGATTAACGGATTTTTATTTTGAATACTCGAAACAATGAAAATAACGACAAAATATAAGAAGTACAATTTTAAAGGCCAATCGTTAAAAGTAAAATCATAGCAAACAAAAAGTACTAGTACCGAAGCTATTAATCCCAACATAAAAAAAGCAGGAAACCAGTAGGTTATTTTACTGTATTGGGGATAGCGTTGGTTTAATATCGGACGCGCTTTTCCAAATTTAGAAACCTGCAAACTAAATTTTTCCCAGTCAATCCTTCTCTTATGATATACGAATGCGGTGGAGAATAACCGCGTTTTGTATCCTAGTTTCCAAAGTCGAATCGTTAAATCAGGATCTTCTCCAGGATGGATATTGCCGAAACCTTTTGAAGTTTCAAAAGCTTTTTTAGAAATTCCCATATTAAAACTCCGAGGTTGGAATTTATCGATTCTTTCGGAACCACCACGAATTCCACCTGTAGTTAAAAAAGAAGTCATGGCAAAATTTATTGCCTTTTGAATATTGGAAAATGATTTTAATGCTTTATCAGGCCCACCAAAACAATCTACATAATTGATAGTTAGTTCCTTTTCGATTACAGATAAATACGTGTTTGGAATAATACAATCAGAATCAAATAGTATAAAATAATCCCCTTTTGCCCTTTGCATTCCGTAATTTCTAGAATCTCCCGGACCCGTGTTTTCTTTATTATAATAGGATATGTTTAGTTTATCGGAAAGCTTTTCTACAACCTCTTTCGAAGAAATAGTAGAACCATCTTCAACAATTACTATTTCGTAATCCTTTGAATATGTGGTAAACAATAAACTATCAAGAAGCTCTTTTATTTCTTCTGGACGATTATAAACCGGAATTATTATTGAGAAATTCATTGTTAAAAAATTTATCAAATATACTATTTCTAAAAAATAAAAGTCCCGCCGAAGCTGGACTTTTTATTTATATTAAAATAATTAAAGCTTATTCTTATTCGGTAATACTCGGAATAAGTACTATCTCATCCGTATCTTCATCATAATTTACACCTTCATATCCAAATCCGAAAAGATGGTGAAAATCACTTTTGTATCCTTCCAAATCTCCAATTTCCGAAAGTGATTCTGTCGTGGCTATTGCCCATAATTTATCAATTTGTGCTTGAACATCGTCGCGCATTTCCAAATCATCAATTCGTATCCTTCCTTTATCATCAACCGGAATTGTACCCGAATTAGTATAAAGTCTTTCTTTGTATAACCGTTGCATTTGTTCAATACATCCTTCGTGAATTCCTTCCGCTTTCATGATTTTATACAATAAGGAAATATATAGTGGAATTACAGGAATGGCAGAACTTGCCTGTGTAACTAAAGCCTTATTAACCGAAACATAAGCTTTACCTCCTATTGGTAGCAAACTCTTTGTAATTTCGAAAGCAGTGGCTTCTAAATGATCTTTGGCTCTTCCAATCGTACCTTTTCTGTAAACAGGTTCTGTTAATGATGGTCCGATATACGAATAAGCCACCGTCATAGCTCCTTTGGCTAATAAATCAGCATCTTGAAGCGCTTTCATCCACATGGCCCAATCTTCACCTCCCATTACAGCAACCGTATTCTCGATATCATCACCACTGCAAGGTTCAATTGAAATTTCAGACACTTTTCCGGAATGAAAATCGACCGTTTTGTTGACATATTTATTTCCGATAGGTTTTAAAACAGAGCGATGTAAAACACCTGTAACCGGATGAAGTCGTACCGGTGAAGCCAAACTATATATTACCAAATCTACTTGTCCTAAATCCTTTTTGATTATATCTAAAGTCTGTTCTTTTATTTCATTGGAGAAAGCATCACCATTTACACTTTTGGCATACAGTCCCGCTTTGTGAGCTTCCTTTTCAAAAGCTGCTGAGTTGTACCAACCCGGAGAAGCTGTTTTACCATCTGCTGCTGGTTTTTCAAAAAAGACACCTATTGTAGCTGCGTTTGATCCAAAAGCACTAGTGATTCTTGAAGATAATCCAAAACCTGTAGAAGCGCCAATAACAAGCACTTTTTTAGCCCCTTCAATAGGTCCTTTTGATTTTATATAGGCAATTTGATTTTTTACATTTTGCTCGCACCCTTTTGGTTGAGAAGTTAAACAAATAAATCCTCTCATTCTAGGTTCTATAATCATAAATAAAAAATTTTAGTTTATTAGTTTTGGAAATAGTATCTCGCTATTTATACCAACAAATGTAACTGATTTTTTTAATTTAGCAATGCTTGAGCGTGATTTAAAGCCGATTCAGAAATCGTGGCTCCAGAAAGCATTTGAGCAATTTCTGTAACTCTCTCATCGTTAGTTAAAAGTTTTAATTCCGATTGCGTTTGTTTGTCTTTAATGTATTTATACACTTTAAATTGCGAATGTCCTTTAGCTGCGATTTGTGGTAAATGTGTGATGGAAAGCACCTGCATATTTTCGCTCATTTTTTTCATAATCTCTCCGATTTTGTGTGCGATTTCACCAGAAACACCTGTGTCAATTTCATCAAATATAATTGTTGGAAGTTTTGAATATTGTGACAAAATAGCTTTTACTGCTAACATAATTCTTGACATTTCTCCACCAGAAGCTACTTTTTTCAACAAGCCAAAATCAGATCCTTTGTTAGCAGAAAACAGCAATTGTATTTCGTCTTTTCCGTTCGGATAAAAATTTTCTTTTACAAGCAATTCCACTTTAAATCGCGCATTTGACATGCCGAGTTGTTCTAAAATAACCTCTAGTTTTTCTATTAATATTGGAATAGCAGCTGCTCTATTTTTATGGATTTTGATTGCCAATTCATTTAAAGTACGTTCCATTTCGGAAATTATTTTTTCTAATGAAGTAATCTCCGATTCTAATGTTGTAACAGAAATGACTTTGTTATCCAAATCATTTTGTATTTCGAGTAATTCGTCAATCGAATTCACTTGATGCTTCTTTTGCAATGTAAAAATCAATTGCAATTTCTGATTGATCAATTCTAATGCTGTAGGATCTAAGAACATGTTCTCGGACAATTGATTCAGTTCCTTTTCGATATCATCGGTTTCAATGAGCACACTTGAAATTCGCTCGTACAATTGGTTGAATTCTTTAGAATAAATTGAAATCTTCTGCAACAACAGCTTCATTTCCTTCAATCCATTAATGATTCCAAACTGTTCTTCGTTCAGTAATGCCAATGATTTTGAGCTATTCTCTTTTAGCAATTCAATGTTATTCAACTTTTCAAATTGCGATTCTAATAGTTCTTGCTCGCCAATTTTTAAGTTTGCAGACAGCAATTCTTCCAATAAAAAAGTGTTGTAATCTTGTTCTTTTAAAACCGTGAGCAATACCTCTTTCTTTTCATTTAAATCAGATTTTGATTTTTTATATTCTTTCAATTGAAGTGAATAGTCTGAAACCAAATCAAAATTGGAAGCGACAGCATCAATAATCTGAAATTGAGTAATGTCGTCGGAAAGTTCCTGGGTTTGATGTTGCGAATGTATATCAATTAAATACGCACTTAAATCTTGCAATTCCTGAAGGTTAACTGGCGTGTCATTTATAAATGCTCTTGATTTTCCAGATGGTAAAATTTCCCTTCGAATAATGGTTTCCTCTTCGTAATCTAAATCATTGCTTTCAAAAAAAAAATTAAGCTTGTAATTTTTGATCGAAAAATGAGCTTCAATAATGCACTTTTCTTCTTTGTTTTTTAAAGAGGTTAAATCGGCTCGTTTTCCTAAAACCAATCCTAAAGCTCCTAAAAGTATTGATTTCCCTGCTCCAGTTTCACCTGTTATTGTAGAAAATCCATCAGAAAACTGGACTGATAATTTTTCAATCAATGCAAAATTTTCGATGGATAAGGATGTAATCATGTAATTGAATAAAAGATTTAATTTAAAATTAAAGCTTTATTTTGGACCATTTAATAGAATTAGTAGGTGAAATTTTCCCTAGTTTATCAACTAAATCCGTTAAAGGAACGGAAGGTCCACCCGAGAAAATAGAAACAATTTCATCTGCTTTTGCATCAAAAAAGACTCTTGTTAAAAAAGCATTTGGACGATTTGTGTTTAATTCTGCCAATGTATTTATAGCACTAATAATCGTTTCTTTAGACGATTTTAAATCAGTATGCATTTCATCCAATCCATTAAAATGGTAGCTGTACATAGCGTCTCTGTATGGTTTATAGGTTGGCGAAAGTAAATCATTAACCAAATAATATCGGTTTTGTTTTTTTTCTGTTTGCGACCAACCTTTTGATCCGTTGGGTAACGCTAAATTCGCGATTTCCTGAGCAGTTACAAAATAAGGCGTTCCACTATCTGGCGCAAAAGTTTCTGCATCAGAACCTAAAATCATGTAAGCATAATATGCCATTACTGAAATTAAATTGGAGTCAAAACTATTTGGATTGTAGGTGATGTTTTCAAATTCAATATAAGAAAAATTAAAGTCTTTATCGTTAATGTTTAAAACTGGTGATGAATAACTTGAATTGAAAATCGTTCTAGAGGATTGTACTTGAATACTTGCGTCAAATTGATTGTTTTCACCAGAATTTATTGTAATAAAAACGGAACAAAGAATTCGCTCATTTTGTTTGTATTTGCTTTCCGTCCAAACGGTTTTATTCATAAAGTCATTAAGTGACTTTTCGAGATTTTTAAAAATTTGATTATTCGTAGAAGCTACTTTATCAGAATTGACGATTACTTTACAATTTAACTCTTGACTTTGAGCAAATACTACCGAAAATAAGACAATAACAATTAAAAATTTACGCATGGTAATGTTGAATTACTTTGTTTATAATATCGTTTGCCACTTCTTCTTTCGATTTAAGTTCCATTGGTTCAATCACAAAATCCTTATCAATAAAAGTAATTTTGTTGGTAGGTTTACCAAAACCAGCTCCCAAATCGTTAAGTGAATTTAAAACAATCAAATTTAGGTTTTTTTTCTGAATTTTCAACTTTGCATTTTCAATTTCATTTTCTGTTTCTAAAGCAAAACCAATTAAAAACTGATTTTTCTTAATTTTCCCCAATGACGCAAGAATATCTTTTGTTTTATCCAGTTCAATATGTAAGGAATAATCTGCTTTTTTTATTTTCTGTTCCGCTACAGTTTTTGGCTTATAATCGGCTACGGCGGCGGCGGCAATTGCTACATCGACATCGTTAAACCATTTGTGACATTCTATATACATATCTTCGGCAGAAACAACTCGAATCAAATTAATATTCGAATTTTTGGTAGACAAATGTGTCGGTCCAGATATTAAAATAACGCTAGCCCCTTGATTGGCTGCAGATTCTGCAATATCAAATCCCATTTTACCTGAAGAATGATTTCCTATAAAACGCACAGGATCGATAGATTCGTATGTTGGTCCGGCAGTAATTAGTACTTTTTTTCCTTTGAGTGGTAATTTCCTTTCCAAATCAGCTTCTAAAAAAGCAATAATATTTTCGGGCTCTGCCATTCGTCCTTCACCGGAAAGTCCGCTTGCTAATTCGCCTGTTTCTGCTGGAATAATAGTATTTCCAAACTTTTTTAAAGTATCAAAGCTAGCTATTGTTGAAGGATGTTTGTACATATCCAAATCCATCGCTGGCGCAAAATAAACCGGACATTTTGCCGATAAATACGTTGCAATTAGTAGATTATCACAATTTCCATTCGCCATTTTAGACAAGGTGTTTGCCGTTGCCGGAGCAATAATCATGAGGTCGGCCCAAAGTCCTAATTCGACGTGATTATTCCACTCTGCACCATCCTCTTCTTCGTTATAAAATGTAGAATGAACTGGATTTTTAGAAAGTGTTGCCAAAGTAAGGGGCGTTACAAAATCCTTCGAAGCAGGTGTCATTATCACTTGGACATGTGCACCTGCTTTTATGAAAAGTCGAACTAAAGGTGCTGTTTTATATGCGGCAATTCCGCCAGAAACTCCCAGCACTATTTTTTTTCCGCTTAAAACTGACATTTTAGCTTATTTATTGATCTGAATTTCTGTAGTAAATTTTGTCATCCAACCATTCTTGCACTGCAAGCGCGTGTGGTTTTGGCAATTTTTCGTAGAATTTAGAAACTTCAATCTGTTCTTTGTTTTCAAAAACTTCTTCTAAACTATCGTTGTAAGTAGCGAACTCTTCCAATTTATCAATTAGTTCTTTTTTGATTTCTGAATTGATTTGATTGGCTCTTTTAGAAATAATGGTTATTGCTTCATACACATTCCCAGTAGGCTCTTCTATAACATTTTTGTTATAGGTAATGGTGTTAACTGGTGCATTCGTTTTCTTTAAATCCATGTGATTTTATTTTGAAAATTGTTTTAAATCCGTATCTATTCTTGCCAACATATCATCGGCTTTACTTTTATATTTTGTACCCGCATTAAATTTTACCAAATTAGAATACGCGCTTTTTGCATTTTTAAGCCGTTCTTCCATTTTAGAAGGAACGCTATTTATGGCTAAATTATATTCAGAATCAAACTTATAATACAAGGCATCTTCTTTATAAGGAGTTCCAGGAAAATCAGAAATAAAATTATCTAAAGCAACAATAGCCGATTTAAAATCATATGTTGTATTGTATTGCTTTGCGGTTTCAAAACTTTTTTTCTCTAGCTTATTTTTTAAACCTTTCATGATAACATTTGCTTCTGACAAATAACTTGAATCCGGATATCTATCAATAAAATTTTGCAATTTATCAATCGCTTTGTCGGTATCTTTTTGATCTAAGCTGTATACCGGCGATAACATTGAATAACATTTTGCACTTAAAAAAGAAGCTTCTTCATGTTTTTCACTTTTCGGATAACTAGAGGCAAAACTCTCATATTGATAACCAGCCAAATAATATTGTTTTGTTTTATAATACGATTCTGAAAACATAAAAAACATTTTTTCCGCTTGTGGCTTTCCTTTGTATGCTGGAGCTACTTGCTCAAAAATTCGAATGGCTTTATTGTATTTTCCTTTTTCAAATTGTTTTGTTCCTGCAGCAAATTTTAATTCAACATTATCCGACTTTAACGCTTTTTGATAGTCACTACATGATGAGGATAAAACAACTAAGGCAATTAATGCTATAAATTTCTTCATTTTTATTTTTATATGTGCTTTTGTGGATGTTTTACTGTCTAAAAAAGCAACTGCAAAATTAGTTAATAATTAGATACAATAAAATATTTTTTTTATTGATTTTTATTTATTCAAAAAAAGGAAGAATTAATCTATTTTTTTTGTGAAATTTTGAATTCTTTGCGCCAAATCTTCATCGACTTGCACTAAAGGTAAACGTACCGTATTTTCAGAAAGTCCCAGTGACTTAAAGACTTCTTTTATTCCGGCCGGATTTCCCTGTTCGAAAATTAAGTCAATCCCGTCTGCAATAAGATAGTGCAATTTGTATGCTTCATCAACACGACGATTTAGTCCTAAATGCACCATTTCGGAAAATAGTTTTGGAAATCCTTCTCCAATTACCGAAATAACACCACTTCCACCTGCTAAAATCATCGGTAAAGTAACCATGTCATCGCCGGAAATTACTAGAAAATCGTCGGGTTTATTTTGAATCAATTTCATTGCCTGAACGATATCGCCTGCTGCTTCTTTTACTGCGACGATATTTTTAAAATCGTTTGCTAATCGAATTATAGTAGAAGGCAACATATTACTTGACGTTCTTCCTGGAACATTGTATAAAATTATAGGTAATGGTGATGCTTCTGAAATCGCTTTAAAATGTTGGTAAATTCCTTCTTGAGTAGGCTTATTGTAATAAGGCGAAACCGATAAAATGGCGTCAAAACCTGAGAAATCTCTTGTTTTTAGTTCTGCTACAACTTTAGCTGTATTATTTCCACCAACACCAAGTACTAAAGGCAATCGACCATTATTAGCATCTTTAATTGTTTTAATTACCAAATCACATTCTTCGTGATTTAACGTAGCATTTTCGGCAGTAGTTCCGAGTGCTACCAAATAATCAATACCGTTATCAATTTGAAAGTTCACAATTCGAATTAAAGCTTCCGTATCGACAGAAAAATCTTTTTTAAAGGGTGTTACTAAAGCTACGCCGGTTCCTATCAATGATTGCATATTATAGTTTTTTTAGTATTTTTAAATATTTGAACAGTTCATCAACAAAAACCTTAAAATTCTCCGCATTTGTGGTAATCATAAAATGATTCAATCGATTGTCTATATTTGAAAAGCCGACTTTGAATGTAGCTTTAGATAGATGCGTAAATAACAAAAGTGCTGCTTTTTCGGTGTCGTAATAACTTATCAATAAATCAAATTGAGTGGCTACAAAAGTACTTAATTCTTTGTCGCTAAACGTGCCATTCCAATTAATATTTTTATGACTAAAAACAGGATAATCAAATGTTTCATTTTTTTTAATGTTGTTTTTAAATACAAAAAAATGAATGTCTTCTTCTTTAATGCCGTTTACAATTAATTCTTTTATCAAAGCCTCTTTTTCGTAAAAGTAACTTTCATCAAAAACAATAGCGACCGTTTTAATGAGACTATTGGAGTCAATATGCTTTACATTTGACAACCTTTTTTTAACTATTTTTTTAGTGAAAAAATCCTTTATTTTGTCTAAAAACATAGTACTTTTACTTGTTTTACAAATTTAATTAAATTCCGTTTCATAACAGATGACAAAACTAAAAAACTATAACGTTGAATTGAAACATTTTGGTTTATTATTAACATTTATACTCCTTATCTCCTGCGGAAAGCCAAAGTATTTTGTCTCCAAAATTGAAGGCAAAAAAATCAGTATTATTGAAAATCAAAATGACACTAATGCCAATAGTGATTCTATAGCTGCTTTTATTAAACCCTACCGAGAACATATCGATAAAGATTTAAGCGAAGTTATTGCGTATTGTCCTGAAAATTTAGACAAATCAAAAGGAGAATGGCAAACCAATATTGGTTCATTTTTGGCCGATATCACTTTTGAAAAATCAAATGTGGTTTTTCAAAAAAGAGAACATAAAAACATAGACGTTTGTTTGTTAAATCATGGTGGAATTAGAGCGGTAATTCCGAAAGGAAACATCACAACCCGAAACGCATACGAAGTAATGCCTTTTGAAAATAGTGCAATTGTCATTGCTTTAAAATCGGAACAGATTTATGAATTAATCAATTATATTATTTCGGAGAAAAAACCGCATCCATTGGCTGGATTGACTTTTACAATAGACAAAAACAACAAAGCTTCTAAAATTCTAATTCAAGGAAAACCAATTGTGAACGAATCCGTTTATTATGTAGTGACTTCCGATTATTTATCCAATGGTGGTGATAATATGACTTTCTTCAAAAAAGGAATCGCTCAATTTGACTTGGATTATAAATTGCGAAATATTATAATTGATTATTTCAAAGAAGTAGATACGTTGAAAATCAACACTGACATTAGAATCAATAAAGAATAAATAAATGTATAATTCAGCATTAT
Source organism: Flavobacteriales bacterium (assembly GCA_031387085.1). Classification (GTDB taxonomy): domain Bacteria; phylum Bacteroidota; class Bacteroidia; order Flavobacteriales; family Flavobacteriaceae; genus Flavobacterium. The sequence continues at coordinate 9,643 of JANNCY010000178.1, read as the reverse complement.
GAGATGCTGAACTAAATTCAGCATAAATGAAAAGAAGGGATTTTATAAAAAATACAGCAGCAAGTTCGGCTCTTATAACGCTTGGTGGGTTGTCATTAAGCAGTTTTAATTCGGTAGCTTCCAAACACATTACCATACTTCATACGAATGATGTTCATAGTTATATTGATCCGTTTCCTGCCAATCATCCCAAAAATCCAAATATGGGTGGCGTTGTTAGAAGGGCTGCTTTAATTTCATCAATCCGTAAAGAAAATCCAAATGTTTTGCTATTGGATGCAGGCGACATTTTTCAAGGAACTCCGTATTTTAATTATTATGGTGGCGAATTGGAATTCAAACTGATGAGCATGATGAACTACGATATTGCGACCATCGGCAACCACGATTTTGATAATGGGATTGATGGATTATTGGCGCAATTCCCAAATGCAAAATTCGATTTTGTTTCAGCCAATTACGATTTTAAAAATACAGTTTTGGATGGTCATATTAAACCCTATAAAATTATGTATGTTGATGGTGTAAAAATTGGTGTTTTTGGTTTGGGAGTGCAATTGGACGGTTTAGTTGACAAAAAGAATTGTAAAGAAACCGTTTACAATGATCCGATTGAAGTGGCTACAGATATGTCTCGAATATTAAAACATGAAAAAAAATGTGACATTGTAATTTGTCTGTCCCATATAGGCTACTCCTACAAAGATGAACCCAATAAAGTTTGTGATATCATTTTAGCAAAAAAAACAAAAGATATCGATTTGATTCTCGGCGGACACACACACACTTTTTTAGATAAACCCGTAATCGAAAAAAACCTTGACGGAAATGATGTCGTAATCAATCAGGTTGGTTGCTACGGTTTGAATTTAGGAAGAATTGATTTTTATATTTCCGATGACAAACAATTGGCTTCACAAGGCAGGTCGATTATAATTTGATTCTGCCGCGATAACGTATTTATAAAAAGCAAAAAACGCCAATGCATTAAGTACCATCGCCAAAGGTCTAATGTATTCCAACATTATTGAAGCTAAATAATAGCGTTCTACATACACTACCATTTGCAATCCAAGAAAAAGCAATGCTGAAATCATCAGTAGTGAATTTTGTTTATTGTCGTTTAAAACGTAATTACTAATTCCAATTCCACCTAAAATTGCTCCCAAAATATTGAGTAAAATCAATAATACATAACTGTTTTCAGGAACATCCGTAGAAGCAAAAAACAAATAAAAGAAAATTGCTAATAAAGGAATTGTTACTGCTACAAACATTTTTACATTTTTTATTTTGGATAAAATAAAAACGTAATAAATGAGTAAAATGCGGTGAATTGTAAAAGCTACTACACCATAAAAAAGACACAAAGGTGTTTTTGGAATAAACAACACGTTAGTAATTAACGAAAAGAGCATGATTATAATGTAAAGTGAATTTTTTCTTTCGGAAGAAAACCAATACAAAACGATTAGTAAAAATGGAATTAAAGGTTTGGCTAAAAATATTATAGCATTATTAGAATAATATTCAGAAATGACTTCAATTAAAGCATTTGCAAAATAAATAATCGTTATTATTTTGACTATATTTCTTTTTAAATCACTTGCCATTTGGTAAAATTAATGAAAAATAAACAACAATATTACCATGTGATGTTACTATTTTATTTTTATCTCTTTTCTCTATTTCAAATCTATCATCGTAATAAACTCATTTTCTGAAATTATAGTGATTTTTAATTGATTCGCTTTTTCTAATTTAGCTGGACCCATATTTTCTCCAGCAACTACATAATCTGTTTTGGTTGAGATGGAACTTCCTACCTTTCCGCCGTTATCTTCAATAGCTTTTTTTAGATCATCACGGGAGAATTTTTCAAAAACACCTGATACAACAAAAGTTTTTCCAGCTAATTTAGTCGTTGCGTTGGGATTGAATTTTTCGATGATTTCGAATTGGACTCCGAAACTTTTTAATCGTTCTATTATTATGGTATTGTTTTCATTTTCGAAAAACTCGATTACACTTTGTGCTATTCGATCTCCGATTTCATCCACCAATATTAAATCCATTAAGGATGCCATGCGCAATGCTTCAATATTCTTATAATGTTTGGCTAATTTCTTGGCAACAGTTTCACCTACATAACGAATTCCCAAAGCAAACAAAACCCTTTCAAACGGAACTTCTTTAGATTTTTCAATTCCGTTGACCATATTTTCGGCACTTTTTTGTGCCATTCGTTCTAACGGAATGACTTGATCTATGGTCAATTCATACAAATCAGAATAATCTTTTACCAATCCGTTATTAAAAAGCAAGGCCACTGTTTCGCCACCGAGTCCTTCAATATCCATCGCTTTTCGAGAAATATAATGCTGAATCCTTCCGATAATTTGAGGTGGACAACCATAAAAATTCGGACAATAATGTTGGGCTTCTCCTTCTTTTCTGATTAATTCGGTTTGACATTCTGGACAATGCGTGATGTATTTTGTAGGTTCAAGCTGATTTCCTCTTTTGGCAACACCAATAATTTTCGGAATTATTTCGCCTCCTTTTTCTACGTAAACGGCATCACCAACTCTAATATCGAGTTTTTCAATTTGATCTGCATTGTGTAAAGAAGCGCGTTTTACAATAGTTCCAGCAAGTTGCACTGGTTCTAAGTTAGCAACTGGAGTAATCGCTCCCGTTCTTCCCACTTGGTAGGAAATCGAATTTAAAACAGTAGTAACTTGTTCTGATTTGAACTTATAAGCAATCGCCCAACGTGGCGATTTGGCGGTATAACCCAATTCATTCTGATGGTCGAAATTATTGACTTTAATTACCACACCATCCGTTTCGTAAGGTAATTCGTGACGATGAACATCCCAATAATCAATAAATTCAAAAACTTCGTTTAGGTTTTTGGCTAATTTGGATTGTTTTGGGACTTTAAATCCCCAGTTTCTGGCTGCTTCTAATCCGTCGATTTGTGAATTGAAAGTTAGATTATTTCCGATAATAAAATACAACAAACACTCTAACGGACGCTTAGCCACTTCGGTGCTGTCTTGTAATTTTAAACTTCCTGATGCGGTGTTTCTCGGATTGGAATACGGTGTTTCCCCAATATCAATTAAATCCTGATTCATTTTTTCAAAACCCTCAAACGGCAGGATGATTTCCCCGCGAATATCGAATTTAGGAGCATAATTCCCTTTTAATTGAAGTGGAATCGACTTTATTGTTTTTACATTGTTCGTTACATCATCACCTTGAAAACCATCGCCACGCGTAACGGCTCGAGCTAATTTACCGTTTTCGTAAGTAATACTTATCGAAGCACCATCGTATTTTAATTCGCACGTATAATCCATTGATACATTTCCAAGCACTTTCTGAATTCGGGATTCCCAATCGATAACATCCTCTTTAGAATAGGAATTGTCTAGCGAATACATTCGGTTTTCGTGAACTATTGTCGCGAAATTTTTAGTAATCATTCCACCTACTCTTTGCGTAGGCGAATTTTCATCAAAATATTCTGGATGTTGCGCTTCTAAATCTTGAAGTTGTTTTAGTTTTTGGTCAAACTCAAAATCAGAAATCGTTGGCGTATCAAGTACATAGTAACTGTGGTTGTGCACATTAAGTTCGTCACGTAAATCCTGAATGGTTTTTTGAATATCCATAAAAAAGTAATGGCTAAATTAGTTCGTTTCGAGTACTAAAATAGCCATTTATTTTGAAAGTATTACACTATTTATTTCTGAATTATACCATTAATTTGAATGTACAATTGTCCGTCACTTAAAATCGCTCCTTCGGTAATTAAATTAAAAATAGCTTCATTACGGTTCCCTTCGTATTCTTTTTTGCCGAGATGCAATTCAACCGTTTCTGTAAATAAATTATCGCTCAGCCATTGCAATCCGGAAGCATTCATAAAATCGACTTCGGTAACTAACGATTTAATTACAATTGATTGAATGAATTTTTCTTGGCAATGGAATAAGAAAATGTGATTTTTTGAAAAATGTTCTAAAAACTGTGCATTCGTCAAAACGCCTTCCCAAATTAAATCGGAAAAAACATCTAACTCTTGCTCTGCAATTTCGGGTGTATTGGATTTAATTGCATCCCATTCCTTTTTATCAATAGATTGTGTCGCTAAAAAATTAGCAAACTCCTGATGTAAGGATTCGAATTGTTCTTTGGTTAATCTTTTGTATTTCATTTATGCTGAACTTGTTTCAGCATCTCGTATGTAGTAAGATGCAATTAATTAAAAAATAAATGATGAGATTGCTTCATTCATCGCAATGACTCAAAAAAAAATCCCGACTTACATCGGGATTTAGTATATAAAAATACAATCTTATTGTTCAGCAATAATTTCGTAAGGTAATTCAATTACCACATCTCTATGAAGTCTAACGCTTGCAGTATATTTACCTGTACGTTTAACAACTCCGCTAGTGATGAATTTTCTATCAACAGACTGACCTGCTTTTTCTAAAGCTTCAGCAATATCGATATTGGTAACTGAACCAAATAATTTTTCTCCACCTGCTTTTGAAGTAATTTTAATTTCCAATGCTTTTAATGCATCAGCCACTTTTTTAGCATCGTCTACAATTTTCGCTTCTTTATGCGCTTTTTGTTTTAAGTTTTCAGCTAATACTTTTTTAGCAGAAGGCGTTGCCAATGCAGCAAATCCTTGTGGTATTAAGAAGTTACGACCGTATCCGTTTTTTACTGATACTACGTCATCTTTAAATCCTAAATTTTGAACGTCTTGTTTTAAGATCAATTCCATGTTGTTGTCCTTTGTTATAGAAGTTAGTCCCGATTTTATCGGGACAACAACTTTAATTAATAAATTATTTTAATAAATCGGCCACGTATGGCATTAAAGCTAAATGTCTTGCTCTTTTAACTGCAACAGAAACTTTTCTTTGGTACTTTAATGAAGTTCCAGTTAAACGACGAGGAAGAATTTTACCTTGTTCGTTAACGAATTTCAATAAGAAATCGCCATCTTTATAATCAATGTATTTGATTCCAGATTTTTTGAAACGACAATACTTTTTAGTTTTGTTGGTTTCGATGTTCAAAGGCGTTAAATATCTAATATCTCCGTCTTTTTTTCCTGAAGCTGATTGTTGTAATGTTGCCATGATTAGTTTGCTTTTGCTGCTTTAAGTTTTGCTCTTCTTCTCTCTGCCCAAGAAATAGCGTGTTTATCTAGACTTACAGTCAAGAAACGCATAATTCTTTCGTCTCTTCTAAATTCAGTTTCAAAAGCAATAAGCACTTCTGGAGTAACTTTGAATTCGAATAAATGGTAAAAACCACTTTTCTTGTTTTGGATTTCGTAAGCTAATTTTTTCAAGCCCCAATCCTCTTTGGATACCATCTCTGCTCCTTTGGAAGTAAGAAAATCTTCGAATTTGCTTACTGTTTCCTTTACCTGAACATCAGATAAAACGGGATTTAAAATGAAAACAGTTTCATAATGATTCATATAATATAATTTTGATTAAATAAAATTGGGTGCAAAAGTAATTATTAATTTTAAATAAACAAGTGAAAAGCAAATTTAATCGCCAAAATGCAAAAAAAGCCGATTAAAATTAGTTTTATTAAAAAAAACGTTTTACTTTCGTCTGACCAAATCTATAATAAAATAAATTATGAAACTAAATTGTGTAGTTGTTGATGATAGTTCCATTCAGAGGATGATCATGGCAAAGGAAACAGTGAGCAAATTCGAAGAATTTCTTACGTCCAGAGGAGCAGAAATGATATCAAAAGAGGATTGGGGTCTGAAAAAGATGGCTTACGAAATCCAAAACAAGAAAAGTGGTTTTTACCATTTATTCGAATTCAAGGTAGCAGGTGAAGTGCTTATCGCATTTGAAACTGAATTTAGACGTGACGAGAGAATCATGCGTTTCTTAACTGTAAGTTTAGATAAACATGCAATTTCTTGGGCAGAAAGAAGAAGAACTAAATTAAAAGCAGCAAAAGCGTAACTATGGCAACTCTACAACAATCCGCTTCAGGAAAAAAAGATGGGGATATCAGATATCTTACACCTTTAAACATTGAAACCAACAAAACTAAAAAGTATTGTCGTTTCAAAAAATCTGGAATCAAGTACATTGATTATAAAGATGCAGACTTCTTATTGAAATTCGTAAACGAACAAGGTAAAATCTTACCACGTCGTTTAACTGGAACTTCATTAAAGTACCAAAGAAAAGTGTCAGTAGCTGTGAAAAGAGCTAGACATTTAGCGTTAATGCCATATGTGGCTGATTTACTAAAATAATAAAGAAGCAATTATGGAAATTATACTAAAGAAAGACGTACAGAATGTAGGCTTTAAGGATGATATCGTATCTGTGAAAGCAGGTTACGGACGTAACTTCTTAATTCCACAAGGACATGCTCATTTAGCAACACCTTCTGCAAAAAAGGTATTGGCTGAAAATTTAAAACAAAAAGCGCATAAAGAAGCTAAAGTAGTAAACGATGCAAAAGCATTGGCTGAAACTCTGAAAGCAATCGAAATTAAAATCTATGCGAAAGCAGGTGGTGAAAAGCTTTTTGGTTCAATCACAAATATTGATATTGCAGAAGCTTTAGAAAAAGCAGGACAATCTATTGATAGAAAATTCATTACAAGCGGAATCGTAAAACGTACTGGTAAATATACTGCTAGCATTCGTTTACACAGAGAAGTTGTTCTTGAATTACCTTATGAAATTGTTGCAGATAAATAATATCTAGTGACATACAATTAAAATCCCGATCTTTTTCGGGATTTTTTTTTGAAGCTAATCCGGCTATACATTGCAATCTTTTGCGCCGAACGCCGTCGCAAAAGGATTTCCATTGCTATCCGGGCTAGATGAGCGAATGTAGCAATTAGCAAATTAGCGAATTGTCAAAATCATTCGCTAATTCTCTAATCCATCCATTCGCTAACTATGAAATACAACAGGCTCACCAAAGAACAATTTGAAGAATTACATCCAGAGTTCATTAATTTCCTTGCCACTCAATCTATTGATAAAGCAGAATGGGATAAAATCAAAACAGAAAAACCCGAAGTAGCTGAACAAGAACTCGATGTTTTTTCTGATTTAATCTGGGAAGGAGTTTTGTCTAGAGCAAACTATTTAGAGCATTTTTCAAAGAATCATATTTTTCTCTTTCAATGTTTTGATTCCTATATTCTGTCTATTATTCTAAAATCACTCGTACCCGAAACAGATTTCTTGACCAAAGAAGGATTGCAATGGCTTAGCGACAATATGTTCACCGAAACTATCGAAATGAAAACAGGAAGGAAGGAATTTACAGATGAAAGAAATGCTTCCCTATTTGGGTTAATTCAACAAGGAGCTTTTTTAAGTGATGGGCAATTATGCCAACAAATAAATTCAATTATTACTTCATAATCCCATGCAATCTTCTTTTAATTGGTTATTTTAGTACACAATTTAAAAACTAAAATAGCCAATTTGTTTTTTATGGATATTCAACAAACTATTCAAGCTTTACGAGAAGAACTCAATCTTCACAATTATAATTATTATGTTTTAGACCATCCAACGATTTCTGATTTTGAATTTGATCAAAAACTGCAACAACTTCAAGAATTAGAAAACCAAAATCCACAATTCTTCGATGAAAATTCACCGACTCAAAGAGTAGGAGGCTCCATAACCAAGAATTTTCAAACGGTTATTCATGATTTTAGAATGTATTCTTTGGATAATTCTTATTCGAAAGAAGATTTAGTAGATTGGGAAAACAGATTGCAAAAAGTATTAGGCAATGTTCCCCTTGAATATACCTGTGAATTAAAATATGATGGAGCATCCATTAGTATTACCTATGAAAACGGAATGCTAAAGAAAGCAATTACTCGAGGCGATGGCTTTCAAGGTGACGATGTAACTAACAATATTAAAACAATAAAATCAATTCCATTACAATTAAACGGAAATGCCTTTCCTGAAAAATTTGATATTCGAGGGGAAATTATTTTACCCTTTAAAGGTTTTGAAAAAATGAATCAAGATCTTATAGAAATTGGAGAAACTCCTTATTCAAATCCTAGGAATACTGCTTCCGGAAGTTTAAAATTACAAGATAGTGCTGAAGTAGCTAAAAGACCATTAGAATGTTTATTATACTTTATTATAGGGAATCAACTTCCTTTTAAGACACAATTTGAAAGTTTGCAAATGGCTAGAAATTGGGGATTCAAAGTCCCAAAGGAAGCTAAACTTTCAAAAAACTTAGAAGAAGTATTTGAATATATTAACTATTGGGATATTCATCGGCATCAATTGCCTTATGAAACCGATGGTGTTGTAGTTAAGGTTAATTCATTTCAACTTCAAGATGAATTAGGGTATACAGCAAAATCACCACGATGGGCAATAGCATACAAATTTAAATCAGAACAAGTTTTTACTCGACTTAATTCTATTACGTATCAAGTAGGACGAACTGGAGCCATCACGCCTGTGGCTAATTTAGAACCTGTGCAATTGGCTGGAACGATTGTCAAACGTGCTTCTCTTCATAATGCCGACCAAATTCAAAAATTGGACATTCGAATAGGCGATATTGTTTTTGTAGAAAAAGGTGGTGAAATCATTCCAAAGATTATAGCAGTAGATTTAAGTAAACGAACCGAAATTCAACAACCAACGATTTACATATTGCATTGTCCAGAATGTCAGACCAAATTGGTTAGAAATGAAGGGGAAGCCAACCACTATTGCCCAAACTTTTATGGTTGTCCACCACAAATTATTGGAAGAATCCAGCATTTTATTTCACGAAAAGCAATGGATATTGATGGTCTTGGTGGAGAAACAGTAGCACTGCTTTTTACAAATGGACTTGTTCAAAATTATGCGGATTTATATGAATTAAAAGTAGAACAAATTCTTCCTTTAGAAAGAATGGCTCAAAAATCAGCTGAAAATTTGATCAACGGCATTCAAAAATCCAAACAAATCCCATTTGAAAATGTTTTGTATGCGCTTGGTATACGATATGTTGGAGAAACTGTGGCTAAAAAATTGGCAAAGCATTATAAAAACATTGAGTCTCTCAGTAAAGCCAATTTAATAGATTTAATTTTGGTGGATGAAATAGGAGAAAGAATTGCGGCAAGTGTTGTTGATTTTTTTGAAAATAATTTAAATAAAACAATCATTCAAAGATTGCAAGATTATGGAATTCAATTTGAAATCCTTGTAAAAGAAAACCCAAATGCTACAACGAAACTTGAAGGTAAAATATTTGTTGTTTCAGGAGTTTTTTCTAAATTCTCACGTGATGAACTAAAACAATTAATTGAAGATAATGGTGGTAAAATTGGAAGTTCCATATCTGCAAAAACAAATTATGTAGTTGCTGGTGAAAATATGGGGCCAGCAAAATTAGAAAAAGCCAATCAACTAAAAGTACCAATAATTTCAGAATTTGATTTTATTAATTTATTAAATTAAAAAATCAATTATTAATAAATTTTATTTAAAAAAAAATATTACTTTTAGCTGATTGGCTTTTTCTAATTTTGCTGGCCCCATATTTTCACCAGCAACTACATAATTTG
>JANNCY010000106.1:0-17620 GCA_031387085.1 Flavobacteriales bacterium | reverse complement strand
AAAGAAAAACGTGCAAAATGCAACGGCTATTTTTTCCACGAGAACTCAACACAAAAGTAATAAAAACACCTACAACGAATATAATTATTAATGTAAACTTTTTTATACAATAAATCGTTGCATGTTGTTTGCCATTTTTTTCGATCATTGTACATAAATTATATTCGTTGTAGGTGTTTTTATTACTTTTGTGTTGAGTTCTCGTGGAAAAAATAGCCGTTGCATTTTGCACGTTTTTCTTTCATAAGTATTCAGCTTATATGTGTGCGACAGTTTTTAAATTACACAAGACTCGTAAAGCATAGGAACGTAATAGGAAATCTTTTAAAAATCCAACTAAAAATGAATCCAATTTTACAAACAGATCGTTTATTATTAAGAGAATTGAACGTTAATGATTCTAAAAGTTTCTATGAATTAAACCAAAATCAAAACGTTATAAAATACACCGGAGATACATCATTTGAAAATATCACTGAAGCTGAAAACTTTTTAAGAAATTATAATGATTATGAAATGAACGGTTTCGGACGTTGGGTTGTAATTGATAAGTCTACTGGAGAATTCCTAGGTTGGTGTGGATTAAAATATGTGAAAGAAATAGACGAAACCGATATTGGTTTCAGATTCTTTGAAAAGTATTGGAATAGAGGTTTCGCAACAGAAAGTGCAATGGCTTGTTTAAAATACGGGTTTGAAAAACTGAACTTGAATACTGTTGTCGGAAGAGCAATGGCAGAAAATACTGCGTCAATAAAAGTTTTGGAAAAAATCGGTATGAACTACGAAAAAGAATTTGATTTTGTAAAACATAAAGGCCTGATTTATAGAATTAATAATAAGTAAGCCTGAAAGCGCATTCCGTGCTTACAATTAAATTGAATAATGTTCGCACGAATTATAAATTCGCGCCATCTATGTCATTAGATGGCACGTATAGACATTACTTCTTCAACATCAACTCCTTAATATATTTCACAGGCGCACTTCCATAACTTAAAAACTTCTCGTGAAACTCTTTCAATTTGAATGCATTCCCCTGCTCCTTTTTTAATTGTTCCCTAAAATCATAAATCTCAGTATATCCCGTAAAATAAGAGCACAATTGCACTTGTGATAAAGTGGCGCGTTTCCATTTGCCATCGGCTTCGGCTTGCTGCTGAAACGCTTCATTGACCAACAAATTGATAACCGATTCCTTACTCATGTTTTTAGTATGGATACTGATGTCGAGAATTGTATTACAAGTCGAACGCAAATTCCATTTGTAATACATCAACCACATTTCATCCGAATTTTTATAACCACTTTCGAGCATCATGCGTTCGGTATATACGGCCCACCCTTCGACCATCGCACCGTTTCCGAAAATCGATTTGATAATGCTTGGCGACTGGTTACTGTACACCAATTGTGTATAATGTCCGGGAACAGCTTCGTGAATGTTCAATATCTGAAGAATGTAATCGTTGTACTCACGCAAATAACTTTCCGAACGTTCAGCATCCCAACCGGACAAACTTCCAACATTGTAATAGGTATTCGCATTTTTGTCGTAAGGTCCGGGAGACGAAATCGACGCACCCGCAACACCCGCCATATAATCGGGTTCTTTGCGCACCACTAAAGGTTTGGAAGGATCGATATACAATAAATCTTTTGCTTTTACATAAGCGGTTAACTCCGGAATCTGCTTTTCGATTTCCGATTGGAATTTGTCCGGTGTCGTGTGTTTTAAGGATATTTTATCAATGACCTGTTTGATTAATTGCAGTTTATCGGTTGGTTTTGGAGCTGTACCACAGTATTTCGACCACAATTTATCGGACAACTCGAACATCTTTTGATGCAATTCGGCTTTGTGATCTACCGCTTTCTGATACATTTCGTCAGGACTGTAACCAGACTGTATATCAAAGACAAACTTTTTATCAAACAACTCTTTTCCAAGTCGAAAGGAACGCGGTGTTTTATTATCCAATTTTTGCAACCACGAAACATAGTCATTGATAGCTACAACAGCGGTTTTTGATTTCGCTAGAATGGCATCTTTTTCTTCCGCCGACAATTTACTTTTGGCAACAGCCGCTATCAAATCGGTGGTAAACACCGACGAACCGCCACTATTTTGATCAATAGCCAATAGCGTATGCTCGACAGTTGGATTTTTGATATTGGCTTTCGCTGCTTTATAGAAAGCCGGAATGTTGTCCATTTTTAAATTAAAGTTCCGCAGTCGCGTATCCAAAGAATCGTAATTACCGTTTAAAATCTCTGCAAAAGTGCCACAAACATTGTATATCGAAGGATTCCATTCGTAGGCTTTCAATTCATTAATTTCAAAGACAGTTCCGTCTAAATAATTTTTAATCATGTAATAATCGGTGGTATTATTACTAGACAGTTCTTCCACGGTATAGTTTTTAAGCGAATCCAATTGGCTGTTTACGAATTGCAATTGTTCCTTTCTATACGCATTGGTCGGTACTTTCAACACCGAATCGTACTTGTGAAAACCTTGACCGGCTGCCCAATCGGGATTCATTTTCCAAAGGGCATCTATAAAATTATTCTTATAGGTATCAAATTGTTCGTTGCTGATTTTAGTGTCTTTTTCCTCTTTTTTACAGGAAAAACATAAAAATAAAATGGCTAGTAAAAAAAGTACTCTTTTCATATTGTAGAATTTAATAATCCCAAATATAGTTAAAAAATGTTTTTACATAAAAACAAATAAAATTATGGTGACTTTAAAAAAATCGGTATTTTTGAGAAGCATTATTGCTAAAATTAATCCTTATGAAACAATACCAACTTTTCGCATTGATTTCCATGTTGTTTGCCGGATTGACATCGGTAGTAGCAAAAGCAGGATTGAAAAATGTAGCGTCTGACACCGCATTGGCAGTCCGCACTTCTTTTGTTTTTTTCTTAATCTGGCTCAATATTTTGCTGTTTAACAATGCCAAAGATTTTGCCAATCTAACAAGAAAAGATGTTCTATTACTAGGAGTTTCAGGGCTGACCACTACCCTTTCTTGGATTTTTTATTACCGGGCAATGAAATTGGGGAACGTTTCCGAAATCTCCTTAATCGATAAAGGAAGTATCATCATCACATTGGCATTGTCTTTTATTTTCTTAAACGAACAATTCACATGGAAGATTGCTGTTGGTGGATTGTTGATCATCTGCGGAATTCTAATTCTAACGTTAAAATAAACATGAGCATCTTACCATTTTTAGCCACTTCTTTAGGACGAAGAGATGAAGTTCCCAACCAGGAACTAGCAAAGCAAATTGTAAACAATAACGATGCAAAAGCAGTAAAGGAACTAATACAACTACTTCATGGCAAAGACAAAGCCATCCAAAGCGACTGCATTAAAGTAATCTATGAAATCGGAATGCTACATCCGAAATTAGTAGTTCCGTATAGTGACGAATTAATTGCCTTATTGGATACCAAAAACAACCGCATGCAATGGGGAGTTATGATTGCGTTAGATACCATTACGTCCGATAATCCGAAAGGAATTTATGGTGCCCTAGCTAAAATAATCAACATTGCCGACAAAGGGTCGGTGATTACTAATGATCACTGTGTTGGTATTTTAATACAACTTTGCGCAGTAAAAGAATATGAAGAGGATGTCTTTTGGCTGCTAAATGAACGCCTGCTAAAAAGTCCAACCAACCAATTGCCAAAGTACGCCGAGCAATCCCTACCGATTATTTCAGATAAGAATAGAACTGTTTTCATAAAAACGTTACTTTCAAGGCTTCCCGAAATTGAAAAAGAGACCAAAAGATTACGTGTAGAAAAAGTTCTGAAAAAAGTAACCAAATAACGATTATGAATTTACCTAAGCAACTCTCCCAGCACATCAGAGCGGTTTATTTCGGTGGTAATTGGACGTTCTCTAACCTTAAAGATAATTTAGCAGACGTAACATGGGAACAAGCTACAACAAAAGTACATTCGTTTAACACGATTGCAGTATTGGTTTTTCATACCGATTATTTTGTAGGTGCGGTTTTGAAGGTATTACGAGGTGGACCATTAGATGCTCATGACAAATACAGTTTTGATCTTCCATCAATAACATCCGAAACAGAATGGCAAGAGCTGATAAACCAAACACTTACCAATGCTGAAGCAATGGCGGCTTTAGTAGAACAATTGCCAGAAGCGAGCCTTTGGGAAAACATGGCCGACGAAAAATACGGCAATTACTACCGAAACATTCACGGCATAATCGAACATACACACTACCATTTGGGACAAATTGCATTGCTAAAGAAATTAATTAACGGAGCATAAATTGTCTAAATAATGTCGTAATTATAGTGATCTATTTCCTTTTTTTTTTGTTCATTTGTGTACCAACAACTAAAACAAAACCATGCAATTCGATCCCAACGAGTTAGACCATTCAGCCGTTTATAAATTATTGACAGGCGCTGTAATTCCGAGACCTATTGGATGGATTTCAACTGTGGATGCTAACGGGATTAACAACCTCGCTCCTTTCTCGTATTTCAATGCCGTTGGTGAAGACCCGCCACATGTCATGTTTTCTACCGTTCGCGGAAATCATACTAACAAAGACACTTTAAATAATGTATTAGCCAATAAACAGTTTGTTGTCAATATGGTTACGGAAAATGTAGTTGAACAAATGAATCAGACTTCTCAAACTGTTGATTCGGATGTAGATGAATTTCAATTGGCAGGACTCACTCCGATTCCCTCAATAAAAATAAAACCGATGCGCGTCAAAGAAAGTAAAGTGACTTTCGAATGCGAAATGGTGCACCACTATTTTCTGGAAGATCATAAAAATGGCGGGGCCTGCATTATCGTGGGACGCATTGTTATGATGCATTATGACGACAGTGTACTCTTAGATAATTACAAAATAAATCTGGAAACCTATAAACCAGTAGCTCGATTAGCAGGTTCTAATTACAGTAAAATGGGTGAGATTTTCTCCATCAAAAGAAATTAAAATGATACCAGACAAATTAGAAATTCAAGTTGCCATGCAAATTCAAAAACCCATTCACGAGGTCTTTGAAGCTATTGTAAATCCAGAACAAATGTCCCACTACTTTATTTCCAAAAGTACTGGGCGAATGGAAGAAGGCAAATACCTAATATGGAATTTCCCTGAATTTGATTTTGATTGTCCCGTTCGAGTTGATAAAATCGAAACCAACAAGTACATTTCGTACTATTGGCCCATGGATAATCTCGAACTGCTTGTCGAAATAACACTTACCGAAAGAGAAAACAATTCAACTTTAGTTTCTATTACCGAAAAAAGCAGGGCTAATGACGAAGCGGGACTCAAATGGTTGTCTGGAAATTCATTTGGATGGTCGAATTTTCTGGCTTGTTTAAAAGCCTATGTTGAATATGGAATCAACTTAAGAAAAGGCGCATTTGATTTCATGAAAAAATAAAATATGAAAATAGCAGTAATTGGTGGTGGTCCTGGTGGACTGTACTTCTCGATATTAACCAAAAAAGCAATGCCGCATTGCCAAATCGACGTTTATGAACGCAATAAACCCGACGATAGTTTCGGATTTGGTGTCGTCTTTTCGGATGAAACCTTAGGTGAATTCCTGAAACGCGACATGCAATCGTACGAACTCATTCGCAGTAAATTTGCCTATTGGGATGATATCATCATTGCCCGTGATGGACTAAACGTAAGTATTGCCGGAAACGGTTTTTGTGGCTGTTCGCGAAAAACCTTATTGCAATTATTACAACAACGCTGCTCCGAAGAAGGTGTTAATCTGCACTTCGAGCAAAATGTAGAAGACCTATCGCGATTCAAAGACGCTGATATTATATTGGCTGCCGACGGCATTGCGAGTGCCATTCGTTCGCAATTTGAAAACGAATTTGGTACCAAAATCACACTAAAGAAAAACCGATTCGTTTGGCTTGGCTCTACCAAACCACTCGACGCTTTTACTTATTTTTTCAGAACTACACCACACGGAACTATCGTTGCACATTCCTACCAATACGAACTAGGTATGAGCACCTGGATTTTCGAATGCAGTGACGACACCTGGCAAAAGCACGGTTTTGAAGTCACTAATGAAGCGGATACAATTCAGAAAATCAGTGCTATTTTCATGGACGAATTAGAAGGTCATCCGCTCATCAGCAATAAATCGCATTGGCGGCAGTTTCCACATGTGACTAATGAAAAGTGGTTCCATAACAACATCGTTTTACTAGGTGATGCCAAAGCAACAGCCCACTATTCTATTGGCTCGGGAACCAAATTAGCGATGGATTCTGCCATTGGTTTATTTGACGCTGTAATGGCAAACCCGAACGATGTACAAGCTGCTTTTCAACAGTATGAGAAAACACGCCGAAATACCGTTGAGATGATTCAACACGCTGCCTTAGTGTCGTTGGATTGGTTTGAAAACATGGACCGCAACAATCAACATCCTTTTTACCAATTTGCTTTCGGATGCATGACACGTGCAAAAAAAGTAACTTTTGAAAACCTTCGATTACGAGATAAATCCTTTACCGATAAAGTAATAGCTGAATTCAATTCCAAAACAAATTCACAAACCGAATCGCCAGCATTCACTACATTTCAATTAAAGGAATTACTACTCCAAAACCGCATTGTCATGTCGTCAATGGGACAATATTCGGCAACAAACGGATTGGTAAACGATTGGCATTTTCAACATTATAATTCGCGTGCAGTAGGCGGATTGGGATTGATTATAACCGAAATGACAGCCGTGTCTGAAACGGGACGCATCACTTTAGGTTGTGCCGGAATATACACTCAAGAACAACTAGTTAACTGGAAAAGGGTAACCGATTTTATTCATCATAACACAACAACTAAAATCGGAATGCAACTCGGCCATTCGGGTCGAAAAGGCGCTATCAAAAAACCATGGGAAGCGCTTAATGAACCAATTGATAGACCGTGGGAATTGCTATCTGCTTCTCCAATTGCGTTCAGTTCCCAAATGCCTACACCAAAAGAAATGACTGTTGCCGATATGGATATTATTGTTTCCCAATTCGTACAAGCTACCAAAAATACCAACGAAGCCGGATTTGATATAATCGAATTACAAGCGCACCACGGATTTTTACTAGCTTCCTTCTTATCACCTTTAACCAATACAAGAACTGACGAATTTGGCGGCCGCATTGAAAACCGATTGCGATTCCCATTACAGGTTTTTGCTGAGATGCGAAAAACTTTTCCGAACGAAAAACCCATGTCAGTTCGGATTTCAGCTTCCGATTGGGCTGAAAATGGAATTTCAGAAGCTGATGTAACCACTATCGCTACCGCCTTCAAAAACTCCGGAGCCGATATCATCAATGTTTCGACAGGAAATACCGTTGAACATCAAAAGCCACAAGTCGGTCGTATGTGGCAAACCCCTTTTTCGGATACGGTTCGAAATACCGTTCACATTCCCACAATAACATCGGGATACATCCAAGACATTGATCAAATCAATACGATAATTTTAAACGGAAAAGCCGATTTGGTAGCTTTGGGAAGACCCTTATTATTGGATCCGAATTTTGTTCGAAATGCACAAGCTTATGAACAATTCCAACCTTCTAATATTCCTAATCAATACAAAGCCGGAATATCCCATTTGTATCCGTTAAAAGCTAGCGAAAGAAAACAATTGGAAAGTATGAAAAGAGCCTTAAAACCTAAAAGTAATAAAAAATAAACTCCGACACTCGTCGATTTAGAAAATGAAAGATTACGAAGACAATTTTGCACATGATTCTTTACCCAGCATAGATGTACAACCTGACTATGTTTTTTTGGAATTGCCACAATTTCATCGTCCTGAAATGCTCAATTGTGTAGAACGCCTTTTAGACCATCACATCACAGAGGGTCGCGGAAACAACATTTGCATCCGTACTTTCGAAACCACATGGTCGTATCAAGAGGTATTCGAAAAAGCCAACCAAATTGCTCATTTTTTAATAGATGATTTAAAACTGCAATCGGGCAATCGCGTGTTGATTCGTTCTGCCAACAACCCCATGACGGTGGCCTGTTGGTTTGCTGTTTTAAAAGCCGGTGGAATTGTCGTTGCCACTATGCCATTACTTCGTTCCAAAGAATTAACGACGATTATCGATTGTGCTGAAATCTCCCAAGCGTTTTGTGATCACGAATTGTCCGATGAAATGGAATTGGTAAAATCTGATTTTCTGAGGGAAATTAGTTATTTCGGAAATGCAAAATGGGAAGAACTACTGCAATCCAAACCCAAAACATTCACCAATTACCATTCGAAAGCAGATAGCGTTTGCCTAATCGGATTCACTTCCGGAACTACCGGATTGCCCAAAATGACAGCACATTATCACAAAGACATTCTCAATATTTGTGAAGCGTTTCCGAATTACTCCTTACAACCAACCCCAAACGATATTTTTACTGGAAGTCCACCAATTGGCTTTACATTTGGTTTGGGGGGATTAGTATTGTTCCCATTGTATTTCGGAGCTTCTACTTTTCTAATCGAAAAACCAAGTCCCGATTTGTTGCTGAAAGCCATTCAGGAACATAAAATCACGGTATGCTTTACAGCTCCAACTGCATGGCGCATTATTACTACGAAAGTGAGTGATTTCGATATTTCGAGTTTATGCAAATGCGTTTCTGCCGGAGAAGCTTTACCTTTAAAAGTCTGGGAAGATTGGTATAACGCTACTGGATTAAAAATTATAGACGGAATTGGAGCTACCGAAATGTTGCACATCTTCATTTCCTCTAATGAAAATAACATGAAACCCGGTGCAACAGGCAAAGCAATTACAGGTTACGAAGCAAAAATTATACGCGCCAACGGTACGGAAGTTCCCAGAAATGAACCAGGGCGATTAGTCGTCAGAGGCATCACTGGTTGCAAATACCTGAACCGTATCGACAAACAAAAAGAATACGTTGAAAACGGATGGAATGTAACGGGTGATATTTTCCGGCAGGATGAAGAGGGTTATTTTTGGTTTGTCGCTCGTGGCGATGATATGATTATTTCTTCGGGATATAATATAGCGGCTATTGAAGTAGAAAGCGTACTTTTAACACATGATGACATCCTCGAATGTGCGGTGGTAGGAATACCCGATGAAGAGCGCGGCATGCTGGTTTGTGCGCATATTGTTCTAAAAGAACACGATAAAGCTACCGACGCAATGAAAAACCGTATACAGCATTGGTTCAAAGAAGTAGCTGCTCCGTATAAATATCCGAGAGTGATTCATTTTACAGAAACTTTACCCAAAACAGAGACCGGAAAAATACAACGATTTAAATTAAAATAATGAGAAAAGCATTTCTAGTATTCTGCATTACTTCCCTATCCATTATCGGCATGCTGTCGTATGTGAATTGGAAGTTTAGTTTTTTAATGCTGATTTTTGTCCCTTTAATTCTCATGGGATTGTACGATATGTACCAATGTAAGAAAACCATTCGTCGCAATTTCCCATTATTAGGAAGAATGCGGTACTTGTTAGAATCTATCGGACCTGAAATGCGTCAGTATTTTATAGAAAATGACAACGATGGAAAACCATTCAGTCGCTTAGAACGCAACTTGGTCTACCAAAGAAGCAAAAAAGAAACCGACTCCAAACCATTCGGAACGCAAATGGACGTTTACAATGTGGGTTACGAATGGATCAATCACAGCATTAACGCGATTCCTTTTGCCAAAGGCAACCAAAATCCAAGGGTTACAATCGGTTCATCGCAATGCACTAAACCTTACGAAGCCAGTTTGTTTAACATAAGTGCTATGAGTTTTGGTTCGTTGAGTAAAAACGCCATAGTAGCGTTAAACGCCGGAGCCAGACAAGGAGGTTTTTTTCACAATACCGGTGAAGGTGGATTGTCACCGTATCACTTGCAGGAAGGTGGCGACGTAGTTTGGAATATCGGAACCGGTTATTTTAGTACCCGTAATCCCGATGGTACTTTTTCTTTAGAAGAATATAAAAAACGGGCGACATTGGATAACGTCAAGATGATTGAAATTAAATTCTCCCAAGGTGCTAAACCTGGTCATGGCGGAATTTTACCAAAAGAAAAAGTCACTCCCGAAATTGCTGCTATTAGACTCGTAGCCATGGGAAATGACATTCTTTCCCCACCCAAACATTCTGCGTTTGCTACTCCTTTAGAACTTATGTCTTTCGTCAAATTATTGCGTGAAAATTCAGGTGGCAAACCTATCGGAATGAAAATCTGTATCGGCAACAAATCGGAATTCATTTCCATTTGCAAAGCGATGGTCGAAACCGAAACTTATCTTGACTTTATAACTGTAGATGGCGGTGAGGGCGGAACAGGAGCAGCTCCACCCGAGTATTCTGACCACGTGGGCATGCCGTTGCGTGATGCTTTGGCATTTGTGTACGATTGCTTAAATGGCTTCGGTATCAAAGACCAAATTAAAATTATCGCCAGTGGAAAAGTCATTTCGGGTTTTGATATCATACGCTGTCTTTCGATTGGCGCCGATTTGTGCAATTCGGCACGCGGTATGATGTTCGCACTCGGCTGTATTCAGGCGTTAGAATGCCATTCCAATACGTGTCCCACCGGCGTTGCCACGCAAGATAAAGATTTAATGAAAGGTTTGGTACCTCAGGAAAAAAGCGTTCGTGTGGCACGATTCCAACATGAAACCGTAAAAAGTGCCATTGATTTAATGGCGTCTGCCGGAATTGACCATCCGGATAAAGTCGGTAGAGATTTAGTAAGTACACGTGTTGAAAGAAATATTACTGAAACCTTTGCCCAAACGTTTCCCGAATTGGAAACAGGTTGCTTACTTTACGAAAGTACGGTTCCGAAAGAATTTTTGTACTTTTGGAAGAAAGCTAGTGTTGAAAATTTTTAGAAGCTATTCCCGCTATCCGTTTCAATCTGTCATTGCGAGGATCGAAGCAATCTCACCATGATTGTTCACCGCAATGCCAGGATTTCTACTACTATCGGGGCTAAAACATATCGAATATGAACAACTATTTTACAAAAAAAGAAAAAATCCGTTTCAAACATGTCGATTATGCCGGCATTGTTTTTTATCCGCGTTTTCTCGAAATGCTCAACGATTTGGTAGAAGACTGGTTTGAAGAAGCACTCGACCGTCCGTTTTCTAAAATCCATGAGACCAACGGAATTCCGACTGTCGATTTGAAAGTCCAGTTTAAAAAAGCCGCACGACTTGGAGAAATTCTAACCAAAAAATTGTGGGTAATCAACCTTGGCGGAGCGTCTGTCAATTGCGGTTTTCATTTTGAAGACGAGCAAGGAAAAACGTGTTTAGAAGGCGAGGTCACTTTAGTAAACGTTGCCATTGCAGCAGATAGAAATGCAATCAAAGCCGAACCGTTTTCAGAAGAAATGAAAAATAAAATATCCAAATTTAAAATTTAAAATTCCAATTAACTCCGTGTTTCTCTTTGAAAATCCTCAGTGGAACTCTGTGAAATAATTAAAAATATGAACTTCAAAAAATTCAAAGCTGCTACCGTACAAACATCACCTGTTTTTCTCAACGTAGAAAGAACAATTGAAAAAGCCACTTCGTTTGTCAAAGAAGCCAGTGCCAACGGCGCCCAACTTATAGCGTTTCCGGAAGTATTTGTTGCGGGTTATCCGTATTGGAACTGGATCATGACGCCCGTTCAAGGCAGCAAATGGTACGAACAATTGTATAAAAATTCCGTTGCGATTTCAGATGAAAGTATGAAACCGTTATTCCAAGCGGCAAAAGAAAACAATATTCACATCGTTATCGGAATTAACGAACGCGGAACCAGTTATGGCGAAATCTACAATACCAACCTCATTATTGATAACCACGGAAACCTCATCGGAAAACACCGAAAGTTGGTTCCAACTTGGGCAGAAAAACTGACCTGGACATCTGGAGATGGTTCGTCTTTAAAAGTCTATGATACCGAAATCGGACCAATAGGAACTTTAGCGTGTGGCGAAAACACCAATACATTAGCACGATTTACATTATTAACACAAGGCGAATTAATTCATATAGCGAACTACATTTCACTTCCCGTTGCCCCACCCGATTACGACATGGCCGAAGCGATTAAAATTCGTGCGGCAGCACATTCGTTTGAAGGTAAACTATTTACTATTGTTTCCTGTTCTACGATTTCTCAAGAAATTAAAGATGCATTACGTGCTGATGTTCCAAACGTGGATGAATTATTGACGCGAAAAAACTCCGCATTCTCTGGATTTATTGGTCCGAATGGCGCGGTGATCGGCACTCCATTAATTGACGACGAAGGCATTATCTACGCCGATATCGATTTGGGCAACTGCATTCAACCCAAACAAATGCATGACATTCTTGGCCATTATAACCGCTTTGATATTTTTGATTTGCGAGTGAATACAGCACCTACTAGAAACATTACTTTTATCGACAATCACGAGGATTTTAATAAAAAATAGTGTTGTTTTTATTTCAAAAATTTAATAATTAATTTCTTACCAATTACTTATTTTAGTATATTTATCTTTTGATTTAAGTCGGCCTCCTCAAATATGCTTATCGATTAACCTACGTAACTGATTTAGTAACCAACTTAAATAGTAGTTGATGAGTACCAAGCAATCCGTTTTGATAGTCGAAGATGAAATGATTATAGCTGCCAACATTTCAATGCAGCTTAATAATTTAGGATACCAAGTTACCGGAATTATACCACGAGCCGAAGAAGTACTGCCACACATCAAACAACAAGTGCCCGATATTCTTTTGATGGATATCAACTTAAAAGGCGAAATGGATGGCATTGAATTAGCCAATTTAATTTTGACCGAATTTAAAATCCCTATTATTTACTTAACGGCCAATGCCGATGAAGCGCATTTCAACAGAGCCAAATCGACCAATCCCTACGCTTTTATTTCGAAACCATTCAAAAAAATCGATTTGCAACGTGCCATTGAATTAACCATAATTCGTGTTGCAGCAGAAAAAAAAGCAAAAGAAAACGAAGAAACTCCAGAAGAACCTTTTGTGCTTAGTGATTCCATATTTGTGCGAAGTCATGACAAAATGGTCAAAGTAAACATCAATGATATTTTATACATCGAAGCCGAACGGAATTATTGCAAAATACATTGCAAAGACAAAGAATACCTGCTAGTAGCTACATTAAAGGATTTGGAAGTAAAACTTACGGTTAATAATCTGCTTCGGATACATCGTTCGTTTATAGTAAATTTATTTCATATTGATGAAATTGCCACGAGCCATGTGGTTATTGCTAAAAAAGCCATTCCGTTAAGTGCCGAATTAAAAAAGCAGCTGTTGCTGCACATTCAAAAGATTTAAGTAATGCAAAAAATACTTATATCCCTTTTGTTGTTCCTTTCACAAGTTTTGTTTTCCCAAACAAAACAAATAAATACTCCTAAAAATGCTTTAATCTGGAGTAATAAATACAAAGCAAAGGCAATTTGGTTTACAGACATGCCACAATTTAATAGCGACAGTAGTACTTATTATTTTCAAAAAGCATCAAAAGAACTCCAAGTTAATTCAAAGCTTTTTGGTTTTGAATTAGCCCAAATTTATTATCATCAATCCGATTTTTTAAATATCAATAATTCTTATACTAATTTAGATTCTTTAGCTCGTATCGGATGGTCCTATTTTGAAAATAGTCCAAAAAGATTAAAAAACAAGGGATTTGAATACAATTATTTAACCAATTGGTCTTTAATTAAACTTGAAATTGGGGAAACTAAAACCGCCGTAAAATTATTTTCAGTTGCAATTAAGTTAGCTGATGAATTTAAAAGCAACGACCAAAAAGCAACAACTTTAGCTGATAAAGGTATTTTTTATGAAAGATATAAATTAGAAGATGAACAAAATCTAGCACTATCTTATTTAACTAAAAGTTGTAACTATTATGAAAAAAAAGGCAAAGCAATTTGTTCATTAGAACTTTTTCGAATTTATAGGGCAATGATTGGATATTATTCTAATAAAAACATTAATAATATTGATTCACTTACTGTTTATTCGAGTAAAATGCAATCGATTTTGAAATACATAAAAAGCCCACAAAAACATGCTTGGTATTACGCATGTACTGGAAGAGATTTAATAACCTATCCATTAAATGATGAAAAAAAAATACCTTTTGAACAATACAACAAAGGCAAAAAATACATCATTGAAGCTTTAGACATATTAGAAAAATACAAAATCAATAAAAACAGTATTAGACCCTATGTTTATGGATTATTAGCTGATATCTATATGGATGAAAAGAAATATGATTTAGCAATTGCTAATTATACTAAAAGTAAAGCGGGATATAAACTATTAAAAAATAGGAAAGGTTCTGAAGACATTACATTCTATATTGCTAAAGCTTATGAGAAAAAAGGGGATTTAAAAACTGCTTTAATTTATTTCCAAAAATTTTATAATGAAGCAATTGTTTTTGAAAAGGAATCCAACGAGCGAAGTTTACGTGAAAGTGAACTAAAAATGAGTGTCGTAAACAAAGAAAAAGAACTCCTTCAAAAAAGTAACCAGCAAATTTTCTTTATAGTGGCTTTGGGTCTATCCGCTTTTTCGCTATTGCTGGTGTATCGAAACGTGCGACTCAAACAAAAAAGCAATGTAAAATTAGCTACAGTAAATTTGGATCTCGAAAACAAAAACAACCTGCTCGACAAACGCAATGCTGAAAACGAATTGTTGATGAAAGAAATTCACCATCGGGTGAAAAACAATTTGGAAGTTGTTTCGAGTTTACTTGCTTTGCAATCGGCACAAATTGACGATCAAAGCACTAAAGATACGATGGCTGAAAGTCAGAATCGTGTCAACTCTATTGGCATAGTGCATCAAAAACTCTATCAGGGAACTAATCTTGGAGCTGTAGAGATGAAAGATTACTTTTTAAATTTGAGCGAAAGCATACTCGATAGTTTTGGAGCCGAAAAAAGTATTGATTTAAAACTGGCAATGGAAAATCTTGATTTGGATATTGATACCGCGGTTCCGCTTGGATTAATCGTTAACGAATTATTGACCAATTGCATTAAATACGCTTTTCCGAAAGGCGAAAAAGGAACCATTACCATCAAACTGGAAAAACAAGCCAACAATATCCTTCGACTTAAAGTGGCTGATAATGGTGTTGGGAAATCGGGTATCACTTACGGAACAGGATTTGGCGGACAACTCGTTTTACTTCTTACGCAACAGCTTAACGGCACAATGACCGAAGAAAATCAAAATGGAACTACACTTATTTTTGATTTTAAATTAAAAAAAGCAGCTTAAATAATTATGAATTAAAAATTATGAATTATAAATTCTAGATTCTTTAGTCTATTCTCATTCATCTATTTTCTTTTTTCTCCTTCCGATAAATAAAACATAACCTTCGGACATTATTTCACCCGTTTCGTCCTAACTCGCTTTCAACCTCAATTGATTATCAGTTATTTAGTCGTAGAATTAATAGTAATTCAAACCATCACTAAAAACCAATAATCATGAAAAAAAATGTACAATTAAAGATGAAAACAATTTTTCTACTTTTAATGCTTATTCCTTTTTTAAGCTTTAGCCAAACCAAAAATGTGATTTCCACAAACCGAGTATTTCCAAAAGTTGATAAACAACTTGAATTTGAAAAAGCACTAGCAGCACACGCACAAAAGTACCACACAGGCGATGTTAGATGGCGCGTTTTTGATATTGTATCAGGACCAGATGCCGGAGGATTCCATATTGTGGAAGGGCCAAAGACTTGGGAATCAGAAGACACTCGAGGCGATATTAATGTAGAACATAACAACGACTGGCACAAAAATGTAACCATCTATTTAACCGATAGAAGCTCTAGCGGCTATTCTGTTTATGTAGATTCGTTAAGTACTATCGGTATTGGCGATTACTCGGATAAAGTTCAAATTACACACATCTATCCTAAAATGGGTTGTAATATGAAAGTACTAACGATGTTGAAAAAATTAAAAGCAGTATGGGCAGCAGAAGGCTCAACAATGGCCGTTTATGAAGTCAGTGCTTCGGGTGCTCCTCAATTTGCTATAGCCAGAAGATTCAAACAAGGACTAAAAGAAAAAGCCGACGGATTTAGAAAACCATTTAAAGTGGCATATGAAAAAATTCATGGCGTAGGTTCGTATGACCTTTACCTTGACGAAATTAAATTATACTACGACGATGTTTGGAGTGAATTGATTTTTTACAGAGCTGATTTGAGTTCGAAATAATAAAACTATTTTAAAAAAGTTCTTAAAACCCTTTCCGAGTTTACAACTCTGAAAGGGTTACAAAAAAATAGATAATTAATTCTAAAACTGTAAAAATGAAAAATAGTTCCATTTTTTATCTGGCAATCACATGTGCAGGATTATTAACCGTTAGCTGCAAGAACAATAACAATACTTCTAAAGACATTGATAAGAGCAGTGCTTTTGTATTTGATTCAATAGCTATGAAAAAAATTATTGATGAAAAAACGAACAAGTTTACACAGGCACATATAACAAAAGATACCGTTTTTCTAAATCACATTTTCACTCAGGATGCGAAAGCATATCCACCGAATTCCGATATAGTGACTGGACGTGCTGCAATTGCAGCGGTTAATTCAGAATGGGTTAATTACGGAATAAAAGAATTTAGCGAAGAATCCACTTCGTTTTATGGTAATGAAGATTACCTCATCGATGAAGGTAAATATTATTTACGTTATGGCGAAAATGATATAATTGACAAAGGAAAATACATAAATATTTGGACAAAGGAAAATGGTGATTGGAAAATATGCAGCAATATATGGAATACCAGTTTACCTACAGTTTCTGTAAAATAATTATTAATCCAAATTAAAAATGAAAAAAGTAGGCATTATTGGTGGTTCTGGTTTTATTGGAACCTACATTACCAAAACATTTTTAGAGAATGATTACCAAGTAAAAGTATCCGCTACCGATATTTCTCGTGAAGACAAATACCAACATTTGATGCAACTTAAAAACGCAGAAAATTTATACATCAGCGAATTGGATGTAACTGATAAAGCGCAATTAGTAGATTTTATAGCCGATTGTGATTATGTCATTCATGGTGGAACTCCTTTTATCTTAGACTTTCAAGATGCCGAAACAGAATTGTTCCATCCAACAATTAACGGAACTCAAAATTTTCTGGAAGTTATTCATACTACTCCGGGCATCGAAAAAGTTGTTATAATTGCTTCGGTTGCCGGATGGAACACCAATTTTCCTATGCCTGCCGGCGGAAAAGAAGTTTACGACTCTTTTGATGAAACCGATACCCGATTTACCAGCACTGAAAGTCATCCGTATGCACAAGCTAAATTCATCGCTAATCAAGTAGTTCAAAAATTCATTGCTGAAAATCCAAATATAGACTTTGAAATCAGTACAGTTTCACCGGTGATGGTTATAGGGAAAGCATTGTCAAACCGAGAAGATTCTACATCTAGTGGATTGCA
>JANNCY010000101.1:0-33577 GCA_031387085.1 Flavobacteriales bacterium | reverse complement strand
ACATGTTGCAAGATTTGGACAATTTCCAACTCCAGCTACATCTGATGCTGAACTAGGGTTACAAATCGTTGATTTATTTGCCGCCGTATTGTCAACAATAGCATAACGCATAGGAGTTGAAGTGGTTAATCCAGGGAACTGAGCCACTAAATCTGCAAAAACAACATAAAAATCATAAAAGTAATCCGGATTTCCACAACCCATAGATCCTGCAATTGATTTTTGATAATGGCTTGTTCCGTTATACGAAATTACTGGAGTACAAATGGGCGTATTAACGTTGTAAACATAAACACCAAATTTAGTAGCTAAAACAATTTCTATTTCAAATCCGGGATTATTAACTGTCCAAGTTGGGTCAGCATTCGGTCCTGTATTTCCAAATAATCCATCGGTATCAATCAATACAGAATAACTTTTTGCATTTGGAGATATCGATCCCATACGCAAACGAAATATCCAATTTCCTGCGGGAGAAAGATATTTTTGAGCAGGATCTCTATCACCTTGATCCATAAAATCAGTAAACCCACAATTAGGGGCATTATTAAGATCCGAATCCGGCTCTATTCCTGGGAAAATTAAAGATGAAAATGGAAGTTCACTTTGTATTTGATCGTCAAAAGTAAATCCAGCGCTGGTTATAGAAGTATATCCATCACCATTAGGATCCATTACAGCTATTCCTGCTCCAGTGGCCGGTTCAACAATGGTTCCTGAAGTTTGAGAAAAACCGAAGGAGGAAATTAAGAATAAAAAAACAAACTGGATTCCTAAATTCTTAAATTTTGAGATGTAATTTTTCATCATAAATAAATTTATATGTTGTAGCTATAAATTAATAAGCTTGTATAATAAAGTCTTTTATCTGCTTAGAGATTTTATAAAAGCGGTATTCTATTGCAAAATTATTCTTAAGATTACCGCTTTATTTTAATTTTTGAAAAACTTGTTATCATAGATGTTAACACCTTTTAATAGTACAAGTATTGTGAAAAAATAATTTTGGACATAAAAAAACCTTACGAACTAAATCTATAAGGTAATTTATATTTTTTTCTTTTACTCTTCCGAAACGACAGCTTTATCTTTAGACATATCTATTAACAAAGTCGTGGCGACTCCTTGATCATTTAGCATCGTCATATTTAAAGCATCTTTACTAGAAAGTTTTTTTGAAATAACACCCTTAAAGTTATTATAAGAAATGTTCATTTCTTTTAAATTATTCATTTTTTCAATATCAAAAGGAATTTGACCTATCATTTTATTATCGAATAAACTCAAACTTTCTAATGAAGTAAGATTGGATATCTCTTTGCTTAATTTTCCCGTTAATCCATTTGAATTTAATTGCAATACCTTTAACGATTTTATCTTGTACAATTCAGAAGGTATTTCTCCCGAAATATCATTATTGTATAACGACAATACTTCTAAACTTTTTAATTTATAAAATGTTTTTGGCAAATTTCCATTTAATCTGTTCATGAATAATTCAATTGATTTTAAAGAAGCTGCATCACTTAATGCTTCAGGTATAGTTCCCGAAAATTTATTAAATGATAAATTTAATTGTTCCAAATTCTTTAAGTTTCCAATACTAGATGGGATTTGACCTGAAATTTCATTTTGAAATAATACAAGCGATCTTAAAAAGGTAAGATTTGCTATGTCACTAGGAAGTGTTCCCGATAATTTATTGCTTGATAAATCGATTGCGACTACTTTATCATTTTGGATGGTAACTCCATGCCAAGTGCTAACCGGTGCATTCAAATCCCATTTAGTAGACCATTGATCTCCATTAGTAGATTTGTTAAAATGAATTAAAGTCTTTTTTTCAGAAACAGAAATTTCTGCGAAAGTTGACAATGTAACAACAAGTGTTAAAACGTAGGTAAAAATTGCTTTCATAATTTCTTTGATTTGGTGGAGTAAAAATAGAAATGTTTTTTCGATTAACTACATAAAAAGCCGACAAAATGCATATTTTAACATAAATTAACATTTTTTAAATGATATTTCCTACAAATATAAAATGTTTAAATTAACATATTTTTTTTATATTTGTTACACTAACCAATAAAACATAAAACTATGAACATTAATTTTTTAGCATTATTACTTGCAGCTTTGTCCTCACTTGTTGTAGGATTTATTTGGTACAACCCAAAAGTTTTTGGAAATATTTGGATGAGAGAAACCGGAATTACCCAAGAAGATGGAAAAGGCAAAAACATGATAGCCATTTTCGCTATGTCCATTTTCTATGCGTTACTTATTTCCTTTCTTTTGCAAATGTTGGTCATTCATCAATTCGGAGCATTAGGAATGGTTGGAGGCGATCCTTCTATAGCTAAACCTTCGTATGAAGCCTTCATGGCAGATTACGGAACGGCATTCCGGACATTCAAACATGGAGCTTTACACGGTTTTATGACGGGATTATTTTTTGCTTTACCTGTTATTGGAACTAATGCGCTTTATGAAGGAAGAAGTTGGAAATACGTATTAGTTGCTGGTGGTTACTGGGTCGTAACCTGTATGGTAATGGGTGCGATTATTTGTGGAATGCAATAAGAGTTCAGAATTAAAAATCAAATCCCATCTTATTCAAATAAGATGGGATTTTTTTATGCAATTTCATCAATTGCTTTTGCTAATGCAAAGTCTTTGTTAGTTACACCTTTTGCATCATGAGTTGATAATCGAATGGTAACCTTATTATACACATTGTAAAATTCGGGATGATGGTTCGCTTTTTCAGCGCATAATCCTACTTGAACTATAAATCCGAGTGCCTGAACAAAATCTTTAAATTGAAATTTTTTTTCAATCGCATTGTCAACAAAACCCCAATCTTTTAAACTTTCTAATGCTGCACTGATAATTACTTTTGATAGCTTTTCCATTTTTTATTTAAAGTTAGTTAAAAATAACATCCGATTGGCTGTCAAAACAAAATAATATCTAAATTTGAACAAATCATAAGTTGCTTTGAATCCCGATTATTCCTTTAAAATTTTTTCTACTTATCTAGAACTTCCAGCGGATTGGAACAACTTGGCAACTTCAAACATTTTTCTGACTTCAGCATACCTTGAAGTTCTCGAAAAATCGGCACCAACTAATATGGAATGCCATTTTATTGGATTGTATCAAAATAACCAATTAATCGGAATTGCGCTTTGTCAATTTATAGATGCCAATCAATTGACTTCGTTTGGTGATCGCGATAAATGCATCAAATCACATATTAGAAATTTTTTCTTTAAAAATTTTAGTTCGCATGTTTTATTTATAGGAAACAATATGCTTACAGGTCAAAATGCATTTTCATTCTCAGCGAATGTTGATAAAAAAGCGTTGATTGCAACACTCAAAAAAGCTGCCGAAAAACTACAACTTCTGTATAAAAATAAAGGTAAAAAAATTCATCTAACGACTTTTAAAGATTTTGATGCCCCTGAAGTAAATGATTTTAAAATTGCCGATTTTAATGAACTGTATCAATTTTCGATTCAACCCAATATGGTTTTTGATATTCCGGAAAATTGGAAGTCAGAACAAGATTATATCGACGCATTATCCAAAAAATACCGTGACCAATACAAGCGCTCTCGCAAACGTGCAGACGGAATTAAAAAAAGAAAACTGCATTTGGAAGACATCATTACTTATGAAGATACTATTTATGATTTGTACTTTCATGTGGCGAAAAATGCGCCGTTCAACACTTTCTTTTTAGCCAAAAATCACTTTCGTGTTTTTAAAGAAATTTTAAAAGACAACTTTCTTTTTTATGGATATTTTATGGATGAAAAGCTGATTGGGTTTAATACGCTTATTAAAAATGGAACGACCATAGACACCTATTTTCTTGGTTATGACGACGCTATCCAGAAAGAAAAAATGCTGTATTTGAACATGCTTTATGACATGATCGCTTTTTCAATAAATAAAGGATATAAAAAGATAGTTTTTGCTAGAACAGCTTTAGAAATTAAAAGTTCGGTTGGCGCAAAACCCCAAAAAATGTACGGATTTATTCAACATAGCAACCAATTACTAAATAAAAAAATGTCAAAAATTTTTCCCTATTTAGAACCAGAAAGTAGTTGGAAAGAACGAAATCCGTTTAAATAAACACCATTACTGTTTTAAAACAAAACTTATTTTGAATGGCTGTTTTAACTATAAATTATCTATCTCTCCCTGAACCACTTCCCACTCTTCCAGCAATTTGTCTAATTCTGTCTTTTTCTTGTTGTATGCCATGAAGAAAGAAGCGTCTTCGATGTGTTTATCGTAATTGGAAGCCAAGGCTTTGTCATCGTTTTGGATGTCGATTTCCAATTGTTTGATTTGACTTTCGACTTTACTCAAACGGTTTTGCAACGATTTGCTTTTCTTTTGATCTTCGTAAGAAACCTTTGAATTAGGCGTTTGCTTCGCCAGTTCGCTAGCGCTCGTGCCCTTTTTTGCGATGTCTTTTTTCTCCACTTCACGCATGTTTTCTAGGTTGCGTTGCTCTAAGAAATAATTAATATCGCCAAGGTATTCCTTGATTTTTTGATCTTTGAATTCATACACGATATTCGACATTCCTTGCAGAAAATCCCTGTCGTGCGACACCAGTAGTAAAGTGCCTTCGTATTTTTGAAGCGCCGCTTTTAGTACGTTTTTCGATTTGATATCAAGGTGATTCGTCGGCTCATCCATTACCAAAACATTAATCGGTTGCAACAACAATTTACATAACGCTAATCGATTACGCTCGCCACCCGAAAGTACTTTTACTTTCTTTTCGACATCGTCGCCACGGAAAAGAAACGAACCTAACATGTCACGGACTTTAGAGCGATTGGTATCGGTAGCGGCGTCTTCCATAGTTCGGAGCAAGGTGATTTCGCCATCCAAATATTCGGCTTGATTTTGTGCAAAATAACCGACTTGTACATTGTGACCAAGTTTAATACTTCCTTCGAACTTAAATTCGTTGACAATGGCTTTCATAAACGTCGATTTCCCTTGTCCGTTTTGTCCGACAAAAGCAATCTTGCTTCCGCGTTCTACCAATAAGGAAATATTTTTCAAAACGGTATTGTTGCCATACGCTTTGGTGACGTGATCGGCTTCGATAACTACTTTTCCTGGTACTTTTGAAACTGGAAACGAAATATTCATCACCGAATTGTCGTCTTCATCGACTTCAATGCGTTCTACTTTATCTAACTTTTTGATGAGCGATTGTGCCATTGACGCTTTGGAAGCTTTGGCACGGAATTTCTCGATTAACTTCTCGGTTTCTTCAATTTTCTTTGCTTGATTTTTTTGGGTTGCCAGTTGCTTCTCGCGGATTTCATGACGCAATTCTAAATATTGGGAATACGGTTTGTTGAAATCATAGGCTTTCCCTAGAGAAATTTCGATGGTGCGATTGGTCACATTATCCAAAAACATTTTATCGTGCGAAACAATAACCACTACTCCAGGATAATTCCGTAAAAAACTTTCCAACCAAATGATACTTTCTATATCGAGGTGATTCGTTGGCTCATCGAGCAATAAAATATCATTGGCTTGCAATAATAATTTTGCCAATTCGATACGCATTCGCCAACCACCCGAAAAAGTTTCGGTAAGATTGTTAAACACTTCTCGTTTGAATCCTAAACCCAATAGAATTTTTTCGGTATCACCCACATAATTATAACCGCCGAGCAGTTCAAAACGATGCGTAAAATCGGATAAGTCTTCGATTATTTGAGAATAGGCTTCACTTTCGTAATCGGTTCGCGTCACCAACTGATGGTTGATTTCGGCTAATTTATTTTCGACTGCTTTAATATCGGTAAACGCTTCATAGGCTTCTTCGAGAACGGTTCGACCTTGTTCGAAATCGATATCCTGACGAAGAAAACCGATGCGGACTTCCTTTTCGGTTGCCATACTTCCCGAATCGGGTTTGATATCTCCCGCTAAAATTTTAAGCATGGTTGATTTTCCTGCGCCGTTTTTTCCGACAAGTCCAACTCGGTCGCCAGCTCCCATTCTAAAAGTTACTTCTTCAAACAGGTAAGTTCCCCCAAAGGAAATCGATAAATTGTGTATATTAAGCATAATTAATTGTGACAAATTTTACATTCTCAAAAACACATTGATGTACCTTTGCAGACCCGAAGTCGAAAGACTGAACGGAATGTAATTAAAATTTTTGCAAATGTTAAAAAAAGGAAGCACATTAAATAGTATTTTAACAGGAAGTTGTCCTAAATGCCAAGAAGAAAGTATGTATGTGGTAAAAAACCCTTATTTACTGAAGACTTTATATAAAATGAACAAGACCTGTAGTCATTGTCATACCACCTACGAATTAGAACCTTCCTTTTTTTACGGAGCGATGTATGTGAGTTATGGCGTTTCGATTGCGTTTGGTGTAGCTTTTTTTGTGATGTCTTATTATCTTTTCCAGACTTCAGCTAAAACGGCAATGATTACTTTGATTGTTGGCATCATTGCTTTGATGCCAGTCATTGCAAGATTGTCAAGAAACATTTACATCAACATCTTTATTCATTACGATAAAAACTGGAAGCAAAATTCTTAAAACGATTAATGTTTACATACGGATTCAGTTCGGTTTTGTTTTCTATATGTTCGTAAAGCATTTTTGCCATGGCAGGTGCTAACATGACTCCGCGAGTTCCTAATCCGTTTAATAAATACATGTTTTTGTGAATAGGATGTGTTCCGAGCATTGGTCTTCTGTCTTTTACTGTTGGACGTATTCCGGCTAAATGATCCACTATTTCAAAGTCACATTGGATTAATTCTCTTAATGCAGTAATCAATTCTTCTTTTGCGGATGCTGTTAGCGTATTGGTTTTATCGTCCCAATTGTAAGTAGCTCCGACTTTATAAATATCATTCCCGAGTGGGAAAATAAAAATTCCGGTTTTAACGATTACGTCTAAATTCAAATTTGGCGCTTTTATAAGCAGTAATTCTCCTTTAGCTCCATCAAGTGGTAAAATAGAAAAAAACGGATTTAAAAGCATTCCGTATCCTTCTGCGAAGACAATTTGTTTGGCAACCTGATTTTTATATTGAATAGAAGTAGCATTAAGAACCAATTGATCGTATTCGAAAGTTTCTTCCAAATAAGAATTCATTGTTGCTAAATAACTTTTATAGGATTCCAACAATAAATTGGTATCGACAAAACCAGAATACAACACTTCACCATAACCTAAAGGAGAAGCTATCGCATCGTATTTTTTGGTGATTAAAGTTGGGGAAAGAAAATCGGAAAGATTGAGTTTATCGGAAGCAGCAAACCAGTTGTTTTGTTCTTCTACAGAATAGAATTTCCGTAGTAACGGCAATTGGTAATCTAATGTAACCTTGAGTTTGGTTTCTAAATTGGAATAGAATTCGTGAAGTAATTCGATTTGTTCTTTGGCTTGCCAGACTTCGGTAAAGCGTTTTAAGATAACCGGATTATACAATCCAGCTGCAACTTTAGAAGAATTTTGCGATTGGTCATTGATAACGAGAACTGTTTTCCCGTTTTGCAGCGCCGTTTCTGCAAAGGCAATCCCGGCAAGTCCACATCCCACAATAATATAATCGACCATTTAAATTTTAATATAAGCCCTTCGACAAGCTCAGGGTGACAAAAAGTTAAAAAAAAACTCCTACCAAAGGTAAGAGTTTTTACTATTTTTAGAAAACTATATTAGTAGTTCCACATGTCTTGTTCGAAGTTACGAATCTTTTCTTTTACACGTTCTGATTCTAACAATTGCATTTGAGCATTGTCTTTCATATATGCATCGATGGTTCTATCTCCGTATACATTTTCTTCTTTGTATATCAAGCCGCTAAAACGCCTTGAATTTAAGAGATGATCGAAAGTAATTGGCATCGCCGAGTTTTTGTCGTTAAATGCTTTTGCTTCATGGAGTACATCTCGAATAGAAGGGAAAAATACCCAGAACAATTCGATAGCGTCTGTATTTCCTTTTGCTTTATCTCTAGCCTCAGTAGCCATCGGACAAATAGCAAGTAATCTGTACTTCAACTCACTTTGACGTTTATCAAAATACCAAAACCCTTTAATTTTGTATCCCGAAATATCAGATGCATCGAGTATCGTTTCGTTGATGTATTGCTTATCTAAAACTTTAGCTCCCGATTTATAATCGTCTAAATAATTATTAAACTCATTAATACCTTCAGGAATGGTGTCTCTAAATTTAAAAACACTTTCCATATCTGTTAAAGTTTTTTTGGAATTGAAATAATCATCACCGTATACTTCTGTAATTTCACCTGATTTTATACCATTTAAAAGTACTTGAAACAAAGATCTTCTTTCTTTACCTACAAAAGCAGTATCAACTGGAAAGTACAAAGGAAAATTAATTCTTTCATCAAGATCAATCAATTCCCAAGTTGTTTTTCCCATTAAAACATCTCTATCGTGCACGTATCCGTAAGGAAGTGGTTTGTCATTATCCGCTTCTAATTGAGCGGCTGTTTTCAAACCAATTTCATCAGGAATCTTAGCATTTAATAGATTGTATTGTGCTTGAGAAGCATAACTTCCTGCAATTCCCAAAACAACTAATAATAAGTTTTTCAATTTCATAATGTTTTTTCTAAGTTATCTAAGTAGGTTTATAACGACCAACTTAAATTTTTATTGTATTTCGTAAATCGCTACAGCTGCAGTTTGTGTTGCAATATTAGCACCTATTACTTTTGATTTAATATCCGAAATCGTAATTTGATCTCCTTTACTAGCTCTTGCTAATGCTGCTTTACAACGCGCATCAACTCTATCTCCATTAACAACTATAGAAGCTTGTCCTGGCACTTTTAATGCAAATTGTACTACTTGGAATTTCAAGTCATACAAGAAGTCTGGTAAAACTGCTGTGATTTGTGATACTTCCAAACGTGATTTAGCACCTTTTTGTAAACCTGGTGTTCCTCCTACAGCACCAAGTGGAGCAGGAATGTTTTTAATTCTGAAAGATTTTTTATCTGAAACAACTTGTTTATTCGGCAATGTACCTTGTACACTAACAGTAACTTCAGTTCCTGACCCTGGACTCAAATTGTATTTTCCGTTACCTGTAGACTTTGTCAATCCAGTTCCTGAAGCTCTTACTTTATCGTCAGAAATACCAGCAAATGAAATCGTCATAGGATTTGGTAAACCTCTGTATACTACGTTCATTTTATCAGCAGAAATATTAGCAGAGTTTGGTTTAGGAACCACTACGTAATTTCCTTTAATTGGTAAGCTTACTACTTTTCCACCTTCATCAAAGTTAAAAGTTCCAGTAATTTCATG
The DNA here is from genome assembly GCA_031387085.1 of Flavobacteriales bacterium. Classification (GTDB taxonomy): domain Bacteria; phylum Bacteroidota; class Bacteroidia; order Flavobacteriales; family Flavobacteriaceae; genus Flavobacterium. The sequence continues at coordinate 24,207 of JANNCY010000101.1, read as the reverse complement.
CTCTCCAACAGCACCAGCTCCGAAAGAGAAATCAGCCTGACCAGCAGTTGCTTTAACAGATACACCATTTACGATAACTGATTTTGCAATCAAATCTGGATCAAATTTACCAAGAATAATTTTTCCTTTTACTGCTTCTCCTTGGAAGAAAGCCGATTTTTCAGGAACTACAATTGGTTGGTATTTGGTTAACGATGCTGCAGAAATCAAACTCGTTTGGAACATTCCAGCGATAATATCACTTTCTGTTGTTTTGATGTCGGCTTGTAATTGTGATAATTTAGTGATAGATGCAATTAAAGGAAATCCTTTATAGTTGTAATCTATCCAATCTTGAGTAGCTCCAGCATTTTTAGATTTAACCTTTTTTGTTGCAAATCTGTCTTCTATTTTATTCATTTCATCAGCAGCAATAGCACTTCCTCCAATTTGCTTAACTTGATTAGTATAATTCTGAATTCTACTTAAAAATTCTTGACCTTCTTTAGACACTTTATCTCCTTTAAAAAACAAGTCGTCAAAATATTCTCCTTTATCCATTTTTTCGTAGACACCTTCTTCGTTCATATCGAATTTTGCGGAAGAAGCTTTTTTCATTTCTTCGATGTAATTGTAAAAATCTTTAGACAAAGCCCTGATTTTTTCAACTTTTATTTTCTTGTCCCCAAATTGACCTGATTGTTCTGATGCTTTTTGAGCTAGTTGTGCAAATGCATCATCATTACGTAATGTTGTCAAACTGTTAGATTCGACGATTTTTTTATTCAAAATTCCGAAAGCCGACAATACTTCTTTTGACATGTTCAATGCCAACATTGCGATGAATACCAAGTACATTAGGTTGATCATCTTCTGTCTAGGGGTTAATTTTCCTCCTGCCATTTTTTCTAATTAGTTAGTTTAAAATTGTTTAATATAAATTTAGTTTAAAACTAATTATCCTTTGTTACTCATTGCAGAAAGCATTCCACCATAAACATTATTCAATGTTGAAAGGTTAGACGTTAACGATTGCATTTGGTCTTTTAATTTTAGGTTGTTTTCAGCAACTTCGTTGTTGATTTGAGCATTTCTTTCAGCACTTTGCACTTGAACAGAATACAAACTGTTTAATGTTTCTAAATGAGAAGAGGCTTTCACCATTTCTTCAGAATATTTTTTAGTAGAAGCTACAGCATCAACTGTTGGCGAAATTGCTTTAGCGGCTCCTTCGAAGTTTTTAATGCTATTACCTAAACTTGACATTAATTCAGCGTCAACTTTAGCTTCTTTTAACATAGCGTCTAATTTTTGAGACAATAAACCTTGTGCATCTGTAGCATCTTCTGTTTTTACTTTTCTTGCTTTGGCTTCTCCACCTGCTAATTCAGGATATACTAATGACCAATCCAATTCGTTGTCAACTGGTTCAAATGCTGATAATGCGAAAATTAATGCCTCAGTAACAAGACCAATTGTAAGCATAACGTTACCTGTTAAAGGACCAAGTTCAAAGTGAATAATTTTAAATAATGCTCCTACGATTACTACTGCCGCTCCCATCCCGTATGCGAAATTCATTGCTTTTTTGCTTAATAATGCCATAATAATAAAAATTTTAGTTAGTTAAGTTTAGTTAAGTTTAGTTTATAGTTTTATTTTTCCTCCTTTACCTGTTGTTTGCGTACCCATGTAATCTTGCACAGTTCTGAAACCGATGTAACTACGAGCCGTATCTTGGTATTCGAAATCTCTACTACTTACTTGTAAGAAGTAAGCAACATCTTTCCATGAACCACCTCTTACTACTTTACGTTTATTGGTTTTATCGGAAACATTAGGATTCATTGATGATACAAATTCATAAGACGCAGCATCATACGATGAATCGGTCCATTCTGAAACATTACCTGCCATGTTATATAAATTATAACCATTTGGATCATACGATTTTGCTTCTACAGTGTATAACGATTGGTCGGCAGCATAATCTCCACGATTTGGCTTGAAATTCGCCATGAAACATCCTCTATCATTTTTAGTATAAGGACCTCCCCATGGGAATGTTCCAGATTGCAAACCACCACGTGCAGCATACTCCCATTCAGCTTCAGTAGGTAAACGGAAAGAATTGATTAAATCTCTACCTTTTTTACTTTTTCTTTTCGACTTAATGTAAGCATTCTTGTTTAATGTTCTCCATGCACAAAATGCTTTTGCTTGTTTCCAATTTACACCTACAACTGGATAATCGCCATAAGCTTGATGCCAAAAATAATCATTGTGCATTGGCTCATTGTACGAATACGAAAAATCTTTAATCCATACCGTAGTATCAGGATAAACTGGTGTTTGTTCTGTTACAATAAAACTTGAACGTTTTCCTGATTTGGCTTTTGCTGCTTTTTCAATATCCATCCATGAAAAACGGAATTTCAATTTATTAACATCAATAGTTCTTAACCCGTTGAATGATTCGGCTTGAGGTAAGTACATGGTATCCATAACCTCAACATAATATTCATCAGGATATTTTTTAGTATCAGTAATCAATTTTATTTTTTTGTTTAATCTTCTACCAGCATATGGATCATCATCAGTTCCAACACTATAATAGTTCTCATACATATATTTGTCGTAAGGAGACATTTTCGCAGGGTCTTGATCGTTAAATGCAAAATCACCAATACTACCTGCTTTTTTAGCGCCTTTACCACCGCCTGGTTTAATTCCAACCTCATCAGCAAGAATAGCTAATCGCACTCTGATAATCGAATCTTGAACCCAATTAACAAATTGACGGTATTCACTATTTGTAATTTCCGTTTCATCCATGTAAAATGATCTAACGGTAACTGTTTTAGTTGGCGAATCTTGTACATTGGCTAAATCATCATCTGATTTACCCATAATATAAGCTCCACCCGGAACTAAAGTCATTCCGAAAGGCTTTTCTGGATGCCATTTTTTTCCTTTAACTCCTACTAATTCACCTTTGTCTCCGGTCTTACCGCAGCTCACCAAAAGAGTTAAAACAGATGCAAATGCTATGAACTTCTTCATATAAATTTGGGTTAATTTTATAACTTATTTTTAAGGGCGTAAACCTATTTATAATTTTTGAATTAAACAATTATTTATTTCTAAAAAATGGTACTTGTATTTCAAAATTATGAAATAAAAATAAATTAAAAATAAAAAACATCGATAAAATACGCATTATATCGATTAAATACAATATTTTTTAATTATTGTAAGTTTAATTATACAATAAAATAATTTTAGTTAGAGTTATTAATAGTTATCAATATTTATTAATAAATCATTTATAATATACTTTTTCGTTGTGCTTTCCACCATCTTTGAGGGAACTCAAAATTGCAAGCAGCCAAGTAATCATCATTTGTACACGGTAATAACGTATTCTTTTTTAATTTATTGTTAGCATTTGTAAAAAAAGGAATTTCTATCCACCATCTTTCCGAAACATTACTTTTGAAGAACACTATTTCATCGTTTTCGAAAGGAACAATATATTTAACGTAATCTTTTTTACTCCCATATGGGTATTCATTAGATCTGTAATGCATCCCTTCTATAAAATACCAAATAATTTGCGCAATCAAACCCGACTCTTGCTTTGAATTGGAATGATTGAACAATCCCAAACACGATGTTTTATCACTAATACCAGCATATCGGGATAGTGAACATATTTCTTTTCCGTTAAAACCATTTGGCGAAAAAACGACTGTATTTCCAGAATCTGATGATTTTACTGCGGTCATATCAATACTAACTAAATCGGCATCTCTAAAAACAGGCTCTGCAATTTCTATATTATTGCAAACTTCTCCCAATCGATACGCATCAAAAAATAATTTTTCGATCAAATCAATTTCTTCTTGTGAATTATAATACGTTTGATATCCAACATTACTATAATTAAACAAGTTGTTGGGTTCTTCAACTATAATCTTTGACAAATAGGATTCGGACACTAAGCTGTTCTCTCGCTTAACAACATCAAATTTCGCATCAATAGCAACCAAATTAACCATTTGTTCTAAAGTATCATAAGCTCTGTAAAGGGCATAAGTAATGTCTTGTGAACCTCCGATTACAATTGGAATAATTTTTTTCTTTAATAATGAGGCAACTATATTTTGAACTGCAAAATAAGTATCATCTAAAGAATTTCCTGGTAAAATATCTCCTAAATCGGCAATCGATTTCACCCAATTTCCCGGAAATAAAGAATACAGTTCTTTTCGGATATCATCTAAATTAACTTCTTGATTATTTTTCTGACCCCGATTTTCTAATACACCAATAATTGCAATATCAATTTTATCAATATTTGGAAAAGCATCATTGGTATGAAAAGCCACTTTGTTTCCCAAATGTTGCGAAGAAAGTTGGTTTACAAAATCGACGATTTCATTCGAGACTGGTTCTAGAAAATCAAATTCCATTTTTTATTTCTTTTTTGGCCGCACCTCAATCCTCTCCCAAGGAGAGGAAGAAAATAGGATTTTACTTTTTAGTTTTTTTTGCTGGGGCTTTTTTAGTCGCTGTTTTTTTAGCAGGTGCCTTTTTTTCAATCATTTCCTGAACTTGTTCTAAAGTCAGCTTTGCTGCGTCAATATCTTTATTCAATTCTATTTTGACTTTCCCTTTGGTGATAATCGATCTTCCCCAACGGGCTTTTTCTACTTTTATGCCTTCTGCTGTCCAGTTATGGATTACTTTATCCACTTCCTTTTGTTGTTTGTCTTCGATCAATTCATTCAAATCGGATTGTGATAAATTATCGAAATTATATTTTTTGCTTACGTTGATGAACATACCATTCCATTTGATAAAAGGTCCGAATCGTCCCACACCTTTTTGAATCGGTAAGTTATCATATGTTCCGATTGGCGCGTCAGCTTGTGCTTTTTCGTTAATTAATCCTTGTGCAATTTCCATGGTAACATCCATAGGATCCATTCCTTTCGGAAGCGAAATGAATTGTCTTCCAAAGCGAACATAAGGTCCGAAACGACCATTGTTTACTTCTAATTCTTCTCCTTTATAGGTTCCTAATTGTTTTGGAAGCAAGAATAAATTCAATACTTCTTCCAATGTTATATTTCCGATATTCTGATCCTGACCTAAACTTGCAAATTGTTTGTTTTCATCTTCAAAATCTCCTATTTGAGCCATGGCGCCGTATTTCCCTAAACGCACCGATACTTGTTTCCCTGTCTTCGGATCTTTTCCTAATATCCGTTCTCCACTTTCTCTTTCGGCATTTTTTTCTACGTCTAAAACTCGAGGATGAAAATGTGAATAAAAGTCGTTCATCATTTTTGCCCAGTCGACATTACCTTCAGCAATCTCATCAAAATCTTGCTCTACTTTTGCAGTAAAATTGTAATCTAAAATAGTTTCGAAGTTTTTTACTAAGAAATCGTTGACAATAATTCCAATGTCTGTTGGTACTAATTTTCCTTTATCAGAACCTACATTTTCGGTCAACACTTGCGATTTTACTTCCGCATTTTTAAGTACAATCTGATTGTATTTTCGCTCTTGTCCTTCGAAATTTCCTTTCTCAACATACGTTCTAGCAATAATTGTTGAAATTGTTGGCGCATACGTAGATGGACGACCGATTCCCAATTCTTCTAATTTTTTCACCAAAGACGCTTCTGTATAACGACTTGGTGGACGCGAAAAACGTTCGGTTGCCGTAATGTAATTATTGGTTAATTTTTCATTGACTTTTAATGCTGGCAACATTCCTTCTTGTTCTTCATCGTCATCGTCGCTACCTTCTAAATATACTTTTAAGAAACCTTCAAATTTGATTACTTCACCCGTTGCTGTAAAAACTTCCGAATGGTTGTTGGCTTCTATTTTAACATTCGTTCTTTCCAATTCGGCATCGCTCATTTGCGACGCTAAGGTTCTTTTCCAAATCAGTTCGTACAATCGTGCCTGATCGCGTTCAACATTTACTGTATGACGTGACATATCGGTGGGACGAATCGCTTCGTGAGCTTCTTGAGCTCCTTTGCTTTTGGTATTGAAAGTTCTTGGCTTGCTGAATTCCTTTCCGTAATAGCTTGAAATCTCTGCTTGTGCCGCTCCCATCGCTTCTTGCGAAAGATTGACACTATCGGTTCTCATGTACGTAATCAATCCGGCTTCGTACAAACGCTGTGCAATTTGCATTGTAATTCCAACTGGTAAATACAATTTTCTCGCGGCTTCTTGCTGCAACGTAGAAGTTGTAAATGGTGCTGCTGGTGATTTTTTTGTGGGTTTGGTTTCTAAATCCCCAACTTTAAAGGTAGAACCAATATTCTGATTCAAGAAATCCTCGGCTTGCTTTTTAGTCGCAAAGTTCTTGGGTAATTTTGCTTTGAATGATTTTCCGGCTTCGTTGGTGAATTCAGCTGAAATACTATAAGAGGCATCTGAATTGTGATTTTGGATTTCACGTTCCCGTTCTACAATTAAACGAACCGATACCGATTGCACACGTCCTGCAGATAGTCCGCCTTTGACCTTTTTCCAAAGAATCGGCGACAATTCATAGCCAACCAATCGGTCTAAAACTCGACGCGCTTGTTGTGCATTGACTAAATTATAATCGATACCACGCGGATTTTCGATGGCTTTTTGAATGGCAGTTTTGGTAATCTCATGAAAAACAATTCGTTTTGTTTTACTTGGATCTAATTTTAATTCTTCCGATAAATGCCACGAAATCGCTTCTCCTTCTCGGTCCTCATCGGAAGCCAACCAAACCATTTCTGCATTTTTAGATAAGTCTTTTAGTTTTTTAACCAATGCCTTTTTATCGGCTGAAACCTCGTATTTGGGTTTAAATCCGTTGGCAACATCCACTCCTATTTCTTTTGACGGTAAGTCGGCAATATGACCATAACTCGATTCGACTTGGTAGTCGGAACCTAGAAATTTTTCTATTGTTTTTGCTTTTGCTGGTGACTCAACGATTACTAAATTCTTTGCCATTTGGGATTTTGTTTGTTGGCAAAAGTATTTAATTTTTTTAGATTTTGAGTTTTTGATGATTTTTTTAATTCTTTACACAGAGATTCACGGAGATTGCACAGAGGTTCACAGAGTTAATTTTCTAGCTCCGATTATCTCACAATGTGTTTTATTTTCATGGAAGTTCGATGAATTTCATTTGAAGTGGAAATCCTTTTTATACGCGATTTTTTTTGCGGATAAAAAGATTACCTCACAAAGGTTTTATATTTTTATTTGTGTTCGGTCAGTTCGCTTCGCTCGTGTGTAACGGTAAGCAGGACTCGAGCAAAGCGAACAGGCGAAGCAAATAGCTCCTGATAAAAGAATGTTAAACATTGTCTGCCATCTTGTCAGATTTTATATTTTAGTATTATCTTTGCTGTTCGAGGAAATCGAAAAAATTGTATGGAAAAGGTAATCGACGAAAAACTACAAGGACAAAGTTTAGTTCTTGAACACAAACCCGAAAACACCAAGAAACTTTATATTGAAAGTTACGGTTGCGCTATGAATTTTTCAGATAGTGAAATTGTGGCCTCTATATTAACCAATGAAGGTTATAACACCACTCAAATTTTAGAAGAAGCCGATTTGGTTTTGGTCAATACGTGCTCTATTCGCGACAAAGCCGAGCAAACCGTTCGCAAGCGTTTGGAGAAATACAATGCGGTAAAACGCACTAATCCCGGAATGAAAGTCGGAGTTTTGGGTTGTATGGCAGAGCGTTTGAAAGAGCAGTTTTTAGACCAAGAAAAAATTGTCGATATGGTGGTTGGTCCGGATGCATACAAGGATTTACCGAATCTTTTAAAAGAAGTCGAAGATGGTCGCGATGCCATCAATGTGATTTTATCGAAAGAAGAAACGTATGGCGACATATCTCCCGTTCGGTTAATGAGTAATGGTGTAACAGCGTTTGTTTCTATCACTCGTGGATGCGATAATATGTGTACGTTTTGCGTGGTTCCATTCACCCGTGGAAGAGAAAGAAGCCGTGAACCGCAAAGTATTATTGCTGAAATTCAGGATTTATCAGATAAGGGCTTTAAAGAAATTACGCTTCTCGGACAAAACGTCGACAGTTACCTTTGGTATGGTGGCGGCCTGAAAAAGGATTTCGATAAAGCGTCGGAAATGCAAATAGCAACAGCTGTTAAATTCAAACATTTGTTAGAATTGGCGGCGGTAACTTTTCCTAAAATGCGTATTCGTTTCTCGACATCCAATCCGCAAGACATGCACGAAGAAGTCCTGCACGTCATTGCGAAATATCCAAACATCTGCAACCACATTCATTTACCTGTACAATCGGGAAGCAACCGAATTTTAAGGGAAATGAACCGATTACACACTCGTGAAGAATACATGGCATTGATTGATACAATCAAAACGATTATTCCTGATGTTTGTGTTACACAAGATATCATTACCGGTTTCCCAACAGAAACAGAAGAAGACCATCAAGATACACTTTCGTTAATGGAGTACGTGAAATACAGTTTTGGTTATATGTATTCCTATTCTGAAAGACCCGGAACTTTGGCTGGAAGAAAGATGAAAGACGATGTTCCTGAAACTACTAAATCGCGTCGTTTGCAAGAAATTGTCGATTTGCAACGCATTCACAGTGGCTTCAGAACGAAAGAATTTTTAGAAAAAACCGTTGAAGTGTTGGTTGAAAAAACCTCCAAAAAATCAGAGAATGATTTATCGGGAAGAAACTCACAAAGTATTGTAGTGGTTTTCCCTAAAGAAAATTATAAAATTGGTGATTTTGTAAATGTAAAAATCACAAGCTGTACCAGCGGAACTTTAATTGGTGAGGCAGTTGGTTATAGCGAAATGAATTAAGTTTTACCACAGATTTAAAGGATTTTCACAGATTTTTGAAATTCTTTTAATTCTTTTATCAGCAGCTAGAAAAAATATAAGCACGAATGGACAACTACAGAGAAGAAGAAACATATAAAATTATTGGGATTTGCATGGAAGTCCATCGAGTTCTTGGTTCAGGTTTATTAGAAGTTGTATATAAAGATGCTTTACAAATAGAATTTAAGGAAAATAACATTTCTTTTGAAAGAGAAAAAGAATTCATTATAGAATATAAAGGCAAGATTTTACCTCATAAATTCTATGCGGATTTTGTTGTAAATGAAGATATAATCCTTGAGATCAAAACAGTAAAAGAATTTTCAAACGTGCATATTGCTCAAATACTAAATTACATAAAACTTGCCAATTCAGAGATTGGATTATTAGTCAATTTTCAGCCAAAGTCCCTACAATACAAGAGGTATGTAATCTAAAAAAAATGAAAATCTGTGAAAATCCTTTTAATCTGTGGTAAATAAATAAAAACATGGAATCCATACAAAACATAAAACAACGATTTGAAATTATTGGTAACGATCCGAAGCTCAATCGTGCAGTAGAAAAAGCCATTCAGGTTGCTCCTACTGACATCTCGGTATTGGTAACTGGTGAAAGTGGTGTGGGAAAAGAAAGTATTCCGAAAATTATCCATTCGCTTTCGCATAGAAAACACGGAAAATACATCGCCGTCAACTGTGGTGCCATTCCAGAAGGAACCATCGACAGTGAACTTTTCGGTCACGAAAAAGGTTCGTTTACTGGAGCCAATAATGCTCGTGATGGTTATTTTGAAGTGGCAGATGGCGGAACTATTTTTTTAGATGAAGTAGGTGAATTGCCGCTAACCACTCAAGTGCGTTTACTTCGTGTGTTGGAAAATGGCGAGTTCATGAAAGTAGGTTCTTCGCAAGTGCAAAAAACCAACGTTCGCATTGTAGCTGCTACCAATGTCAATATGTTTGACGCGATTGAAAAAGGGAAATTCCGTGAAGATTTGTTTTACCGATTGAGTACAGTTGATATTATGCTTCCTCCTTTGCGGGAACGAAAAGACGATATTCATTTATTGTTTCGGAAATTTGCAGCCGATTTCGCTCACAAATACAAAATGCCTCCTATTAAACTAGAAGACGATGCAATTAATTTATTGTTAAAATACCGCTGGAGTGGCAACATTCGTCAGTTGCGCAATATTGCCGAACAGATTTCGGTTTTAGAAACCAACAGAAATATTACAGCTACAACATTGAATTCGTATTTGCCACAAGAAGGAAGTAATTTACCTTCGGTAATCAAAGACAAAAAAAGCGACAGTGATTTTTCGACCGAAAGAGACATCTTGTACAAAGTTCTTTTTGACATGAAAAGCGATTTGAATGATTTGAAAAAGCTGACATTAGAATTAATGAAAAATGGTGTTTCTAAAGTACAAGACATCAATCCAAATTTAATTCAGAAGATTTACGGCAAACAAGAAGATACGGAAACGGCGTTTGAAGAAGAGCCAAGGGCAACTATTTTTCCAAACCAAAATCAGTCTGTTCAGGAAGAATTCGAAGACGAAGAAGACGATAGTAATTATCTTTTTGCTGAAACTGTCGAAGAAGAAGAGGTGTTAAAATTGGAGCAAAAAGAAATTGAACTCATCAAAAAATCATTGGAACGCCACAAAGGAAAACGAAAAGCCGCTGCTGATGAATTGGGAATTTCGGAACGAACTTTATACCGTAAAATAAAACAATTTGATTTGTAAGTTAATTGATAATTAAAAATTGATAATTGATAATTAGAAAATAATATCTTTGACCCAAACGTGAGCAAACTAGTAACGTTCTTTTTAAATCATAAATGAAATACATTAAATATATACTGGTTGTTATCATCGCTTTCAGCTTTAACAGTTGCTCTATTTACAACTTTACGGGAACTGGGAAAATCGATGCCAAAACCTTTCAAGTCAATTATTTTCAAAATAATGCCGATTTAATTGAACCTGGAATCGAACGGACTTTTACTTTAGAGTTACAAGATATTATTCAAAATCAAACTAATTTAAATTTGGTAAATTCGGGTGGTGATTTGATATATGAAGGTGAAATTGTAGAATACCGAATTACTCCAATGACCGCAACTGCCGATCAACGAGCAGCTCAAAACAGATTAACAATTACGGTTAATCTTCGCTTTTCAAATAGAAATAAAGTCGCCGAAGATTTTGAAAAACGATTTACCTTTTATTATGATTATGACGGAAATACACAGCTTATTGGAGCAAAACTTACGACTGCTTTAGATGAAATTTTTGAACGAATCACACAGGATATTTTTAATGAATCACTAGCTAAATGGTAAGTTTGTCAATTTGGTTATTCGGTTATTTGAAATACGAATAACCAAATTAACAAATTACGAATACATAACAATGAACTTAACCGATTACACATACTTAATCAACAAACCCGACGCCATCAACGAGCGTCATAATGTAGCTTTGGAGAGAATTATAGAAGAATTTCCATATTTCCAAAGTGCACGGATTTTACGATTAAAACATTTGTACAATCAGGACAGTTTTAAATACAATTATGCCTTAAAAGTGGCTGCTGCATTTACCACAGACAGAGGTGTTTTATTTGATTTTATCACTTCCAACACTTTTGTAACGGTTCAAAACGGATTGTATGATCAAAAAGTAGAAGCACTGTTGAACATTAATGTTGTAGAAAGCGAGCATCTCGTTCAAGAAACAACTATTAATTCATTAGAGAAATCGATTTTATCCTCTATAAAAGAAGCCAATCCAAACGAAACATTCATAGAAGCTAAATTGGAAATTGGCAAACCATTAGAGTTTGCAGCAAATGAAAAACACTCGTTTCAAGAATGGCTACAACTCTCACGACTCAAACCTATTGAACGCAAAGAAACCTCTTTAGAAGAAGATGAAAAAAAGAAAAAAGCAGCTATAATTGATAAATTTATTGAAGCCAATCCGAAAATTCCACCCATAAATAAAGAAATTTCTGCATTTATTTCAGAACCCGTTTTTGAAGACAAATCCTATTTAATGACCGAAACTTTGGCGAAAGTGTATTTGGAGCAAAAAAAATATTCAAAAGCAATTCAAGCTTATGAAATTTTAATTTTGAAATATCCAGAAAAAAGTAGTTTCTTTGCACACCGAATTTCAGATATAAAAAATTTACAACAAAATAATAATAATTAAGCAATGAGTACATTTTCAATTTTTTTAGTATTAATAACAATCGTTTGTTTCTTATTAATCATCGTAATTATGGTGCAAAACCCTAAAGGTGGTGGCTTAGATTCATCGGTTGGAGGTTCACAAATGTTAGGTGGTGTTCAAAAAACAAGTGACTTTTTAGATAAAAGTACTTGGACATTAGCAGCCATTTTAATCGTTTTAGTTTTACTTTCGAGTTTGAGTTTTTCAGGAAGTTTAAATGACAATGGTTCTAAAGTGTTTGACGACACAACTACTCCCGCTAAAACAGCAACGCCTGCAAAAGCGGCTCCAGCTAAGGCCACGGATAAACCAGCTGCAACACCAGCTACTCCTGAGAAAAAATAATTTTTCCCAATATAAAAATAGAAATCCCGAATCACATCGGGATTTTTTTGTTTTTTCTAGTGCTGAAAATATGTCAGTTTTAAACTAATGGCACAATTTCTGACTAAAGCGGAACATCAAAAAAAAACACAACTACTTAATTATAGAATTATGGCATTAAAAATTAAACCTCTTTCAGACAGAGTAATCATCGAACCAGCTGCTGCAGAAACACAAACAGCATCAGGAATAATAATCCCAGACACCGCAAAAGAAAAACCTCAAAAGGGAACTGTTGTTGCTGTCGGAAGCGGAAAAAAAGACGAACCAATGACGGTTAAAATTGGTGATACTGTTCTTTACGGTAAATACGCTGGAACCGAACTGAAATACGAAGGAAAAGATTATTTGATTATGCGCGAAGAAGACATACTTGCGATAATATAAAAGTACAAAATAAGAAGTACGAAATAAAAAAGACAAATTAAAAGAAGTTAAACCAATAAAAAGAGGATGAGATTGCTTCGTTCCTCGCAATGACAAAAATGGCAAAAGATATAAAATTCGATATTGAAGCACGTGACGGATTAAAACGTGGTGTCGATGCGTTAGCTAACGCAGTAAAAGTAACACTTGGACCAAAAGGTCGTAATGTAATTATTGGAAAATCATTTGGTGGACCAACTGTTACTAAAGACGGAGTTACTGTTGCAAAAGAAATTGAATTAAAAGACCCGTTAGAAAATATGGGCGCTCAAATGGTGAAAGAAGTAGCTTCTAAAACCAATGATTTAGCTGGAGACGGAACCACAACAGCCACTGTTTTAGCACAAGCTATCGTTAAGGAAGGTTTGAAAAATGTTGCTGCGGGTGCTAATCCAATGGATTTAAAACGTGGGATCGACAAAGCAGTTGAAGCTATTGTAGCCGATTTAACCAAACAGGCTAAAGTTGTTGGTAGCGATTCTGAAAAAATAAAACAAATTGCTTCTATCTCAGCAAACAATGATGAAGTGATTGGCGATTTAATTGCTACTGCTTTTGGTAAGGTTGGAAAAGAAGGAGTTATCACCGTAGAAGAAGCTAAAGGAACTGACACTTACGTGGATGTTGTAGAAGGAATGCAATTCGACAGAGGTTATTTATCTCCTTATTTTGTTACCAATCCAGAGAAAATGAATGTAGAATTGGAAAATCCATACATTCTTTTGTACGACAAAAAAGTGTCTTCCTTGAAAGAATTACTACCTGTTTTAGAACCAGTAGCTCAATCGGGAAAACCGCTATTGATAATCGCTGAAGATGTAGATGGTGAAGCGTTATCGACTTTAGTAGTAAATAAATTGCGTGGTGCCTTAAAAATTGCAGCGGTAAAAGCGCCAGGTTTTGGTGACCGAAGAAAAGCAATGTTAGAAGATATCGCCATCTTAACCGGCGGAACTGTAATCGCTGAAGAAAGTGGTTACACATTAGAAAATGCAACGCTTGAAATGTTAGGAACTGCTGAAAAAATTGTAATCGACAAAGACAATACTACGCTAGTTAATGGAGCTGGAACTGCCGATCTAATTAAAAACAGAGTCAACCAAATCAAAAGTCAAATGGAAACTACGACGTCTGATTACGACAAAGAAAAATTGCAGGAACGTTTGGCTAAATTAGCTGGTGGTGTTGCCGTTCTTTATGTTGGCGCTGCTTCCGAAGTTGAAATGAAAGAGAAAAAAGACCGTGTTGATGATGCGTTACACGCAACTCGTGCTGCTGTAGAAGAAGGAATTGTTGCTGGTGGTGGCGTAGCTTTATTAAGAGCAAAAAGTGCCTTAACAAACATAAAAGCAGCCAACGCTGATGAGGCAACTGGAATACAAATCGTATCTCGTGCTGTAGAATCACCATTGCGAACCATTGTTGAAAATGCAGGATTAGAAGGCTCTGTTGTAGTTGCTAAAGTTTCAGAAGGTAAAGGCGATTTTGGTTATAATGCCAAAACCGACGAATATGTTGATATGCTTAAAGCAGGAATCATCGATCCTAAAAAAGTCACACGCGTAGCGCTTGAAAATGCGGCTTCTGTTGCCGGAATGATTCTTACTACCGAATGCGCTTTGGTAGAAATTAAAGAAGAAAACGCTGGTGGCGGAATGCCAATGGGCGGTGGAATGCCGGGGATGATGTAATCGTAAAATACAAAGGTAGAAATACAAAGTTTTAAATATAAAAATCTGTCTTGTGCAAAAACAAGACAGATTTTTTTATACGATATTTCTCATGTTTTTATTTATTTTTGTAATCATTTATAACAATATATTTATAAATTCGTAGAAAAAAACTAATTGTGAAAAACAAAACAACCCTTTTTATCAAATTTATTTTGCTATTTCTTTGTTCTAACTGCTTAGTATTTGCTCAAGAGAAAAGCAAACCAAAAGAAAAAATAACCAACTCAATTGCCAGCTACTTTAAGCTGGACAGAGAAAATATACACCTTCATCTCAATAAAAACATCTTTTTTACCGATGAACAGATTTGGTTAAAAGGCTATATTTTTAGTAGAAATACCTTTGTTCCTTCTTTTTTAACAACCAATGTTTATTTAACGCTTTTAGATGAAAACGGAAACAAAATAGATCAGTTTTTTTTGAATGCAAGTAATGGTGTTTTTTCGAGTAATTTAAAATTAAAAGACACCTATAAGTCAGGGATTTATTACATACAAGCCTACACTAATTGGATGAATAACTTTAAAGAGGATGAGTCTGCTGTTTATAAAATTAATATCATTAATACCTCAAACTCAAATACAGCTCCAAAAGATGCCTTTAATTATTCTAAAATTAATGTGGATTTCTTTCCCGAAGGCGGAACTTATGTAGATGGTGTAAACAATACCATGGGAATAAAAATTACAGATTGCAAAGGCAAACCAATACAAATTGAAAATTGTGTGCTTAAAAATTCCAAAGGGGAAGAAATAAAAACAATAACGATTAATAAAGACGGAAATGGGAAATTTGAAATAAATCCGTTAAATGAAAACTATAAAGTAAACCTTAATGAGAATGACTATTTGCTTCCGCAATTTACTTCACAAGGATTGGGCCTTGCTGTAAACCATTTTATTATTCCAAATAAAACAATCATTAAAATACGTTCCAATCAGGACTACTTTAACACCATAAAAGACAAATCTTATTTTATAGTAGTGCAGCAAAATGAAAAATCATTTTCTATAGCTGTTGATTTTAGCAATCAGAAATTAGAGCAAGAGGTCATTTTTTCGAATGATTATCTGTTTAATGGCGTTAATACCATTCGGCTTATTGATGCCGATTTGAATCTTATTTCTGAACGAATGATCTATAAAAATTCAAATAGTAAAGGAGCATTTTCAATTATTCAAGGAAAAACTTCCAATTCTGCTATTGAATTTTTCGGAAATACAAGTTATTCAAATGCCAGTATTAGTATTTCTGTACTTCCGGCAAATTCAATAGCAGCAAATTCAGCTTATGACATCAATGAAGATCTATCAATAAATCCGTATTTAGAAGAAAAAATTTGTAAAACAAATTTTTACATAAGTAACCCAAGTCGAAGTAATGATTATGATTTGGATTTGCTCTTTTTGAATCAAAAAAAACCAAAATATGCTTGGTCAGATATTCTAAAAAACCCGCCGAAAAAGAATTTTGAATTCGACATGGGAATTAACATTAAGGGAAATATAAATGAGAATTTACCCAACGTAAAAAACTACAAAGTTAAGTTACAATCTGTTTTTTCTGAACTCGATGCCATTTCAGACATTAATGAAAAGAATGAATTTTTTCTAAACAATTTAATAGTTACCGATTCTTCTCAAGTATTCATCAATGTGTTGGATAAATCAAATTCTACCGAAAAAGACGTAAAATATTATGCTACAATAACGAATGGAAAAAGAAGCTTTAACCATCCCTTTATGCTAAATACACCAGTATGTGAAACCGTTGCTACTAATCAGGACGATTCCACTTATGAATTGCCAAAATTTCAAAAGGATGTAATTTATTTGGATAAAGTAGATATTAAAAAAGACGAAAATAAATTAAAACGCCAAAACATTCAAGGCAATACGTATTTGCGTGGCGTTAAGGTAACAGGAACACAATATGCGAATATTTATGTTCTCGATTTTATTGAACAGAATGGTTTTTTAGTAACAAAGACCGATGGCGTGCGAATTTCGGGAAGACATAAAACTTCCATTAATGGGAATTTTACTTCTCCTTTGGTTTATTTAAATGACGTCCGATTATTAAGTTTTGATCAACTTATCGATATTAGAATGGACGAATTGGATGAAATCTATCTTAGTACAACAGCTATTATAGCCTCCATAACTGGAAACAACGGAATTATAAAATTATATTCTAAAGGTCCGGATTATTCTAAAATTAAAAACAAATCGAAACCATTTATTATAACAGGTGGTTATATGCGAATACTGCCTTTTATTAATTCAGAATATATTTCTAAATCCGATAAAAGTTTTGAAAATTTTGGATTGATACATTGGATTCCAAACCTAGTGACAGATGATAATGGCAATTATAAGTTCAACATCCCAAATGATGGAATTAAGAAAATTAAATTAATCATTGAAGGCGTGACCAATGAAGGAGCTATTATTTCAGAAGTAAAAGAAATAAGTATAGAGTAAATTTACTCTACCTTCCTTTTCTTAAGAAACTTCATCAGTACTGGAAACGTAGTTACCAATATTATTCCAATTACTATATACTCAATATAGTGTTTCAAATCGATTTGAAATTGATTTAAGAAAAGGTTGTATAAATAATGTCCAGAAAAAATCATCGTAAACGACCACAATATAGAACCTACTATATTATAAAACATGAAGCGCTTTTTATCCATTTCGACAATCCCTGCAATTACAGGCGCAAAGGTTCTTAGAATCGGTAAAAAACGGGCAAAAACAATTGCTTTGTTTCCATACTTATCGAAAAAATCTTTTGACTGATACAAGTATTTCTTTTTAAAGAAAAAATTATCTTCTTTATTGAATAAATAGTTTCCACTTTTAGCGCCAACCCAATAACCAGTCATATTTCCGAAAATTCCCATGATAGAAATCAAGGCTGCTAAAAAGGTTACGTTTACAAAATCACTCCCAGTAGAAAATTGTTGCATTAACAATTCACTATAAATGCCACATAAAAAAAGCAAACTATCACCCGGAAGGAAGAATCCTGCCAACAAACCTGTTTCGGCAAAGACAATAAATAAAATTACATACAATCCTATTTTTATTCCTCCGAATTCTAATAAAATATAAAATTCGGGGTTAAAAAGCTGCTTCCAGTCAAAGTTTGTCATAAAATAGTATTAGAAAAATTTGAGATCGTGAAAGTAATTATAATTTATTTGATATGGTAATCTTTAACGATTAATTGACTAAAAACAGTATCATTTTTTCTCTTTGTACAATATCAAATTTTGATATAACGTTAAAGAAACAATATGATTCATGGTATCATTTGCTGAGTTTGAATTCGTAAACTGATTCAGATATGTTAGCCAAACGGGATGTTGTTTTTATAGTTAAAACCAATCGAGTTAAAATAGGATTCGATAAGTGTCGCTGTTTTGGACAGAGCCATATACAAATGCCATTTCGCATAACAATTAGCCTCACTGTTACATTCTTGAGGATATTTAGAAGCCAATATAATAGTTTCAGAAAACATTTTTTTCCCTAAAAGAAGTCTTTCCTACAAATCAAGTCAATAAAAAAACTCCATATTAGAATAAGGAGTCTTGTTTTAATTTAATTATTTTCTTTCGTACATGCAACAACCGTGAAGTTTATCATATTCATCTTGAGTTGCTTTGACATCATCGGAATCATGTCC
This sequence comes from Flavobacteriales bacterium, assembly GCA_031387085.1. Classification (GTDB taxonomy): domain Bacteria; phylum Bacteroidota; class Bacteroidia; order Flavobacteriales; family Flavobacteriaceae; genus Flavobacterium. The sequence goes on along the minus strand of JANNCY010000101.1, from coordinate 5,817 downwards.
CACTTTTGCAATCGCTTTTTTCACATCGGTAACCGACGCTTTTTCTTCGTTAAGTATTAAGTGCAACATGTGATCTTCTGTATTCCATTCGGCACTTTTAACTCCTTTTACAGAAAATGCTGCTTTTTCAATTCGCTTTTTGCACATTTCACAATTACCGTTCACTTCGAAATCGTATTTGGCATTTTTGTTTTTTGTATCCTGTGCTTTTGCGGAAAGTGTCACGAATAATAACATCATTCCTATTACTATATTCTTCATTTTTATTTCTTTTAAATTAAATTTTTATTTTATTTTAAATCGCAGTCCTGCGTAAAACATACGTCCGAAAACTGGTGCGTAAACAATTGACGTGTCAAAAGTCACTCCAAATGGATTGTCAGCTCCTAATATGGCTTTGTCTTGACGGTAATTCCCTAGATTTTCTCCTCCCAAATACATTTCAAATGTACTCGAAAAAGTTCTAGTAATTTGCGTATTCATTACAGAAAATGATGGTGAGAATTCGGGCATTCTATCGTTGGCTGGATTTGTCGCAGTGTTTGGCAATTGCTGATTTCCTAACCAATTATAGGTAAAATCAAATTTCCATTGTCTTCCTTTATCGACAATATGTGTGGCATATTCAATATTTCCGAACAAACGATGTTTTGCCTGTAAAGGTCTTTGGAAACTGCCCGACAGATAATCGGTACCAATATCGTAATACTTGTATGCCGTTCTCAGATTCAAATGCTTTTTCAATTCGATGTTGAAATCAACCTGCAAACTGTTGGCATACGATTTACCATTTAGGTTATAAAACAACACTTGCTGTGGACTTAACATTACATCAACTATTGCTTGATTTTGAAAATCGGTGCGGTAAAAATCTACCGTTACATCCGAACTTTTTCCAAACAACCTGAAGTTTTGCGTGAAACTCAGTCCATAATTCCAAGCAATTTCTGGATTCAATCCGTATATTTTTCCATCCGAATTTAAAACCGAAAAAGTCCTTGAACTTCCAAAAAGTTGTTGGTTTTCAGCAAAAATATTGGCAGCACGTTTTCCTCTACCTGCTGAAAATCGGAGCACTGCTTTTTCCCAAGGATTGTATCGAACATGTAATCTAGGTGTGACAAATGCTCCTAATCGGTTGTGATAGTCAAATCTTCCGCCAAGGATAAAACTAAATTTATCGTTGTCATCATAGGTATATTCGAAGAAAGCTCCAACAGAATTATCTATCCGACCAACATCAACTGTGTTTACAAATTCGGCGTATTTATCATACGTAAAATTCAAACCAGTGGCAAACTTATTCCTGGTATTATTGATAATCGAATTCAAAATCAGATTCGAATAATAACTCTGTTGTTTGATATTGTATTGATTTAATCCGAAATACGATTCCTGATTGTGATTGCTAAATGCATTTTGAAATCCGATGCTTTGGTAGGGCATGTCTTTAAACACATATCCAATTTTAGAAGTAAAATCAAACCGCTCGGTGTTGATTTCAGAACCCCAAAATTTGGTGGTCAATTTATCCCTGCTTTTATCAAAGTCAACTTCACCTGTTTGTTTTTCGTCTTTCATGTATTTAAAATTGATGAAAGAAACCCAACCCGTTTCGGCACAAGCGTATTGCCAACGATTCACGATATTGATTTGTTTCCCTAATGGATTATCGAGGAAACCATCATCATTCATGTCGTTTTTAGAGACTCTGGCGTTGCCGTGAACATACAAACTAGTTGCCCAATCTTCGGAAACTTTTTTGTTGAAATGGGTGTTGATTTCAAACCTACTATCGTTAGAACCATAAGCATTTAAGTAAAACGGAATGTCTTTTAACGGTTTAATCAATTCGGTATTGATTTGTCCCGAAATGCTTTCGTAGCCGTTCACGACACTTCCTGCACCTTTTGTAATTTGGATGCTTTCTACCCAGGTTCCGGGAGTAAATGACAACCCGTACGCTTGCGATGCTCCTCGAACCGACGGAATATTTTCTTCCGTTATCATAATATATGGACTCGTCAAACCTAACATTTTAATTTGTTTGGTTCCTGTTAAGGCATCCGAAAAATTGACATCGATGGAAGGATTGGTTTCAAAACTCTCTGCCAAGTTGCAACAAGCCGCTTTGAGTAATTCTTTGCTGGTAACCACAGAAGTATTGGTTGCCATTGTTAGTGATTTTTTTATTCCTTTTTTGTTGGTTTCGACTTTAACTTCTTCCAATTTTTCTTGTGAAAAAGCGACGATAGAAAACAACATTATAAGTAATAATGGTGTTTTTTTCATGGTATAATTATTAATGTTTTTAAAATGTAAAACTTTTAAAACATTACTCTTTACCCAAATAAAGTAAATTGACAATAGAGTTTATATAATGGCGGCGCATGGGCATCACAACAATAATCAAGAATTCGAGGTGAAGTGACAAAAGAAGTTAGAGAAGTAATTTTGAAATTCGAGTCATTAAAAAAACAAAACGAATCCAATTCGAAAGAAATAGTCTTCAAAACTATTTTCTCGATTTTATTTTTAAGGTTTACCTTTTTATCGGAACAGCATTTTTTATGCGAAACTTCGAGCTTAGCACAACACGATTTTTCTTTTTCTACAATCACCTCACAAACTTCATCTTTAGAAAAAACAGAAGTTATTGAAGCAATTTTACCTTCACAAAAATGGACATTAAAAGCAAGTCCTGAATTGGAAACCAACAGGAAAAAAGCTAGAAAAAGACATAGTTGTTTTTTGAAACACATGGTGCAAATGTAATATAAAAGTAATGGTAATCGTCCTAAAATTGTGTTATTTTATTTTTTCCTGATAATAAAATGCTGGAATAAAGAGAATTAGAAATATAGGTTGAATAATAAATCTTCTGATATAAAACAAGATCATTTTGTTTCCTTCTCCAAATTTTAAAAGAACAAAAAAGAAACTTATCATTAAAACACTTCCAAATAAAATATAGAGAATAGTCGAGAATTTAACTATTTTGAAATCCCTAAAAATTAAATATAATAACGCAAGAGAAATCATAGAATTCAAATAATACCGAAAACCTAAACTTAAAAATAATTTAATTGGATTAATAATGGGCAATGGCAAAGCGGTATAATTATCTTTAAAATAATTCAAAAAAGGATCGTAGAATAATGCGTCTTCAAAAGCTCTAATAGCAACTAGAATTACGATTAGGATGACTCCTATTCCAACATTTCGCTTATTATTTAGCAGTTTTTTTAACATACAATGAAAATTTATTAACCCAAATTACCCATAAACAAAAAACAACTCCATAAATAAATAAAGGAAATATTACTCCGTGTAAAAAATGCTGGGATTTTGGATAGTGAAAAATGGCCATACTTAATAATACGATTCTTAGAATATTAAAAACATGAATAATGACAATACCAGTGAAAATAAAAAAAAACATCTGTTTTATTTTTCCAGTGAAAGCGAGAACAAAACTGATAAAAAGAATCATGACACTTATGGCATTACATCCTTCTATGATGCGGGCTACCCATTTCCCGTGATAATATAATTTAACACTTGGCTCCATTAAATTGGGAAGAATAAAGGAATCGGAATTAAAGAGTGTTAAAACTTGATTGGATTGTTCAGCAACGAGTTGTGTAATACCATCAACTTCCATATTTTTCACATCATATTGATTTAAATACGTTTGGTATACAAACGTCAAAACCAAATAGGAAACGATGAATTTACTTAAAAAAAGCAAAAATGGTTTAAATTGAATTATATATTCCTTCAAAATATTTTTTAACAAATTTATATAAAAGTACGTTAGTGCAATGATTACTTTTGCATAAAAATTTCTAACTATGAATTTTGACCTTTTAAAACCTTCTATTATTTCCATTCTAACGGAAATCAATGCATCAAGAGATGAAAAGTTGAAAAATCTTTGTCAATTTTTATCCGACTCAATTGCATATTACAATTGGGTGGGATTTTATTTTGCCAATCACGAAAATAAAACGTTGCATCTTGGACCTTATGTTGGTGCCGAAACCGATCATACTGTCATTCCATTTGGAAAAGGAATTTGTGGACAAGTAGCAGTTTCTAATCAAAATTTTGTTGTTCCCGATGTGGCAGCACAAGATAATTACATCGCGTGTAGTTTTACTGTGAAGTCGGAAATAGTGGTTCCTTTATTTGTAAACGGAATAAATATTGGGCAAATCGACATTGACAGTCATGTTTTAAATCCTTTCACATATGCCGACGAACGATTTTTAGAATTTGTAAATCAGGAAGTTGCAAAATTATTTTAAGTTAATGCCTTCTTTTTATTTGCCTTATCAAAAAATAAAATTACCTTTGCACACGAATTAGGAAAATCCTACTTCATACATAATAATCATTTAAAATAATATTAGCATGTACTTAACTAAAGAAGTTAAATCAGAAATCTTCGCTAAACACGGAGGAAAAGCAGAAAACACAGGATCTGCAGAAGGACAAATCGCATTGTTCACACACCGAATTACTCACCTTACTGAGCACTTGAAAAAAAATCGTCACGATTACAATACTGAGCGTTCGTTAGTTCTTTTGGTAGGAAAAAGAAGAAGTCTTCTTGATTACTTGAAGAAAAAAGATATCAACAGATATCGTGAGATAATCAAAGAATTAGGTATTAGAAAATAATACATAAACTAAGAGGTGCTCACGCGCCTCTTTTTTTTATTACGCTTTTAAAAAAAGTTTGGTTTTTCATTGGGTTTTAGGCATTAACTACGCAACAACAACACAACTATACCCGTTGTTTAACTTAGAGAATTAAATTTATGATTCCACAATTATTTGTAGAAAAAATCGATTTAGGTGATGGCAGAAGCATCACAATCGAGACAGGACGTTTGGCGAAACAAGCCGACGGTTCTGTAGTAGTAAGAATTGGAAAAACTGTTATTTTAGGAACAGTTGTATCCTCAAGAAAAGCCACTCCAGGCATCGACTTTTTACCATTAACGGTAGATTATCGTGAAAAATTTGCAGCAGCAGGACGTTTTCCTGGAGGTTTCTTCAAAAGAGAAGCACGTCCAAGCGATAACGAAGTGCTAACCATGAGATTAGTTGACCGTGTATTGCGTCCGCTTTTCCCAAGTGATTACCATGCAGAAGTTCAGGTTATGATTCAATTGATGTCTCATGACGATGAAGTGATGCCAGATGCATTGGCAGGATTAGCAGCTTCGGCAGCACTTGCATTATCTGATATTCCTTTTGAAACGTTGATTTCGGAAGCTAGAGTGGGAAGAATTGATGGAAAATTCATCATCAATCCATCTCGTGCACAATTAGAATTGTCAGATATCGACATGATGATTGGAGCTTCTACCGATTCTATCGCAATGGTAGAAGGTGAAATGAAAGAGATTTCAGAAGCTGAAATGGTAGAAGCAATTAAATTTGCTCACGAACACATCAAAAATCAAATTGCGGCGCAAGAGCGTTTGCAGGCTGCTTTTGGTAAAAAAGAAGTTCGTACCTATGATACTGAAAAATCAGACGATGTTGTTTACGCTAAAGTAAAAGAATATGCCTACGATAAAATTTACGCAATTGCAAGCAAAGGTTCGGCGAAACAAGAACGTTCGGCTGCATTTGATGTGATAAAAGCAGAAACGCAATCCTTGTTTACAGAAGAAGAATACGCTGAAAACACTGATTTAGCAGGTTTAGTTGGAAAATATTTCTACAAAACCAACAAAGAAGCGGTTCGTAATGTAACCTTGGATTTAGGAACGCGTTTGGACGGAAGAAAAACTACAGACA
>JANNCY010000081.1:0-23185 GCA_031387085.1 Flavobacteriales bacterium | reverse complement strand
GGCATGTCGGAGATGCTTCCCATGATGATGGCTACTTTCATATTTATTTAATTAGCGAATTCGTTGATTAGCGAATTAGCGAATTGATTATATTGGCGGTTAGAATTTCATTCGCTAATCCGCTAATTGTCTCATTTGCTAATTACTTTTATTGTTTTTTTTACTATTTCCGCAATTTTCCGTGCTTTATTCATGTCTTCATTTACAATTGTAACGTGTCCCATTTTTCGAAAAGGACGCGTTTCGCGTTTTCCATAAATGTGTGGCGTTACGCCGTCGATTGCCATTATTTTTTCGATGTTTTTGTAAATTACTTGTCCCGAAAATCCTTCTTCTCCGACCAAATTTACCATAATTCCGGCAACTTTGCTATCACAATTTCCCAAAGGAAGATTTAAAATGGCACGCAAATGATTTTCAAATTGAGATGTATAACTGGCTTCAATAGAATAATGCCCGGAATTATGTGGACGAGGCGCGACTTCATTTACCAGAATTTCATCGCTTTCGGTTTGAAACATTTCAACTGCCAATAATCCAACATGGTGGAACGCTTTTGAAACTTGCAATGCGATTTCGGTGGCTTTGTTGGCTACTTTTTCATCAATTCTAGCAGGGCAAATGACATATTCTACTTGATTGGCTTCTGGATGGAATTCCATTTCTACAACCGGATAGGTTTTTACTTCTCCAGAAACAGAACGCACCACAATCACTGCCAATTCGTTTTTAAACGGAACCATTTGCTCGGCGATACATTCTACTTCGGGTAAATTGTTTAAATCGGAAGTGGAACGAACTATTTTTACGCCATTTCCGTCGTAACCAAATTGAGCACATTTCCATACAAAAGGGAAATCCAATTCTGATTTTTTTAAATCATCACTATTAGCAAACCTTTGATGTTGTGAAGTTGGAATATTATTTTCGACATAAAAATCTTTTTGTCGACCTTTGTTCTGAATCAATCGCAATGTTTTTGGCGATGGAAAAACAGGCAAACCTTCTGCTTCCAATTTATCCAACGCATCCAAATTTACATTTTCAATTTCGATGGTTAGCAAATCGACTTTTTTCCCAAATTGATAGACGGTGTCAAAATCCATTAAACTTCCTTTGAAAAAAGTGTTGCAAGCGATACGTGCCGGAGCTTCTTCACTTGGGTCGAGCACCAACGTTTGAATGTCAAATTTTCGTGTTTCGGCGAGTAGCATTTTGCCTAATTGGCCGCCGCCGAGAATTCCTAATTTAAAATCGGATGAGAAATAGTTCATTCGTTGTAGTTATTGTTGCGCAAAGATAAGAAATTCAATTACAAAAATCATTTAGAAATTTTTCTTAAAACTTCTTTTGCTGCGGCTTTATATCCAGCCGATTGATGTTCAAAATCTTTTTCAACAATGCTGTGCAATTCTTCTTTTATCCAGTCGTGTTTTTTGGCAAAATGACATAATGTGTACATCGCGTAGGCTTTCGGAGCTACTTTAGCATCGCCAATTAACCAATCCAAACACGTTTCTATCACTTTTTCTTGTTGGCTTTCCGTTAGGGAAATTGATCTTGAAACACTAATAAAATAAGCCACTCTCGACATGCCTCTTACAGCCGATTGGTGTTTGCATTTTGAAAAACTGGAAATTAAATCATGTGTAAATACAGCTAAAAGTTTGGTATGTGTTTCGGCTATCATCTCAGTAATCCAAACTGCTTTATAGTGATTTTTATCAGTTGTAGTTATGGCAATCTGAAGCAAATCGACAAGCAAATCAGGATTATCTAAAACCAATTTTTTTAGATTGTTTCGGCAATTCGTGCTGGCATTGCTTTTCGCTATTTTGGTGTAAAAATCCACATTCATTTTGTAAATATATTAAATTTGTAAAAAAGTCTTACGACTTACTGCTTACTAGCTAATACTTTACTAAATTTGCACCTTTATTAAAATTTAAGAAAATGATTCACTTGCACGATAAAACTTTCGAGCCTTTTATTTCTTCTGAAGAAATAGATTTTGCAATTTCAAATATGGCCAAACAAATGGACGACGATTTTTTCGATGATGTACCTGTTTTTTTAGGCATTTTGAATGGTTCTTTTATGGTAATGTCTGATTTGATGAAACATTATAGAGGAATGTGCGAAGTGAGTTTTGCTAAAATGGCTTCTTACGAAGGAACGCAAACCACTAATGAAGTAAAGCAGTTGATTGGGATCAACGAAAATTTAGAAGGAAGAACCGTAGTTATCGTCGAAGATATTGTCGATACAGGAAATACGATTGAAGATTTAAGAGCTATTTTTAAAGAGAAAAAAGTAAAACATTTAAAAATCGCAACGCTATTCTTTAAACCAGATGCGTATAAAAAAGACATAAAAATTGATTATGTTGGAATTCGAATTCCGAATAAATTCATAGTCGGATTTGGTTTGGATTACGATGGTTTAGGTAGAAATTTAGCAGATGTATATCAATTAGCTGAATAATTTACAATTCAAATTTTATAATTCAAAATAATACAAATGATTAACATCGTTCTTTTCGGAAAACCCGGAGCAGGTAAAGGCACACAAGCCGATTTTTTAAAAGAAAAATACAATTTAACTCATTTATCAACTGGCGATATTTTCAGGTTCAATATTAAAAATGACACCGAATTAGGACAATTAGCCAAAACTTTTATGGACAAAGGCGATTTAGTTCCTGATGAAGTTACCATACAAATGTTGCAAAGTGAAGTAGATAAAAACCCACATTCGGCCGGATTTTTATTTGATGGTTTTCCAAGAACAATTGCTCAAGCCGATGCTTTAGATCAGTTTTTGAAATCTAAAAATCAAGCCATAACGGCAACAATAGCATTAGAAGCTAATGATGAAATTTTAGTCCAACGATTATTAGAACGTGGAAAAACGTCGGGAAGACCTGATGATCAGGATGAAGAAAAAATCCGAAATCGTTATCAGGAATACAATGAAAAAACAGCGCCTTTGATGGAATATTATCGATCGCACGGAAAATTTCATTCGGTTGATGGAATTGGTTCTATTGCTGAAATAACCCAAAGAGTAAGCAAAGTAATCGACAGTTTATAGTTTTTAGTTTCAGGTGACCACTTGAAACTTGAAACCTCAAAAACAATAAATTAACAAGAACGAGATTGCTTCGTTCCTCGCAAAGACCATGGAAATACTATTAATTCTTTTTTTAATTCTACTTAACGGCGTTTTTTCGATGTCGGAAATTGCATTGATTTCCTCCCGAAAAAATCGATTGGAAACAGCGGCAAAAAAAGGAAATAAAAATGCAAAAGTCGCATTAGATTTAGCCAATTCACCTAATGAGTTTTTATCGACAGTTCAAATCGGAATTACGTTAATCGGAATCTTAACCGGAATTTATTCAGGAGATAAAATAACAAGTGATACCGAAGCTTTCATTGCCAGTTTTACCATTTTAAAACCTTTTTCTCATTCGATTGCAGTGGGAATTGTAGTAGTAGTTTTAACTTTTTTCTCTTTAGTATTAGGCGAACTTTTACCCAAAAGAATCGGTTTGAATCATCCGGAAGGCATCGCTAAAGCAGTGGCCATTCCAATGAAAATGATTTCAACTATTACAACACCTTTTATATGGTTGTTAACGGTTTCGACTGAATTTTTATTAAAACTTCTACAAATCAAACCAACTGCTGATGGCAAAGTCACAGAAGAAGAAATAAAAGCCATTATTAAAGAAGGTACTGAAGTTGGCGAAGTACAAGAGATTGAACAAGATATTGTAGAACGAGTTTTTCATATTGGCGACCGAAAAGTAAATTCGTTGATGACGCATCGAAATTCGATTGTATACCTTTCTTATGAAGACAATTTACAGCAAATAAAAACGAAAGTTTTAGATGAATTGCATTCGGTTTATCCTGTTTGTGGCGATAATTTGGATGATGTAGAAGGCATTGTTTTGCTAAAAGATTTATTCGCCAGTTTTGAAAAAGGCAACTTCGATTTGAAGAAAATTGTAAGAGAGCCTGTTTATTTTATTGAAAATACTTCAGCATATAAAGCATTGGAAAATTTCAAAAAATCAAAAGTACATTATGCTTTGGTTACTGATGAACATGGCGTTTTTCAAGGGATTATTACGTTAAATGATATTTTGGAAGCCTTGGTTGGTGACGCCTCCGATTTCCACGAAGATGAATTCAAGATTCTGGCTAACGAAGACGGATCCTGGTTGGTTGAAGGTCACTATTCGCTACACGATTTCCTTACCTATTTCGATATGGATGAAATTACTGGCGATTATGAAGTGACTACAGTAAGTGGATTAATTGTAACCGAATTGGGAAATATTCCAAAACCAGGACAAAAATTAATTTGGAACAAACTTGAATTTGAAGTGCTTGCCATGGATGGTGTTATCATTGACAAAATCCGCATTACCACTTTAAAAGAAAAATAGAAAGTATTCAGTGTTCAGTGTTCAGTGTTCAGTTTGTACTGATTACTTTATGGTGTTCATTGAAATAATAAATAGTAGGAAGTGAAGTGTTCGTTTTTTTGGATAATCTAGAATAACTGAACACTGACCACTGACTATTGAACACTAATAAAATGACAGAGGGAAATTTTGTAGATTACGTAAAAATATATGTTACTTCCGGAAAAGGGGGTAAAGGTTCAACGCATTTACACAGAGAAAAATTTATCGAAAAGGGAGGACCAGATGGAGGTGATGGTGGTCGCGGTGGACACGTATATGTAAGGGGAAATAAAAGTCTCTGGACACTTTTTCATTTAAAGTTTGTAAAACACATGCGTGCTGGTCATGGTGGTGACGGAGGAAGTTCCAGAAGTACGGGTCATGATGGTGAAGATAAATATGTAGAGGTTCCACTGGGAACCGTTGTTAAAGATATCGAAACGGGTGAGGTCTTATTCGAAATTACCGAACACGATGAAGTAAAAATTCTAGCTCAAGGCGGCAAAGGTGGATTGGGAAACTGGCATTTTAGAAGCTCAACCAATCAAACACCGAGATATTCCCAACCCGGAATGCCAACTCAAGAGTTGGATGTTATTTTAGAACTTAAAGTTTTAGCCGACGTCGGTTTAGTTGGTTTCCCAAATGCTGGAAAATCAACTTTGCTTTCGGTTTTAACTTCGGCAAAACCAAAAATTGCCGATTATCCTTTTACGACTTTAAAACCCAATTTGGGAATTGTAGCGTACCGAGAATTTCAATCGTTTGTTATGGCTGATATTCCTGGAATCATCGAAGGAGCAGCAGAAGGAAAAGGTTTAGGACATTATTTTTTACGACACATAGAACGAAATTCAACACTTTTATTTTTAATTCCAGCAGATGCTACAGATATAAAAAAAGAGTATGAGATTTTGTTGGATGAACTACGACGATACAATCCAGAAATGTTGGATAAAGATAAGTTAGTGGTCATTTCCAAATGCGATATGCTCGATGACGAATTAAAAAAGGAATTAAAACAACAATTGGATAAAGAATTCAAAGGAACTCCGTATATGTTTATTTCTTCTGTTGCGCAACAAGGGTTAACCGAATTAAAAGACAAACTATGGGAAATGTTGAATGTAGCAACCGATATGCCTGAGAACAGTCACAATTTATAAGTAATTTATGTAAGTAATAATGCATTAAACTGTTAATTATTTAAAAAACATATTAAAATTTAAAATAATTTCTATTTTTGCCAAAAAAAATTAAAAAATAATGAAACTAAAATTACTTTTTGCTTTACTTATCGTTCAATTAAGTTTTGCACAACAAAGAACATGTGGTATGGAGCAATACATGCAACGCATGATGAACGATCCAATAGCAAGACAAAACTATTTGGATTTGCAACAGCGATTTGAAGTGGAGTTAGCAAAATTGCAGGACATTCAAAATAAAGCTGGAAACCAGAATACAACAGCAAGTCCAAATGTAACCATTAGAATTCCAGTTGCCGTTCATTTTCCTGATGAATTTGTTTCTTCTCCTTGCCTTATTGCATTAGCGCAAAGTCAAATAAATGTTTTGAATGCCGATTACAATGCAACGAATGCTGATATTTCTCAGTGGGCAAGCGCGAGCAGTAATTTTCCTGGCGTAAATGTGGGAAGTTTAGATGTTCAATTTATTTTAGCCACGCAAAATCACCCAGCTGGAACTGGATTAGTAAATGGTGATTATGCTGTTACTTTTGGAACTGATTATCTTAATGGTGCGGATAATGACACCACTTGGAATGGTTATATGAACTTAGTTTGTAGAGATGCAGGTGCTGGTATTTTAGGATATTCGCCATTAGGGGGATCTCCTTCAGCGGGAGCAACAGTTGTAATTGCATTCGATGCTTTTGGAAGTGGCGCTGGTTGTCCGGGATATGTTCCAGGAGCACCATACAATTTAGGGAGAACACTTACACATGAATTAGGACATTTTTTCAATTTGAATCATACTTTTGCGGGTTGTACAACCAGTACTAACTGTACTACTGCAGGTGATCGTGTTTGTGATACTCCTGCTTCAAATGGAGCTGTTTTTGGTTGTCCAACTCCAGGGGCTACTATTAAATGTAGTGTTAAAACGTTGACTATGAATTTTATGGATTACACTAATGATGCTTGTATGTATATGTTTACTGCTGGACAGGCAACAAGAATGCTGGCGTATTATAATACCATTTCAAGCCAGTATAGTACTACAGCATTAGGAAATAGTGAGTTTTTAGAAGCCAATTTTTCAATCGCTCCAAATCCTAATAAAGGAACTTTTAGTATTCGATTCAAACAAGCAATGGAAGATTATTCCGTTGAAATTTACGATGCGACAGGTAGAATACTATTTGAAAAGAAATATATACAGAATCAAGACCTACAACAAAATATTTCTTTAAACAGTTCGTTAACTGGGGTTTACTTTGTGTCAATTAAAAGTCAAGGTGTTAACGCAATCAAAAAAATAATAGTAGAATAACTACAAGAATTAAAATAGAAAAAACCTTTTGGAACAATCTAAAAGGTTTTTTTTATTTCGTATTTCTCGGATTGCGTTAAAATTTCCATAAAGTCAATAATTTTTTCACGTTTTTTTATGCAAATCCTCAAAAAAAAGTATCTTCGCAATGCTAAAATTGGCAACAATTTTTAAAAGGAATGTAACGTTTCAATTATTTTTTATACTACTAGCAAACAATTAATTAACTTTTATTACACATGAAAAAAATTATTTTATCCTTAATCGTAGCAATTATGCTCATTCCTACAAGCGTTAAAGCCGATGAAGGAATGTGGTTCTTAATGTTTATAGAGCGATTAAACCACCGCGATATGCAAAAAATGGGCTTGCAATTAACGGCAGAAGAAATTTACAGCATCAACCATCACAGTTTGAAAGATGCTATCGTTCAATTTAACGGTGGATGTACTGCCGAAATTATTTCTAAAGACGGATTGGTTTTAACGAATCACCACTGTGGTTATGGTGGAATTGCAGAACTTTCGACACCAGAAAAAAACTTATTAAAAGACGGATTTTGGGCAGCCAACAGAGCCGATGAGAAAAAACCATCCAGCTTATTTGTGCGTTTCTTTGTTCGTATGGATGATTGTACCAAACGTATTTTGGCAAAAGTAAATGCATCGATGTCGGAAGCCGATAGAGAAAAAGCAATCAATCAAGAAATTGCAGCTATAGAAAAAGAAAACAACGAAGGTGGAAAATACACCGTTTCGGTTCGTCCGTTTTTTCAAGGAAATGAATTCTACTATTTTGTGTACCAAGATTACAAAGACGTTCGTTTGGTTGGAGTTCCACCAGAAAGTTTAGGAAAGTTTGGTGGTGACACCGACAACTGGGAATGGCCGCGACAAACTGCCGATTTTTCTATGTTCCGAGTGTATGCTGATGCAGCTGGTAATCCTGCCGATTATTCATTAAATAACGTTCCATTACAACCAAAACATTACTTACCAGTAAATCTTAGTGGTGTAAAAGAAAATGATTTTGCGATGATATTGGGTTATCCTGGAAGAACCAACCGTTGGATGCCAGCTGGCGGAATTGAGCAAAACGTAAAGTTTGCTTATCCTGCTTGGGTTGAAGGTGCTAAAACCGGAATGGACAACATGAAAAAATACATGGATCAAAGCGATGCACTTCGTTTGGTCTATGCTTCCAAATATGCCTCAACCGCTAACTACTGGAAAAACCGTCAAGGAATGATTGATGCGTTAACCAAATTCGGAACAGCCAAATCAAAAGCAGTTCAAGAAGCAAAATTTGATAAATGGGCCAACAAGCCAGACAACAAAGCCAAGTACGGAAATGTAATTACAAATATCAATAAGTTCTATGCTTTAACAAACGAAAAATCGCGTCACGATAATTATTTACAGCAATTATTCAGAACTACTGTTTTCGGGACTATCAATAGATCATTAGGAAGACAATTGGATCTTTACGTAAAAGCAGATGCTGCCAAGCGTGCTACGATGGCGCCGCAAATTATAACAATGGCCGAAGACTTATTCAAAGATTTGTACATTCCGGCTGAAAAAGATTTATTAGCAGCACAATTAAAAGTATATGCTACCAAATCGACGGGTTATGTCATTGCTCCTATGGTGAAAAAAATCGGTGATGAAAACAACAACGATTTTACCAAATATGTAAATGCGTCTTTCGAATTGAGTATCTTAACGTCTGTTGATAGAATCAAAGCCTTTTTAGAAGTCCCAAGTGAAGGGCTGTTGGCAAACGATCCATTAAATGCGTTGTCGAGCGATTTGTCAAAACATTTTAGTGCTAAATCGGATGAAATCACCAATGCGCAAAACGATTATTCAGCTGCATTCCGTTTGTTAGTAGAAGGCTTAAGAGAATCTAAAATCGGTGCTATTAAATACCCGGATGCCAATTCAACATTGCGTTTAACCTACGGTAAAGTTCGTTCCTTACCAGCCGACAAACGTAACGATGCAACTATTAATAATTACACAACTTTAACTAGCCAAGTTAAAAAATACAAGAAAGGCGATGAAGAATTTGATTTGCCAACTCGTGTTTTAGAAATGGAAAAGAAAAAAGAATACGGTCGTTATGCCGATAAAGACGGTTCACTTCACGTAAATTTCTTAACCGATAATGATATTACAGGTGGAAACTCAGGTTCACCGGTCTTGAACGGAAAAGGGGAATTAATCGGTATCGCTTTCGACGGAAACATCGAAGCCATGGCGGGTGATGTTATCTTTGACAATAAATTACAAAGAACCATTAACGTTGATATTCGTTATGTGTTATGGGTAATCGAGAATTTCTCGGGTGCGAAACACATCGTTGACGAAATGACTTTGGTGAAATAATCCACTTTTGTCATTCTGAACATAGTGAAGAATCAAAATCCGACTTAAGTAATTAGGTCGGATTTTTTTTAAGTATTGGTTTAGGTTTACAAAAACCCTTTTCTTATTTTTGATAAATAATAATTGCCATGAAGTTATTCTCTTTCTTCTTTCTTCTTATATCTTTTCAAATGCTGGCTGAAACCGATTTTGAAAAGGCAGAAAAACTATTCCAACAAGAAAAATGGGAACAGTCTAAAGTGCTTTTCGAAAGGTTCTTATTATCCAATCCTAATAATTACAAAACAATCGAATACCTTGGGGATATTGCCGGACATCAAAAAAAATGGGATGTAGCAGAAAAGCAATATGGTATTTTAAAAATGCAGTTCCCAAAAACAGCCAATTACATATATAAATATGGAGGTGCACTGGGAATGAAAGCCAAAACAGTTTCTAAATTTAAGGCACTCGGAATGATTGATGACATCGAACAATCTTTTCTAACCGCAGCCAAACTCGATCCAAAACACATCGAAACCCGCTGGGCATTGGTTATGTTGTACATTGAATTACCCGGAATTGTAGGCGGAAGTGAAAGCAAAGCCATTAAGTATTCCAATGAGTTGATGAGTTTGTCAAAAGTCGATGGATATTTATCCAAAGGTTATATCGATGAATACTTTAATCGCTATAAAAGTGCTGAAGTAAATTATATAAAAGCTCACGAAATTGGCAATTCAAAAGCTACTTTTTTAAAGTTATATAATTTATATTTGACCAAGTTGAAAGACAAAACTAAGGCCAACAAATTAAAAGAAGAATTCGATAAAAAATAACAAATGCGTACACATTTTATAGCCATTGGCGGCGCCGCCATGCACAATTTAGCATTAGCATTACACCAAAAAGGATATCATGTTACTGGTAGTGACGATGCTATTTTTGAACCTTCCAAATCGCGTTTGGAAAAGAGAGGGTTATTACCAATTGAATTCGGTTGGTTTCCAAAAAAAATAGCTTCAAACATTGATGCGATTATCCTCGGAATGCATGCTAAAGCGGATAATCCCGAATTGTTAAAAGCGCAAGAATTGGGTTTGAAAATCTATTCGTATCCCGAATTTTTATACGAGCAATCGAAAAACAAAACACGTGTAGTTATTGGTGGTTCCCACGGAAAAACTACGATTACTTCGATGATTCTACATGTCATGCATTACCACAATATTGAAGTCGATTATATGGTCGGTGCCCAATTGGAAGGATTTGATACCATGGTGCATTTAACAGAAAAAAATGATTTTATCGTTTTAGAAGGCGATGAATATTTGTCGTCTCCAATTGACAGACGTCCAAAATTTCACTTGTATCAACCCAATATTGCGTTACTTTCCGGAATTGCTTGGGATCATATTAACGTATTTCCCACCTTTGACAATTATGTAGAGCAATTCGAAATTTTTGTCAATCAAATTACAAAGGGCGGTATTCTAGTCTATAATGAAGAAGATGAAACCGTTAAAAAAGTGGCTGAAGAAACTACAAATACTATTCGTAGATTGCCTTATGCAACACCAAGTTATACGGTTGAAGACGGTACCACTTTATTGTCTACTCCCGAAGGTCCAATGCCAATTGAAGTTTTCGGTGCACACAACTTAAACAATCTTGCCGGTGCCAAATGGATTTGCCAGAACATGGGCGTTGACGAAGCCGATTTTTATGAAGCTATTGCCAGTTTTAAAGGTGCATCCAAACGCTTAGAAAAAATTGCGGAAGGAAAAGGAAAAGTCGCGTATAAAGATTTTGCCCATTCGCCAAGTAAAGTTTCGGCAACTACACAAGCGGTCAAAAATCAGTATCCCAATCGAAAATTAATAGCGTGTTTAGAATTACATACGTACAGCAGTTTAAACGCCGAATTTTTAAAAGAATACCAAGGAGCATTAGATGCTGCCGATGTTGCTGTCGTTTTTTATTCTCCAGATGCAGTTAAAATAAAACAACTCGAAGAAGTAACGTACGAGCAAATTGCACAATCCTTCCAAAGACACGATTTAATTATTTATACCAATCCGGTTGATTTCAAGAATTTCTTATTCGCTCAAAATTTTGATAATTCCGCTTTACTATTAATGAGTTCTGGAAATTATGGAGGATTGAATTTTGACGAAGTGAAGGAATTGATGAAGTAGTTCGGCCAGTTTTGTCATTCCGACGAAGGAGGAATCTCATAATCTAAATCCAAGATGAGATTCCTCCTTCGTCGGAATGACAAAATCATTATTTCTCATAACTGAAATGTCCAACAATTTCATAATCAAATAAACAATCTTCCAAAACTTGTCCGCCACCAACATTATGAACTAGCATCGGACGTCTTCCGTCAGAGCTTTTTTTATTGGTGACAATACCAATGTGCGGATATTTTTTGCCAATCATCCAAGTAACCAATTCTCCGGTTTTGTAATCATTTCCATCCTCTGATATAGCTAAAACTCTTCCTTTTCTCGTAAAGAAAACTTCCAAATTTGGAACTCTTCTATGATCAATATTAGTATCACATTTCTTCAAACCCCATTTTTTCAGATTGGGATATAACGCAAAATTTTTGACCATATCTTCATGGACTTCTTTTTGTAAATCAATTCCAAGTTTTCGATACGCCCGAATTACTACATCTGTACAAACACCTTTATCTTTCGGAACATCACCATTTGGATACTGTATCGAAAAATAGGCTGGGTCGTATTCAATCGAAGCATCAATAATTGAAATCGCAGCATTTGATAATTTTTCTTGAAATGTTATTGGATTTTCGATTATTGAAATATCAGAATTTGAATTGGTATACGCTACGTTTTCTGATTTTTTACAACTTAGATTGATTAATATGAGTATCGGAAGTAAATAGTATTTCATTTGTTTTTCTTTCTGTCATTCCGAGGCACGAGGAATCTCATCAAGTAATTCACGTTATGAGACTCCTCCTTCGTCGGAATGACAAGTTTCAACTACAACGAAACTTATATGCGTTTTATTTTGAACTCGTTAAAAAAATAAGTTACTTTACTTTTTTTAAAGCCAAAATAATCATGTACACTCCAATCAACCAATGGGCGGAAGACGATCGTCCGCGTGAAAAAATGCTCCTCAAAGGCAAATCAGCTTTATCCGATTCGGAATTACTCGCAATACTTATCGGTTCAGGTTCCCGAAATGAAAGTGCTGTACAATTATGCCAACGCATTTTAGCATCGGTAAGCCACAATCTCAATCAACTCAGTAAATTATCAATTGTCCAATTAATGGAATTCAAAGGAATCGGCGAGGCTAAAGCCATTGCTATAATTGCTGCTTTAGAATTGGGACGAAGAAGAAGGTCGGAAGAAGCTGCCGAATTTCAAAAAATCACTTCCAGTAAAGCCGTTTTTGAAATCATGCAGCCTATAATTGGCGAATTGCATCACGAAGAATTTTGGGTTTTGTACCTTAATAATTCGAATAAGGTGCTACACAAATCGCAATTGTCAAAAGGCGGAATGACCGGAACAATCGTCGATACCAGAATTATTTTTAAAACAGCATTGGAATATAATGCAACTTCGTTAATTTTGACGCACAATCATCCTTCTGGAAAATTGCTGGCCAGCGACGCTGATAGAGAAATCACTAAAAAACTGAAAATAGCTGGACAGCAAATGGATATCTTGGTTCTCGACCATGTTATCATTACAGAAAATGGTTTTTACAGTTTTAACGACGAAGGGATATTTTAGAAAATGCAACACATTACCGACATATTTTTCGATTTAGATCATACACTTTGGGATTTTGATAAAAACTCGGAATTGGCTTTTGATAAAATCTTTAAAAAAAACCATCCATCATTAGATACCAAAGTTTTTATTGCTGTTTATGCTCCAATTAATCAAGCGTGTTGGAAACTGTATCAGATGGATCAAATGACTCAGGAAGAATTGCGTTACAAGCGTTTGAAAGATTCCTTTGATGCTATTAATTATACCATTTCTGATGAAGCTATTCTTCAGTTTTCGGAAGATTACATCACGTTTTTACCCGAAAACAATGCTCTTTTTGACGGAGCTAAAGAGGTTTTGGATTATCTCAAAAACAATTATAAATTGCATGTTATTACCAATGGTTTTGCAGATGTTCAGTATAAAAAATTATCTAATTCGGGAATAGCCGATTATTTTACTTCCATTACCAACTCCGAAATGGCTGGAGTTAAGAAGCCTCATCCGAAAATTTATGAGCATGCAATGACGTTGGCCAAAACCAATAAAAAAAATGCAATTATGATTGGTGATTGTTTGGATGCCGATATTAAAGGGGCCATCGATTTCGGAATAAAAGCGATTTTTTTTAATCCAGAAAAAAAAGAAGTACCTTTAAACGTTCCGTTTGTGAATCATTTATTAGAATTAAAAAATATATTATAATGAAAAAAATAAGTTTATTTATATTGATTTTTAGCATCTCAACTATTGCAATTGCTCAAAATCTCAATGGCTATAAATATGCACTTGTACCATCTCAATTTAGTTTTTTAAAAGAAACTGACAAATACCAATTGAATACATTGGCCAAGTTGTTCATGCAAAAATATGGTTTTGAAACCTATTTAGATTCCGATACAGCACCATATGAATTTAGTAATACCAACTGCAATAAAGTTTACTTTAATTTATTTAAAGAAAACTCTCTGTTTTTAACCAAAGTAAAAATAATACTTAGCGATTGTACCGGAAAAGTACTATTTGTTTCCAAAGAAGGTTCCAGCAAAGAAAAAGAACTTCGCGTTGCTTATAATCAAGCATTACGAGAAGCGTTTTCTTCATTTGAAACACTACATTATAAGTACGATGAAAAAGTGGCTGTTGAAAAGCAACCCGAAATAACATCGGTTAAGGAAATTCTTCAAGAACCAAAAGCTGTTGTTCAAGAATCAAAGGAGGTAGTTACTTCAACAAAATCAATTTCAAATCCACTTTATGCTCAAGCCGTTGAATATGGTTTTCAATTGGTAGATGCAGCTCCAAAAGTGGTTATGAAATTGTATCGAACATCAGTCGCAGATGTTTTTACTGCAGTTAAAGGAGATTTGCAAGGCGTATTGGTTTCAAAAAATAACGAGTGGTTTTTTGAATATTATCAAAACGACAAACTGGTATCCGAAAAAGTAGCGGTTAAATTCTAATAGCCGTATTTATCTTTCCAGCGGTTTTTTAAAAATTCTCTAGTGCCATTTTCACGTGAATTATTTCCAGGATCATAGAGTTTGGTCGCAGTAACAGCATCGGGCAAATATTCCTGATCACTGAAGTTATTTGCAAAACTATGCGAATATTGGTACTCATCACCATAACCCAATTCCTTCATTAATTTTGTTGGCGCATTTCTTAAATGAATGGGAACTGGTAAATCGCCTGTTTGTTTCATTAGTTTTTGCGCTTCGGAAATAGCCATATAACTCGAGTTGCTTTTTGGAGAAGTCGCCAAGTAAACCGCACATTGACTCAATATTATTCTACTTTCCGGATAGCCTATGGTTGCTACTGCCTGAAAGGTATTGTTTGCCATGATAAAAGCAGTTGGATTGGCATTTCCAATATCTTCACTCGATAAAATCAACATACGTCGGGCAATAAATTTTACATCTTCGCCACCTTCGATCATTCGGGCAAGCCAATAAACGGCTCCGTTGGGGTCGCTTCCACGTATAGATTTTATAAATGCCGAAACAATGTCGTAATGTTGTTCTCCAGTTTTGTCATATAAAACAGTGTTTTGCTGTACTAATTCTATAACTTTTTGATTGGTGATTGTAATTTGACCTTCAGGACTTGCGTTTATAACGAGTTCAAAAATATTTAATAGTTTGCGTCCATCGCCACCCGAAAGACGTAATAACGCTTCCGATTCTCTTATTTTAATTTTTTTTGTGGAAATAAAGACATCTTCTTTCATCGCTCGTTTTAAAAGCAATAACAAATCCTCTTTAGAAAACGGATTTAAAACATATACCTGACAACGTGACAATAATGCTGGAATTACTTCAAAACTCGGATTTTCAGTTGTAGCACCAATGAGTGTTATCCAGCCTTTTTCGACAGCTGCCAAAAGTGAATCTTGTTGTGATTTACTAAAACGGTGTATCTCATCAATAAATAAAATCGGATTTTTTGCGGTAAACAAACCGCCGCTTTGTTTGGCTTTTTCAATTACATCGCGAATGTCCTTTACTCCGCTGTTAATCGCACTCAACTCATAAAACGGACGGTTACTTTGCTTGGCAATAATTTGTGCTAAAGTTGTTTTTCCGGTACCGGGAGCACCCCAAAAAATCATAGACGGAATTATTCCACGTGTAATTTGCTGCGTTAAAGATCCGTTAGGTCCCACCAAGTGCAACTGACTGATGAAGTCTTCTAGTCGTAGTGGGCGAATACGTTCGGCGAGAGGTGCTTCCATTTGGTAAAATTACATATTTTTTTCAATTATGCACCTTGTCATTCCGACGAAGGAGGAATCTCATAATCTAAAAAACTTGATGAGATTCCTCCTTCGTCGGAATGACAAGATTGGTCTGACAAAATAGCATTAAATCATTAATGGTTGTATTTTTGATAAATTGCAAAATCAATTGATAAAAAAAAGCACATGTATAACGATCCTAATCACTTTAAATTTACGCCATCAAGTTGGATTATTCCGACTTTTTTAGTGGTATCGATATGGATTGTATTTTATATAGAAAACTCATTTGGCATTGATTTAGGAAAACATGGTATCTTGCCAAGAACTTTTTCAGGATTACAAGGTGTTGTTTTGAGTCCGTTTTTGCATGGCGATTTAAAACACATCGCCAACAATTCGCTGCCGCTTTTTATATTAACAACAGCACTGCTTTATTTTTATAGGGAAGTTTCGTTAAAAGTATTGGTTTACGGAATTCTATTATCGGGAATTATCACTTGGATTATTGGACGCGATTCCTATCATATTGGTGCCAGCGGATTGATTTATGTATTGGTTTCGTTTATATTCTTTAAAGGAATGATGACGCAGTATTACCGATTAATGGCATTGTCATTAGCCGTTGTGGTTTTATATGGTGGAATGATTTGGTATGTTTTTCCGAGTCCGGAAGTTGCGGGAAGTAATTCCATTTCCTGGGAAGGACATTTAGCCGGATTGATAACTGGCTTTGTATTTGCCATTAAATTCAAAACGCCTGACTACGTAAAGGATATTAAATACGAATGGGAAAAACCCGATTTTAATCCAGAAGTGGATGCCTTCATGAAGCATTTCGACGAAAGTGGAAATTTTGTTGCTACACCAGCACCCGAGATAATTGATGAAATGGTTCCAAAAGAACTCAACTATTTCTATACATTTATAGAGAACAAAGAAGTAGAAGATAAAATATCAGAATAAATTTTTTATTAAAGTACATTAAATTATTGTTATATTTTATCGATAAACACCATTCTTTATGCTTTTTAAAGAGTATTTTATACTTTCATCGATTTTTTTATTTTTCCTAAATTATACTTGATAAGTTTGATATGAGATTATCTAAATATAACAGTATATGAAAGCCAAAAATATTTTCAGCCAAGTTTACAGACAGGATTATTTTGAAGGATATGCATTAGGGTTAAACCCACACAAGAGCAGGATGATTATAGATAAAAGTGAAGCTTTTTATTCGGGATTTAATTCAGGCAGATTAGATTACGAAAGTATGAACGGAAGCATCAGTAATGGAATTCCCAAAATAATTGTTACCAATAAAGTCTTAGAAGAATTTCTTTTAGCGGGTTTGCTTGGATTAAATATAGAAACCGATGGTTATACTTTATTTCAACTTAATGTTATCGAAAAATGGTATCAAAGTGGTATAGAGAAATACGATCCAAATCAAACTAATTATCTTGTTTCAATACTGGAGAAAAATGGTATTGAAATACATTAAACTGCACGAAGAAGCTATAGTTTAAAAAATAAAAATGTCCCAATTCTAAATTTCTGAATTGGGACATTTTAATTACATTCTATTCTATTATTGGCGTTGTCTTACGGTTTCATATAAAAAGGCACCGCAAGCTACGGAAACATTTAGCGAACCAATAGTTCCGAACATAGGTAGTTTTGCTTTGGCATCAACGATTTTTAAAACGGAAGGATTTATACCACGATCCTCGCTTCCCATAATTATAGCTATCGGTTCATTTAATGGTATATCGTAGATGTTGTCCTCTGTTTTTTCAGTGGCAGCAACCGTTTTGATTCCGCTTCCCTGAAGATAAAAAATAGCATCTTTGATGTGATCTACTTTACAAATGGGCACATTAAAAACGGCACCGGCTGATGTTTTTACGGTGTCGCCATTAACTGGTGCTGAACCTGTTTTTTGAACTATAATTCCATCAACACCGGTACATTCTGCAGTTCTAATAATAGCACCAAAGTTTCGAGCATCGCTCAATTGATCTAGGATTAAGAACAAAGGCATTTTACCACTTTCTATTACGCTATCCACTAAAGTTTCTAGTTTTACAAATGAAATAGGAGCGATGGTAGCCACTGCACCTTGATGATTGTTGGGCGTTAATCGGTTTAATTTTTCAACAGGAACGTAAGAGAAATTGACGCTATTTTTTTTCATCGCTTTCATCAATTCCTGCATCAATTCGCTTTGAGTATCACTTTGAATAAATACTTTGTCGATTTCCTTTCCTGCATTAATTGCTTCAATTATTGCTCTAATTCCGAAGATTTGGTTTTCTTTTTCCATGGCGCAAAGGTATAAAAAAACCACCACTGTTGTGTGATGGTTTTTTATAGAATTATAAATTTGATTATTTCAATCGAATATTAAGGTTGTTTGAAACTTAATCGTTTATAGTTATGGTATAGTATAATTCACCTACAACTCCAAGTAACGTTCTGTTTGAAATCACTTTAAGTTTTAACGTTTCAGAACCTTCAGGTAAAAGATCAATTAGTGTTGCGACATTTACTTCGTACACTGTTGTATCTTCTGGAATTTCAAAAATATAGCCAACAGGACCTCCATTTTCTTCAATGGCTACACAGGTAGGATCATTACTTCTACAACCTGGAATAATGTAATCGTCTTGATCTGTTGCCGTACTTTCGTCATTAAGTATTACCAATCGGTATTGGATAGGTTGGCTTATAGAATGGTTTAATTTGAATTTCAAAACGGCATCTGTTCCTTCAGAAACTGTAATTGCAATCGGGCCATCAGCTGTTAAAACAGGTTTGTCTTTTTTACCTAAATCCTCAACGTCATCATTACAAGCAACGATAAACATTCCTATAGAAAGTGTTGCAAGTACGATGTATTTATATTTATTTAAATTTTTCATATTTTTCATATTTTATTGATTCCAAAAAACTCTACTAGTGAATGCTTGCGCTTCTGTTTGTGGTGGAACGTTAGCTGTATTTCCTGCAATTTCCGAACTTGGATACAGTAATCGTACTGGTCTGGTTGTGCTTGTTGCAACAGGAGAAATTGGCAGGTGAGCAGGATATCCTGTTCTTGTGTTTTCAATCCAAGATTCGCCACCATTAATTCCGTTAAGTGCAATCCATTTTTGATTGATGATGGCTTCAATTTTATTAGCCGAAGCAGTCCAACCTACTAAATTAACAGATTGTGAATAATACGTTGTTGCTTGTCCAGCAGTTAAACCTAATAATTTATACGATTCGGTAATAGCACTTTCGTATAATGCTTGAGCAGATCCAGTTAAGTAACCTCTTTGAACTGCTTCCGCTTGCAATAGCAAACTTTCCGCAGCAGTGAAAACAATTCCGTCTTGTGCTGAATTGCTAAGTAATCCAGGTCCAACATGAGATACAGGATAATTAGTAGAAGTGTTTAACACATCACCTTGTACATGCCCATCGTACGTTCCTGGTCCGGCAGAAGTAGCCGAATAAATTCTTCCAATTCGAGTGTCATTGGTATTCAACAAATAGGTAGTAGTGTATTTAGTTGCTCCAGTAGATGACCAATTGTTTTTAAAAGTATCATTTGTTGTTAAAAATGTAGAAGCAAAACCATTTTGTTGATTAGCAGTTGCACTGAAACCTGGATTAATTTTCACATTATCATCTGGACCTAAAAATTGAGCACCACTAGTTTGTAGTTCATTCATTTTTGTAGTAATATAACTTGCAGAAGCTGTTCTTTGTGATTCTCTTAATAGCAATCTCAATTTTACAGTATTGGCAAATTTTTTCCACATGTTCATGTCTCCATGAAGCATAACGTCGTTGGCTGCTGGACTTAAACTTCCTGCTGGAGCGTTATCAATTAAAGCAATAGCTTGGTCTAATTGAACATATAAATCTCTGTAAATAGCTAAATCATCATCGTAAGCCGGAGTTAAATTATCACCTCTTAGGTGTGCTTGCGAGTACGGAATATCGCCATACAGATCTACTAAATATTGAAAATAGTATGATTTTAAGATTTTAGCAATGGCTTTGTAATTATCATAACCAGGTCTTTCTGTTTGCTGGATAAATGTATAATTAGCCGTTCTTAAAAATAAATCTTCAAAAATTCCGGAATAAAAATCAGAAGTCACATTGTACGTGTGCTCGTTAAAGTAATAACTTGAATTGGATGCTCCAACATCTCTGGTCCAGTTATTCATCATCAAATTTCCTAATTGGTTCATGTTGTCTTTAACACGAATTGGAGCTATTGTAGTTATAGATCCTGCTAAAGTATTGTATGTATACACTTGAGTTGCAGCAAGAACAATCTCAGGATTTACAATTTCGGCTAAAGGATTGTTGGGATCTTCATTTACATCAAGGTAATTATCACATGATACTACGGATGTAAATACAAAACCACTTATTAAAAGATTTCTTAGTATATTTTTCATAATCATTTTATTAAAAAGTAATATTTAAATTAAAACCATAGGTTCTTGTTGGTGGCGCTTGTGCACCATTGTTTAAACCTACGTTGTTTCCGGTTGTAAATGTAAACTCAGGATCGGTGTAGTCTCTGTTTTCTTTTGGAAGCACCATAAATACATTACGTGCATTTAATCCTATAGATATACCTTCGACGAACGTATTTTTTAAAACTTTACTTGAGAAAGAGTATGACAAAGCAATTTCTCTACATTTGAAAGCAGTGGCATCAATAACAAAATTCTCATCAATTTCTCTATAGATACCTGTAAAGTAATCTTGTCCTCCAGAAGTTGTAACACTTGTATTTGTTGTAAAAACACCAGGCGAAGTTTCAATTACTGAATTCGGAAAAATAAATGGATCTCTTCCGCCTTGAGCGGTAACGATATCAGAACCGTTTTGAATTAAATTGTCTTTTACACCTGCATAAAATACGTGACCCGTTCGGTAATCGAAAACGGCTGTTAATTTTAAGTTTTTGTATTTAAAAGTATTGGTTAATCCTAAGATGTAATCGGGAGTTGTTTTTCCTAATTTTACATTAGAAGCTTTTAAAGGATCTCCGGTGTCAGCGTCAATTATAACATTTCCATTTTCATCTCTTGCATATCCAGTACCTACGATCATTGGGAACTGTTCGCCAGTGATGGCTGCAATTCCGGCAGTTCCAAGATAAGTTCCAATAGCAGCTTGAGTTGAGTTATCCGTTACTTTTTTTACTGTGGTTTTTGGAGCACTGTATCCAAATTTGAAATCCCATGTGAAGTTTTCTGTTTTTATAGGAGTCAATCCCAAATCCAATTCAATTCCTTCAGAAGCAGTTTCCCCGATATTTATTGTGGCTGCTGTAGCACCTGAAGCTATTGAAGGAGATGTTCTTAAAATTTGGTCTGTGTTTTTAGATTGGTAGTAACCAACATCCAAAGTAATTCTTCTTTTGTAGAATTCTAAGTTTAAATTAAATTCATGAGATAATTGAAATTCTGGTTTCAAACCTTTATCAGTAATTGTAGTGGTTTGTACGAATGAGTTGTTGGATGCATATGGGAATCCAACTCCAGAAGCACTTATAAAACGATCGTTAATATCGTAAGCTGAGATAAGATCATTTCCTGTTTTCACTATACTCGCAGAGAATTTTGCATAGGTTAAAACGTCTCCGCCAAAATCTTTAAACGCTTTTGTTGGGATGAACGATATACCGGCACTTGGATAAAAATAAGAATTGTTTTCTACAGATAAAACCGAACTCCAGTCTTTTCTCCCTGTTAAGTTTAAGTATAAAAAATCTTTATATCCTAAATCAAGATTAACAAAATAAGCGTAGCTTCTTCTTTGTGATTTAAAATCTACCGATGTAGTATTACCCGTTACATTGGTAATGTTGTAAAGTCCAGGAATTACTAATTTTTCTCCTTTTACAGATAGTTCATTGGCTTCGCCATTCGTTATATTGTTACCGATGTTAGCTTTTAATGAAATGTCATCCGTTAAATCATAATTCAAATTAATCATGAAATCAGAATACAGATTTCTTGTGTTGGTGTTTCTAACTTCATAAGAAGATACATAATCAAGAGGAGAATCCCAATACACTATAACAGGTGTGTAACCATTAAAGTATTCTACATCATTAAACGTACTACTGTTAAAACCAGCTCTATAAGTTATATCAATATTCTTATTGAATTTGTAGTTAAGATCGGCTACACCTTCGAATGATTGCCCTTTACTTTTAATACGTTCGTTGTTTATTTTCCAATAAGGGCTCAATTCCCAATACGTCCAGTGTGTTGCATTATTACCATCGCTAAAAAGTTCAACTGGAACGTTTACCGGAACTTGCACCAGCGCACCATAAACTGAACCCTCAACACCTCCAGCAGTATTTTGGTTGCTGGTTGTATAGGTCATATTTCCATTTAAACTCCATTTACCTGCAGTTTTTCCGGCGCTTAAATAAAAGTTGTTTTTAGTGTAAGTGTCCTTTGGAATCACACCTTCTGTTTTTTGATTTCCTATAGAAAGGTTAATATATCCACTTTCATTACCTGATGAAATAGCAATCGAATTTAAAATTGTATTTCCTTTTTGAAAGAAAGGTTTGTAGTTGTTTTTTATAAACGAATACGGCAATTGTATTT
The DNA here is from genome assembly GCA_031387085.1 of Flavobacteriales bacterium. Lineage (GTDB taxonomy): Bacteria > Bacteroidota > Bacteroidia > Flavobacteriales > Flavobacteriaceae > Flavobacterium. The sequence continues at coordinate 668 of JANNCY010000081.1, read as the reverse complement.
GTTGCAAACCCGTATCTTGAAGTGAGCCATCTAACTCAGCTCCCCAGTTGGTGTTTTCAGTAAAATCGTGAGCTCCTTGGTATCCTTGACCAAATCGGCTTTGTAATTTTGGAAACATAGAAACTTCTTCTACAGTATAGGATGTATTTAAGGCAATTTTAAATTTCTCATCCGATTTATTTCCTTTTTTAGTAGTAACGATGATTGCTCCGTTAGAACCAGCTGAACCGTATAAAGCAGCTCCATTAGCTCCTTTCATCACGTTTACCGATTCGATGATTTCCGGATTTAAATTTGTAAAAGCGGCTGCTGTAGAAATAACGCCGTTTATTACGATTAGGGCTTCGTTATTTCCACCGATCGAACGAAATCCTCTTAATTGAATTCTAGTATCAGGATTAACACCATTATTGACAGTGTTAATTTGCAGACCGGAAACTTTACCTACTAAACCAACAGCCGCATTGGTTGCTTTTGCCTGATTCAGTTCGTCCGTTTTTACCACTTGGTTGGAAGTAGTAATTTGATCTGGTTTTCTTTTAATACCCAATGCAGTCACCACAACGCTTTCGAGTTCGATGGATTCGTCTTGCATTTTGACATTAATAGTGGTTGATTTGGCGAGGATTTCTTGGGTTTTAGTTCCTAAAAAACTAAAAATCAATACA
>JANNCY010000073.1:0-1926 GCA_031387085.1 Flavobacteriales bacterium | reverse complement strand
CTTTTGGAAAGTAAAATTTTAAATTTAGAATTTTAATTTATTCTTTTCAAGCCAATATCTTTCTAATAACATTTGTCAAAAGACACGAGAGTAACTCTCCAAAAAAGGTTTAACCAAACCTTTTTTTGCAAAATGCGTGAGTAATCCAACTCTATAGAAATATCTTCCAATTTCAATTGGCAAATACTTTTTCAAAACAGTAATTTTCAAAATGTCAAATTAAAAAACAAGTGTGAATTTTTCAACGGAAGAACTACTCATAACGTTAAGGCGCCAGAAGCAGTCGCGGCTTGGCGACTGAGATTTCTCCACTAGGAGAAACGAAAATAGGAAAATAAAACGAACAATGAACCGAAAACCAGCGATTGCTTTTGACGCGTGTTGGCAGTAGTTTTGTAAAATTAGCTCGTTATCAAGTTTAAAAATACTTGTATGCTCGATGAAATTCTATTTAAAACTACTAACTACATAATTATTTTCCACTCCTTTTTTTTAGATTAAAATTCAGTAACTTCTGCTTTACCTTCAGAAATACCCAAGAAACCTGAAGCACAGAATGCAGGTTGATTTGATAAATCTCCAGGATTATTGCTGCATTTTACACAAAGTCTACCGCCTTCACGACCACTCCATGCTCCTCCTTCTAAGATAGCACCTGTGTACATTACATTCATTTGCTCCCAATTTGCGTATTTATGATATTCCCTAACTTCAATATTGGAATAATCTTGTGTTGCTTTAAGTGATGGATAACTCATTTTATTTTATTTTTTAATTATTGCCTACTTTTTTCTACAGGTGTTCGGCTGTTCCTATACAAAAATCATTGTCGTTTACGTTGAGTGCTGTAAAATTACTGCCAACGTTCCGCCGCTTGGCGAGGTTGCGAACTTCGTAACCGTTTATTTTCCACTAAAGATAAAATTTCTTGCGGAACGCAAACGTGAATTTACCACAAAATTCGCAATCTTGCCAAACGGCTGTTAGCGGTTGGATTTATTTTTCGCAATAAATTTTGTTATTTCATATTCCTCCAATTCTTCCATATTTTTTTGAGAAATATTTATTCCCCATTCTGGTTTGCTAGTTTGACCTTCTTTTTCGTAGTTTTTGTCGGTAAAAAGTGCGGTTGGATTTTCCCAAACTTTTGACGGAATAAAATAAACAGATGGCATTTCGTTATTTTTTAGCAAAACTAAAACTAAATTAAGGTTTTCACGTAATCCACTTTTCCAAGTTTCTTTAGTAACATAAACATAACCCGTAGTTCTTATGGTTTTAACTTGAACGTCAATATGTTTTTCATTATCGGTTCTAATTATAAAGTCAATTCCTTTGTCATCAACGTCCGTTGTGTAAATATCGAACCCAGCGAATGTCATCCAAATTTTCGCCCAATATTCTCCAATTTTACCAACCTGTAATTTGTTTAGATGTTCAAATGTGAAATCGTCAAATTTTGTCATCGTTTTTAATTTATTTTGTTCTCTAAATAATTGTTCCAATCTTGTTGTATTGAAATATGATTTGATTGTGCGGTTTCAAAATCGTAAAATTCAATTTCAATTTTATCAACGATTTCTGTTTTTTCAACTTTATCTGTAAATGGATTTTTTGAATATTCAATTCTTGCGTTATATTCAATAATCAAAGTATTTGTTGGTCCTAAATCTCGGTGACTATTATGCTTTATTGCTCTTAATCTTTCAAAATCAATTGAGTGATTTCCTATATTAATTATTCTTTCCATTTATGTTTCTATTTTCTATTATGTTTTCTGGTGCAGTAGGCGGTTTCAAGTTTCTAGCGCAATTTTTAGGTTAATAAATTTACCGTTTTATTTCCCGGATTTTTGCACCAAATTTTGAAAGATTTGGTTTCAAAATTCGAGAATAAAACTACGTTATTTTTTTGAATATTAGTCAT
>JANNCY010000070.1:0-13647 GCA_031387085.1 Flavobacteriales bacterium | reverse complement strand
TCTCGAAGACGGTCAGATTGCCTTAATGCACGCCAGTTATTTTGCCAATATTGCACAATACGATTACATCGCTTATGCCAAACCCATTGATGATAGAAGTGCGTGGGGAATTTCGTTAATTCGTTTTGGAGTTGATGATATTTTAAACACTACCCAACTTATCGATGGTGACGGAAATATCGATTACAATAGAATTAGTTTGTTCTCTACATCCGATTACGGATTGACATTTTCGTATGCTAAAAAACTCCAGGTGCCCGGATTTCAATATGGTGTAAATGCAAAAGTAATCCGCAGAATTATTGGGAAATTTGCCAATTCATGGGGATTTGGTTTTGATGCCGGAATTCAATTTGAACGCAATGATTGGCATTACGGATTACTATTACGCGATATTACCACGACGTATAATATTTGGAGTATCGATGAAGAACAGTACAACTTAATTAGAGATGCTATTCCGGGTGAGAATCAAGAATTACCTGATAGTTCTGAAATTACAGCTCCAAAAGCGCAACTTGGAATGTCGAAAAAATTTGAATTCCATTATGATTACACACTGTTGGCTGCAGTTAATTTGAACATGCAATTTGCCAAAACCAATGATATTTTAGCCACCGATTTTGTGAGTATTGATCCCGCTTTAGGATTTGAATTTGGCTACAATGATTTGGTGTTTTTACGCGCTGGTGTTGGAAATTTTCAGAATGTTACCCAAATAGATAATACTAAAAAAGTCGGATTTCAACCTAATATCGGATTGGGATTTAAATACCGTGGCATCCAAGTCGATTATGCTTTAACCGATTTAGGAGATCAAAGTGCGGCATTGTACTCGAACATCTTTTCGGTAAAAGTCGATTTTAGTATTTTTAGATAAAAATTTATGATAAAAAAAGTACTCTTTTTTATATGTTTTCTTAGTATTACTACTTTATTTTCGCAAAATCCGGTACTTTCTACCCAAGCAAAAGTGAGTGTTTTTACTTGCGGAAAAGGAGCTGAATTGTACTCGACATTTGGTCACACCGCGATCCGAATCAAAGATTCCATCAACCATTTAGATGTAGTATACAATTATGGTGCTTTCGATTTTAGAACGGAAAATTTCTATCTAAAATTTGTAAAAGGCGATTTACAGTATTTTATGGTTGCTACTTCCTACGAAGAATTTATTTACGAATACCAATACGATAATCGAGAAGTTATTGAGCAAACGTTGGATTTTACTTTAGATAAAAAACAGCAACTTTTTGAACGATTGAACGCGTCACTACTCTCAGAAGATAAAAGTTATACCTACAAATTTATCGATAAAAATTGCACCACTATGGTTGTCGATAAAATTGATGAAACAATTGGAAAACCGATTATCCAAAAGGTAGACGATAAAAGCATATCGTATCGCACAGTTTTGTATCCATATTTTGAAGATCATTTTTGGTACAAATTCGGTATCAATATCATTTTCGGAGAAAGAACCGATAGAAAAGCAGAGCAGCTTTTTCTTCCGATTGAATTACTAAACAGTTTGGATCAACTTAAAATCGATGGAAAACTATTAGTTGTTGAAAAAACTACAGTTGTAAAAGGCAAAGATTTTAAAGCTCCATTTTCTTTTTTCAATAGTATTTATTGTGTTGCTTTGTTCGTGCTTCTAATTGTAATTAGCAATAAAAAAAAAGTATTCTTAACGTATCTTTTTATACTTGGATTGTTGGGATTGTTCTTGTCTTTGGTAGGATTTTATTCGTTACACCGAGAAGTTTTGTGGAATTACAACGTGTTGCTTTTTAATCCTATTTACTTAGGATTGCCTTTTTTAAATCGGAATTGGAAAAAGTGGGCAATTGCAATTTGTGGATTACTATTGCTTGTTTATGGAATCATAATGGCATCTAAACCACATCTCATTATAATGCTTCCATTTATGGTATCGATTGTTTATATTTTATGGCGACTTATGGTAAAATATAATTTACTGTCCTCTAAAAAACAATACGGTACTTAACGTTTTTACAAAAATAGTAATATCCAGAAAAATACTTCTGTGTTTGATATAATATAAGTCGTATTGTAGTTTTACTAAACTATCAGCAACCGAATCTCCATAAGCATAATTTACTTGAGCCCAACCTGTTAATCCAGGCTTAATTACATGTCGGGTTTCATAAAACGGCATTACTTCGGCAATTTCAGTAACAAAAATGGGCCTTTCGGGTCTTGGTCCGATAATCGCCATTTCTCCTTTTAAAATATTAAAAAACTGTGGAAATTCATCCAATCTGGTTTTCCTTAAAAATTTTCCAAACGAGGTAACTCTAACATCATTCGAAGTAGTAAAAACAGCTCCGTTTTTTTCGGCATTTTTAATCATCGTCCTGAATTTATAGATTTGGAAGACTTTTCCGTTTTTGCCAATTCTTTCTTGTTCATAGAATAATCTGCCTCTATTTCCAAACAGGTTTCCAATAAAAATCAATGGTAAAAAACCCAATCCAATCAATAAGCCAATAATAGAAAATACAACGTCAATAATTCTAGTAGCTGTTAAGTACAATTGATTTTGGTTATTCCTACTGAAAGGAAAATAGCGATAAAAATCTCTTGAAACATATTGTACCGGAATACGTTGTGTAATAGTCTCATAAAGCTGTGTATACTCTTTAATGTATACTCCATTTTCTAATAAATGTATCAATTGATTGTATAATAATACGGTAATTCCGTCTGTTTTTTGCGTAGCAATCACAATTTCTGAAATAGAGTTATTCCGAACATATTCTACCAATTCATCGGCATTAATGTTCTTTATTGCATTAAAATCAATAGTAAAAGTATCTTCTCCATCCGAATTTACAAAACCGATAATTTTATAATGTGGATCGACACTTTCAAGGCCAGTAACCAATTCAATTAATTGCTCTTTATCACAAACAAGTATGGCGTTTTTAGCAAATCGGTATGACGCTAAAAAATTGGCATAGAATAAACGCCAAGCCAACAATGTAGATAAAATCGTAAAATAAAAAATGATTATTTGCAATCGGTTTGTAGGCAAAGAGGGGGTGTAAATTGGTGTCAAAAGATAAAATAGTACAGTCGTAGAAGTGGACAGAATTATACTTTTAATTATTTGAGATTGATTGCTCGCGACTTGTAAATTATAGGTTTCAAAAACAGATCCAAAAACATTAATATACACGGCAAGTACAATAGCCCAATAAAAATCGGTTGCTATAAAAGTAAAATAATTGAATTTAAAAATAGAACTAATTAGAAAAAGTGATATTAAAACAAAAATCACATCAAATCCCTTTAATAATAGCTTTCTTTCAGAAATTTCAAAATGTATTTTGTTATTGCTATTCATGTATAAGCCGTGAATTTGGCAGTGCAATTTACTAAAAATATAGCAGAATTTAGTAAACTATTTTAATATTTCAAACCATTGATACTTTACAATTTGCCAATCAAATCTTTCAACAATTTGACGAGAACTTTTACTTAATTTAAATGTCAATTGTGGGTTTTTAACTAATGATTTTATAGCATCGACCATTTCAAAAACAGCATCATCATTAACTAATAAAGCATTTTCTTTATCTTTAACTAAAAATGGTATACCTCCAACATTGGTAGAAACTATTGGTAATCCTAACGCCATAGCTTCAATTAAACTGACTGGAGTGTTGTCAAAATGAGTAGTATTAATAAAGATGGAATAGTCATTTGATAATAAAATCCATTCTTCTTTTGAAAGTTTTCCAGTGAAAGTAACAGCAACATTGAGTTCGTTAGCCAATTTTTTATAGTCTTGAATTAAATTTTCTTTATCTGGCCCAACCATACAAAGCGAGGCATTAGGAAACTCCTTTTTTAATTCATACACTACATTTATAGCCATTTTAGGATTATAAATAGGTGAAAATGATCGTACCCACAATAGTTTTGGTTCTTCAACAACTCGCTCTTTATAATCATATTTACTTAAGTCGATTGCGTTAGGAACAAAGCATATATTTTTATAATTTTTATTGATAAAACAGTCTAATAAATAACCCGAAGGCGCAGTGATTTTATAAGCATTTTTAAAAATTAAATCACTAATAAAAGGGTCTTTCGTAAGTCGATTTGGCAAATTACCCCCATGAAGTTTGGCAATATATTTTATATTAAACAGACGACACAATTGACTAATTATGAAAGCATACCAAAAATTTAATGTGCTGTAGGTGTCAATTAATACAAAATCAATTTTATTTGCATAGTACATCGTAGAAAAAACCATGTCTATCAATCGAAAAAGTTGATTTTTTTTTGAAGAAGCGTAGTATAAAGTATAACCTTCTTGCTCCAAAAACTCTCCTAATGTTTCAATTGAAGTAGTTGTTTTTCCATGTTTAGAAAGTTTATTTCCTATATATAGTATTTTCTTCTTGGTCATCAAATCGGACTTTTAGTAATGATAATGCATAAACAAAGGATGGTGCTGCGGTTCGCATTGCGGCATGATTAATGGTTAAAAGCCAAAAAGTTACAAAACACAATAAAAAAATATTTTGCGTATTATCATAATACAAAAATAAGGGTGTAAGTAATAAAAGTAATAAAGCAAGTATTCCAAAAAACCCATGTTCTGCTAATAGCCGGGTCATTTCATTGTGAGATGCAAAGTTGGATGTCATTCCTCTATTTCTTGTTCTAATTTCAGTTCCTTTACCTACACCAACTCCAAAAAAAGGACTTCCTAAAAACATATCTAACTCTTCCTCAGCGATTTCACCTCTTCCTGTAAATCGATCCGATTTTGTTCTTCCAGTAGCATCCTGATTGGCATATCTTTTATCGATATATCCATCGGTTTTATAAGATGTATAAGACCAAACTGCTACCATCATCACTGTTATAAAAACAATCAAATAATTGAGTTTTAATTTGCTTGCATTTCTAGAATTGATATAAATTACCAATACTAAAATAATAATCATAAAAAATCCTGTAATCATTCCTCCTCTCGAAAAAGTTAGCATTCCTCGGTAGCTTACGTACAGCGCCAATGCTAAATTAATAAAGAAAATTATCTTTGATTTTGATGCAAAAATCAACCTCGAAAAAAAAATGAACATTCCTAATCCAAGTGCTGTTGCCACTTGATTAGGTCCGAATCCTCCCGATAAAGCTTCGTTTGAACTTGTTCCTGTAAGTACATCTTTGATTTTTGGAGTATACAGATAAAGATAGGTCGCACAAGAGATTATTGGCAATCCCATTACCAATAATAAATTATTAATTTCTTTTATAGTAATTTTTCTATTAAAACAATACAATGAAGCGACACCTAAACAAGCTGATCCCGAGATATTAAAAGCTATCGCTTTACGAATATTGGCGTCGTAATCTAAAGCATAAACTCCGATTATCACTCCCGGAATCAAAAGCAATAAATAAATCCAATACGGAACTGCATTTTTAGAGACGCCACTATAAATCATTCCAATTAAAAGAAAAATCATGATGGCATATTTGGCAAACTCATGATTTGGATTACCATCAGTCATCCTTAAAAACACTTCACTACCTACAATATAAGCAGACGCATAAAGTACCTCATTGTTTCTATTCTTGGTTTTTATAACAAAATAAAGGCTGATGATAAATAAAGCTGTCGAATATATTTTAGATAAAAAAATATTAGAAAATATTGCTATCCCAATAAAAATATGCAAGGCAACTAAAAATAAATAATTTTTTATTTCATTTTTCATTCTTATTCCTTTAACCAATTAATATAAGATGTAATGACGGCTTCTTCTGAATTATTTTTTGAAATGGTTTTAAACAATTCATCACCAAATTTAACTCTTAATTCGTCATTTTCAATTAATTTTAATAACGATTGATAAAATGCATCACTATCGTAATTTGGAACTACAAAACCATTAACATTGTTTTCAATAATTAATGGTATTTCACCAACATTGGTTGAAACTAATGGTTTTTTATTCAATCCATATTCTAAGAGAACAACTGGTAATCCTTCCGATTGTGATGTTAATATAACAATATCCGATTGTGATATAATGTGTTGCGTATCTTTTTTTGAACCGTATATAAAAACGCTATACTGCAAACCTTTACTTTTTATTTCATTTTTCACCTTAGCTGCGTACTCATCGTTAAAATCTTTTCCAACAATATGAAAACTCCAATCGGGATGTGTTCTTTGTAATTTTTCAGCCACTTCTATCAATAAAAAATGATTCTTTTGAAACCTCAAATTAGCCAAACACAAGATTCTTTTGTTGTCTGTTCCCAACAGTGTTGTTTCTTTTAATTGATTGGTGTCTAATGTCGTAAAATTTGCAAAATAGATTACTTTTTTACAATTTAATTCTTTATCCGCCCAATTTTTTAATTTATAATTTACAACAATAATTCCGTCAAAAAAATAAGAAACCATTTTTAAAACCAATGATTTTTTTTTAGAAATGAATTCACTTAAACCATTATGATCATGCCAAATGATTTGAATTGATGGCAAAAAAAGCTTAACTAAAAAAGCTGTAAAAAAGGAACTGCTATGTGCTTGTAAATAATCAATTTTATTTTCGACACAGTATTTTTTCAATTTAAAAATAGCGTTCCAATCCAATTTGTATTTCTTATTTAAAAAAAGATAATGTACTTTATTATGCAATTGATTTTTAAGTTCTCCTTCTTTTCTTGTAGCCACTAATCCTGAAAATTCAATTGTAGCAGCCAACGAATTCGCATAGTTGACCGCCATTTTTTCGGCACCGCCAATCGCTAATGAATCAATTAGTTGGAGAATTCTCATACTTGAATTATTTTTTTTATTTCACTTTCAAACAAATCAAGTGTATAGTTACATGACCAATTCATTGCCAAATTGGCTTTTGAATTGTATTCCTTTTGATTATTACAAAGTTGCACAATTTGTTTAGCGTCTTGATGGCTATTTTCAGAAAGTAAGATACCTCTATTTCCATTATCAAGCATTGTCGGAATACAAGAAACTTTAGTCGCAATAGGAACACATCCCCAAAACATGGCTTCTGCAACTACTTTTGGCCAACCTTCACTTTTGGAAGGAAGCAGTAAAAAATGACTATTTTGATAGGACTTTTTAATATCTTCTCTCGTTTGATTTCCTTTAATCGTAACTGTACTTTCTAAATTATTTTCTTTAATGAAAGTTTCTAGAGCGTTTCTTTCTGTGCCTTCTCCAATTAAAGATAAACAAACATTCGTTCCATTTTCTTTTATCTTTTTTATTAATTGAATAGCATACAACGGCTGTTTTCCTATTGTTAAGGAGCCAACAAAAATAAACTGAATGGGCTTTTCTAAAACCCTTGGTTGGACATCTATTTTTTCACTTTCACTGTAAGTAGCTGTAAAAAAAGGATGTATGTTTTTGGATTGATACTCCCATTCACCATAAACCAATACCCGCATGTTTTTTGTTAGAAAAGTATTGTTCAAAATCCATTTTTGAAGTCGATAACTTAGTGGTTGCTTTGATTTTGGATCCCAGTTTCCAGCATATTTTGCTGTTTTTTTCTTTTTTGGAAATCCAATTTGGACAATACATCCCAGTAATCCTATATTTCCAGGACAACGCAAATGAATATGATCGGCTTTTCGCATGGCTTTAATGATGTACCAGCAATTTGATGGAACAGCAGCTAACGCTTTTAAAATTCCTAAAAAAGAAAGGGTATTAAATTTCTTAGCTTCAACAAAATGGATGTGATCCTGTTGGTAAGAAGCATGAATTGGATTTAATTTAAAATCTGATTTTGGAGCTACAATAATAACATTGTCAACATACTTAAGCCAAATATTCATTTCATTTACATAAGGTGAATAGGCGAAAAATTTGTTGTCTTTTTCCTTATGAAGCACGTGACTAATAATGCAAAAGGTCATACATCCTTAATTTTAGGTTTATCGTACAAAAGACTAAACCATCCAACAACTCTTCCGACTGTTTCAGTAAATGCTTCCTTTCTTTTACGAGTTGTAAATATATTACTACACCGTATTAATGTCAATAAAAAAGCAATCGCATTCCATTTCAAGTTGGATTTAAAAGTCGGATTTGGATATTTCACTCTCCAAACATACCAGCCGTTTCTAATCACCATTTTACCATAGCGGTAATTATTAGGTCTTCCCGAGTCATCGTGAAAATGCCCTAAAGTAGCGTTGGTATTCACATATAATTTCCCCATATTGGATAATCGCAAAGTGAAATCGGCATCTTCATACAAACCATAACCTTCAAAATACGATGAAAATCGAATGCTATCAAATACACTTTTTCTAAAAGAAGAAACCCCACCCATTAATTGTTCTGCTTGATAAATTTTTCCCGATGGCGGTAAAAAACTCACGCTTCTTCCATGAGAGAATTCGGGCATAAAACATGGTGGTTTGTTGCTATCCAAACCTAATTTTTTTCTTAAAATAAATCGGCTTCCTTCTTTTCTTATCCATCCGTCGTAATAAAATTCTTTACTATTTACAGTATAACTTTCAGTAACTTTTTTCCATCGACATTCATTGGTAATATAACCACCCACTCCCAAAGCATCGGGTTGTAACTGATACGTTTTCAATAACTCAGCAAAATAAGTGTTATCTAAAATAGTGTCATCATCCAAAAAGCAAATTATTTCCGCCCAATCGGCGGCTTTATCTATTCCGAAATTTCGTTGCTTTGTTAAACCTCTGTCTTTAGCATCAACTAAAAAATAGCTGAGATTCTCAAAGGAACTATTTTGTAAAGCTGTTTTCGTTTCCCAATTTAATGAACCGTCAATAATTAGAATTTCATCTGGATAAATTGTTTGATTTTTGACTGAATGTAGTAAATTCAATAGTGTTTTTGCACGCATAAAGGTGCAAATAATTAAACTGAATTTAGGATGGTTTTCCACAAAAACTAAGGTTTTGAAGCAATAAAAATAAGGTTGTTATATCCTTTTTTTCTATTGTAATTTATATTTCTTTGTGCGTAAAATTCGGATAGCGAATAGACTTCAATGTTTGTAAAACCGATTTCATGAATGTCTTTTATCAATCCTTTTTTGTTGTAGTAATATCCTGCCACTTTAAATCCATTAAATCCTGTAGTTCTATTTCCCACTTTTTCACCTAATAGAAATGAAAACCAATTTCTTATTTTGAAATAGCTTGTTTTTAGCAAAACCCCCTCCTGATTATGGACTGTTCCTATTAAAATTCCTTTTGATTTTAGAATTTGAAATGAATTTTTAAAAATACTTAGTCTATCTTTTCTTTTAGGAACATAGGTTAACATACTATTTAATATAGTAACTAACTCAAAGCTATCAGAAGTTGTATTGTATTCGGTTGCATTAATAACCACTGTTTCTGTGATAACGTCAATTTTCCAAAGTTTCAGATTTTCATTACACCTGGCGATCATATTCTCAGAAATATCGGAAGCAACAATTTTGTTTGGCTTATAAAAATCAGCGATCGATTCAATTTCTCTTCCTGAACCACATCCAAATATTTTAATGCTTTTTATAGTACCTAAATCACTATACAATAGTTTGGCTCTATCCAACATAAACCGTTCAAAATCCGCTATTTTTATTAATCTTTGAGTAGCAATAACATCGTCTTTTTCCCAAAAATCTTTATTTTCTATCTTCATAAATGGAGTATTTTATTTCTTTTTCATTAACATCGTGACATGCATACAAGCAAACAACGCTGCGTTGGAAGTTCTCGAATTTTCCCAATCCTCGGTATGCCATTGTTTACCGATTTTCATTCTTTTTTCTTCCGACATAGGCACAAAATTTATAAGAAAAAACCATTTTGTTTTTCCCAACAAACCTCTTCTTTCGACGATGTTAAAAGCATTGTGAAACTGAAAATACGTTTTTTTTGTAAACGGCCATTCCCAATCGGCATCCGATTGAAATGGTCGGTAAATTGTTCGAATTATTTTAATTGGAATGCTCGTTTCTAAAGGATCGTAACTTATAATTTCTCCGTTTTCAGCCAACTTTTCATTCAGTTTATTGATTAAAACTGTTACATTCGGAAAATGATGCAACACACCGTAAGCATATATCAAATCGAAATCTTTTACAGCAAAATCATCCGTTAAGAAATCTACAGCTAGTGCTTTTGCAGTTGGAATGTGAGCTAGCTTTTTATTCAACTTTTCAATGGCAACGTCGCTCAAGTCAATTCCGATGTATTCTTTGGCATTTTCGGCGAGTAACAACGACAAACTATTTCCAGCAAAGCAACCTAAATCTAGGACTTTTTTATTGGATAAATCGCCAAACCAAACTTTATGTAAATCGTAGGATTGGTCTAGAATTCCGATGTTTTTTCTAATTTTCTTTAGCGTTTTTTCGCGAAGAGAAGACCATATTTTAGTAGCAAAATTCTTTTTCTTGGTATTGTAAAATTCCTTTTGCCTTATGTTGGTTTCTATAATTTCTTCTTGCGTTTTCATTATCTGTTATTATTAGCTGGTACTATTTTCAAAGTTATTATTTATTAGTGGAAAATCTATTTTTTAATGTTTGCGTTTTCCAATCATTATTAACAAATTGGCAATTTTACTTTTATGTGGTTTTAAGTATTTTTTCATCACCAGAAATAGTTTAAAACGAACCGGTTTCAAAATCCAATGCCTCGTTGGAACGTATTGGAATAACTGACTTCCGAAACTTTCTTTAAATTTTATAACACCTTTGCTCCCTCCTACCGATAAATCATAACTACTCAATCCGTTTTCAATTGAATACTGTATCATTTTATCGTGCATAAAATTCGAAATATTTAAGTGTTGAAAATCCTTTAAAACACCGCCATTGATGTATGTTAATCGCTTTCCGCAATGCATCACATACAACGCTCCGATAATTTTCCCATTTAAAAAACAACCTGCAATTTTTGCATGATTTTTATCAATATACACTCGTAATGTTTTCGCCATCGATTGATAAGAACGAAGTGGATAACCTTTTTCAAGAGCATTTAATGCGAAACAATTATACGCTTGTTCAATTTCATCATCGTTAACAACAAATTTAAAATCTAAAGCAATTGACTTCGTCTTATTTAAGTTTCGTTTGTTGTTGGAACTGTAATTTTTCCAGATGTTTTCATACTGGTTTTCACCTCGTAAATCGACCAATCTTAGACCTTGTAGTGGAATTACATATTTAAACGCAACGCCTTCCGTCCCTAAAAAGTAAGTACTTTCGTTTGAAATTTTTTCTAAATTATAATTACTAAAATTGGAATTATCTTCACAATACGGTAGACTTATTTGAAAGTAACAACAATTTGTTTTTTTAGCTTCTTGTTTTAATTCTGAAATAAATAAATCGAGTATATTTTCAAAACCGACTTCAATCACTGGACCCGAAGGCACACATAAAAATTTAAAAAAAGAAAACTTGGCAATGACAATTCCACAGCCTCCTACGATTTTATCATTTTCGGTCGCAATTAGAAAATTGCAATCAAATCCGTACACCTCATACGATTTAATCCAATCAGACAATTGATTGTACAATCCTCTCTCCGTTTGCAGAAGAAAATCATCCCATTTGTCTAACCAATTTTGCTCTTTTGTAAAAAAAAATTTCATTTTTATTTGATAGTTCTATACGGTATTTCTGTTGGGTTTTTAATGTCAATTTCACCATTCCCATTTAATGTCAACTCCACTTTATTGAATTCCAACCAAAATGCAACCAATTCCTTTAAAGTTGGATTCCATATTTTATTTTCCTTTATATTTTGTCCAAGATAGTCAAAATTATTCGCCACTGTTGGATGAACTTCTCCCGATTTGGTGAACATTCTCCCTTCGTGATAGTCCATCGGAACTGAAAAATAAGTGTGTGCGACAAACATTCCTTTTTCCTTTACCAACTTATCAATCGATGGTTGATGGAGTGCGTTTATAAAATCTAAAAATTCTACTGTTTGGAAAATAATAAATTTGTTGGCTTCTATGGTATGTTCAAAAAATACGTTTTGATACTTTGCCAACGGATATACTTTATTCTTGCAACTGTTCCAAAACAATGTAATTTTAAGCAAAGGCATCGCCACCCCAAACAACTTACCGATAAAGGAAAACACAGCTGCAATTGATTTTGATTTGGTAATTTTTTTATAGCTGCTTGCCAATTGCGAATAGCTTTTTATCAAATTTTCATCGGCATAAAAATGAACAATAGCATTTTTAATAAACAGCGAAATTCTCTTTTTGAAATCCAATTTTTTTATTCCGTTATGGAATGATTGCAATGTAAAATCGTCTGTATTCAATTGATTCAAAACGCCCGATGTTGCAGTTCCAGAATCGATATAATTTGATAGAATGGTTATTTTTTTGGATGCTAAATTTTCCGAAAAGGCAACATCTGCTATTCCTTCTTTTTGAAACATCGAAAGATTATACGGTTGATAGCCGTGGTCAATCCATGTAGTTACGGGAACTGGCGGTGAAAAAGAAAAGAAATCGTTCTCGCTTTCTGGCTTGCTTTTTATCGATTGGGAAAGCGAGTGATAACACAATTCGTGTCCGTCAATAATCCATTTTTTAAGTTCATCACTATCGTTTTCCCATGAAGCGTTATCGTCTCTTTTTGAAAAATGATTCAGAAAAAAACCTTTGGTGACTTTGATATTTTTATCTTTAAAAAATGCTCTTTGCTTTTTCAAACTCTCTAACGTATCAAAATCGCAATGATCTGTAAAACAAGCTGTGGCAACGAACGGAATTTTGGATCGACTGAGTTCTACAATTCCATTTGCAGAAAAAAGTAACTGGTAATTTCTGATGGTATTGTATTGATTACTTGCCGTAATTTTTTTACTATTTGCATCCGAATGATAATTTGTAATTGGATTTACCAAACGATTATTCAAATGACATGTTATTTTTTTGGGCCTGTTTGGCGAAATTACCCAAACAAAATTTCCACAATTGGGTTGCATGTAAACGCCCGATTTGAACTGTATTGCTTTTGTTGAAAAGGTGCCTGCAATTCTATTTTTTGTGACAGGAACCCATGTATAATCGTGATTTCTGAATAGTGTAATTTCCTCTTTGAAAACAATTTCGATTGCATCAAATGGTTTTAAATAGTAATCTGATAAATCGATATTTATTCTAGTATCTGTTTCAGTTGACCAATTAAGCGCACTGATTTTACCATCCAATAAAAGCGTTACTTTATCAATCATTGTTTCCTAATTTTTGATTAAAAACATCATGAATTTTTAAAAAGTAAGCAGGTCTACTCAAGCAATCTAACCATAATGAACGATTGTTTTCTTGCATTTCGACATAGCGATCATCAGAAATGTTTTTATGGAAATTGACAATACTTTCAACTAGTTCCGATTTTTTATCAAAATCTATTATTAAACAATGCTTTTCCCACTGAATTACTTTCGATAATGGTAGTCGGCAATCAGTGTTAATAAGAATCGGAATTCGTCCCATAGCCAATGTTTCATAAAAGCGAACTGAAAAATTGCCGCCACCTCTAAAGCAAAATGTATATCCATTATCATAGATATTCTGAAAGTATTCTTGTG
>JANNCY010000036.1:0-7287 GCA_031387085.1 Flavobacteriales bacterium | reverse complement strand
TTTCGAATTTCCGTACGGAATGGCAATGCCGCCAAACCATCTTAGCGCGAGGACTTTTTTCTTATTTAGATCCCAATGTTTGATGTATTCTAATTCACCTTTGATGTATTGCGAATATTCGACATCAAAAAAAGTATTGGCACCATCTTGATTTTTTAATTGTTTGGAAGCTCTTGCTAAAAGCGATAAGAAATTTCCAGCCGATTCTATTTTGGTTTTAAACGCATAAAAATTGTCATCGGTAAGTTCTTTTTTTGTGGTTTTGGAATAACTATAACTCGAGGCAAAAATTAAATTGTTTTCGGTTAAACGATTTTTACGTTCGTTGATACTTCGAATCGCTTTAAGATCGGTTTCTGTTGGGAATATTGTTGGATTTGGACCCAATACGTCGTTTAAGAAGCCATTGGTGCCGCTTTCAATGACTAAACTTCCATCAAGATTAAAATAATCTGGATTTAAAGTTGTGTAGGCAGGATTACTCGCCAAAACCGACAAATTCTCATACGACGATTGATAGATATTAAAATAGTTACTAACATTGACATTTTTTACAAATTGAACATTGAACAAATCAAATCGGGCAGACGTATTTTTTTTGGGAGTCCAATTGTAAGTCAATGCAAAGGTAAAGTTGTTTTTATCGAGACCAATATTAGTTTGTTTGGCATAACCAGCACTCAACGAAGTAAACGGAATCATTGATTTCGGAATGAGTCTATCGGTCTTTATTGGGAAAAGAATTCGCGGGAAATTAAGTTTTGCATCCACTCCAATTTCAAAAATATTGAAAAAATTATTGTCGGGATTTGCTAAATATCGGGAGGAACCCGTATTGCCTCTAACGCCAATTTCAAAAGTTTCGGCTCCATTGAATACATTTCTCACAAGTACAGCAGCGCTTCCCGAAATACCAAAATCCTGAATATTAGAACGTGTAAAATCGATTGATGGATTAAAAGTATATTTTTTTCTAGGCAATAAGTATATGTTAGTAATCAATCCGTTTTCATCTTTCGGATCGATATTATATTGTATAGAAGGATAATTAAATACTTTTAAATTGCTTAAGTATTTTATGGTTAATGCTGTTTTCTCATCCGAATAAAGACTTCCTGGCGTAATAAAAATGGCATTTACAATCGACTTAGGACGGTATTTTAATTTGTTTTCACTGTATAAATTAAAACCTTTATATTGAATACTGTCTTTTACGGTTATTTTACTTTTTACATAGGAGTCGGTGTATATATTTACCGTGTTTACTTTATAAATTTTAAAAGGTTTCGTTTTAGAGGAATCATTAACTCTAACAATTTGGTCGTTAATAGTAACCGTTATATTGACCTTTTTATTCGTATTTATGGTATCTAAATCGTACTCTATATAATTTTGTTGAAAGAAATATACACCATTATTTCTAAAATCTTTTGTGATTCTGGTTCGCTCATTATCAAGATTTTCTTTAGTGTATTGTTGTCCGGTTTTAATAAAAGAGGCCGATTTTTTAATGTTGTATAACGAATCTAGAGCTGGAGTAAAAATTTCAGTTGACAAGGTGTCGATAATATACCCGGTGCCTTTTTCGATTTTGTATTTTAATTTTACTTTTTTGATCTCTGTGGTGTCGGAAGTATAACTTGATTTGGCGTCAAAATACCCTTTATTAAAGTAATACGCTTTAACTCTTTTTAGTGATTTATTAGTACTATTGGTATCTAAGATAACGGGCGCTTCACCGATTTCTTTTAAAAAATTATGGATGCCTTCATACCAAAAAGAATGACCTAATCGATTCACTTGTTTTTTAGAAAGTAACTTAGCTCTTCGATAATATTTTTCAGGATTGTTAATGTACTTTGCTTTGTACAGAGAGTCTGTTTTTTGTTTGGCAAGATTGTAAATGTTCAAACGCAAACGATAGCCAAGAATGGAACTATTTGGTTTTTGATACAATTGATTCGTCACATCATCATCTTTAGTTACTTTGTCGTCAACAACTATTTCGTTTTTTAATAATAATCGTTTGTGATTCGGTACCCGCTTAGTCATATTACATGAGACTAAGATAGTTCCAATTAAAATAAATAATGATATTTTTGTAAGGTGTTGGTTCAAAAGAGATAATTTAATTCAAAAGTACATTTTTTTATGCTTAGTAAAAATCAAATCAAATTAATTACAAGTTTACAACAAAAAAAGTACCGACAATCACATCAATTGTTTATTGCCGAAGGTGTAAAAGTAATTCAAGAATTATTAGAATCAAACTTTGTTTTAGAACATTTATACATCACATCGCCATTATTTAAAACAGTTGCGATGAACAAAAAGACACTCATTTCAGACGACGAATTAAAAAAGCTAACCAGCTTAGCAACTGCAAATAATTGTTTGGCAGTGTTTAAAATCCCGAATGAACAACCCATTCAAACCAGCGCTATTATTGTTGCCTTAGATGCTATTCGCGACCCGGGAAACTTGGGCGCGATAATCCGTTTGTGTGATTGGTTTGGAATAACTCAAATAGTGTGTTCGAATGAAACAGTTGATGTTTATAATCCGAAAGTAGTTCAAGCCACAATGGGTTCTATCTCAAGAGTAAATGTTACGTATCTTGATTTGCCCAACTATCTTAAAGATGTAAAGCTGCCCATTTTCGGAACTTTTATGGATGGAAAAAATGTCTATAAAGAACAATTACCAAAAGAAGGGATTTTAATTTTAGGAAACGAAGCCAACGGAATCTCAAAAGAAGTAGAGCAAATGGTCAAAACGAAATTAGCCATTCCCCGTTTTGGAGCACTACAAAAAACAGAAAGTTTGAATGTAGCCACCGCAACGGCTATTTTTTTAAGCGAATTTAAACGATTCGTATAAAGATTTTAATGAAAAGTGAAGTTAACAAAAACGGCTCTTGTTCGCAGAGCATCAATGTTACTTGTCCATGGACTATTCGGATCATCGTCTCTGATGAGTTCATCGCCAAGTCCGAAAACCCCACGAATTGATGGAGAAAATTTGAAATATTCTAAATAAAAGTCAACTCCAAAACCGAGTTCGTAATTTTTTGTCCAGGGCTTGACTCTAAATCGTTGTTCTAAATTATCGTCTTTCGATTTCGAATTGCTTGATAAATTTAGTGTCATGGATCCACCACCAACTAAATACGGTCGAACATTTCCAAAACGAAGTGCCGAGAATTTCACCAATAATGGAAAATGAATGTACGTTGATTTCACTTCTCTTAAAGCGTCTATTTGTCTTGTAAATCCAGTATACGTTAAATTTCTTTGAGTGTAATACAACCCAGGTTCAAAACGCAAGTTAACGTATTCGTGCAAACGCAAGTCGCCAACCAATCCTACATTAAAACCTGTAACGCCTTTTACGGCTATATCCTTATCGGGAGTTTCTTTATAATCAATTTTAAAATCATAAGCATTAAACCCCAGGAAGTAACCCCAATATACTCTTTGTTTGTCAAAATTTTCAAGGTTAATTATCGGGTCTTTACTAAAGATGCCTTTGGTTTGTGCATGAAATGGTAAAGTGCAAATCAGAATTAAAATAAAAAATATCTTTCTCATATAGTGATGCTATAACGTAGCATTATTTTTTGGATGCTGTATAAATAGTTGCTACTCCGAATGTTTGCGGCATAGCTTCCACCTCTATAAACCCAATTTTCCGTAAAATATTGTTTAGTTTTTCTCCATACGGAAAAACAGAAGCCGACTCTGATAAGTAACCATACGCCACATTGTCTTTAGAAAACAACTTTCCTATTAATGGTAATATGTATTTGGTATAAAAAGAATATCCTTGTTTGTACGGTGTTTTTTCGGGAACAGATGTTTCTAAAATAACAAAAATGCCATTTGGTTTTAACACGCGTAGTATTTCAGAGAGTCCTTTTTCTAGATTCTCAAAATTCCGAATTCCGAATGAAACCGTTATGGCATCAAAATGATTTTCTGCAAACGGAATGTTTTCACTGTCGCCAAGTACCATTTCGATTCTATTGGACAATTGTTTGGCTTCAATTTTCTTTTTCCCAACATCTAACATTCCAGCCGAAAGGTCTAAACCTACAATAGTTGTCGCCGTTGTGTTGGTCATCATAATCGCTAAATCACCAGTTCCTGTAGCAATATCAAGAATCGTATCAGGATTTTTTTTGGCAACTAACGCCACTACTTTTTTGCGCCATTTTACATCAATTCCAAAAGAGATGATGCGATTTAATCCATCATAATTGGTAGATATGGCATCAAACATTTGCGTAACTTGTTCTTTTTTACCTAATGTTGAATCTTTATAAGGCGTAACCGATTTAGACATGCATTTTTTTTTGAAGTGCAAAAATACTAATAATACAATTATAAAAATCCAAAAATCAAATTTTAAAATTTTTTTACGAATTTAGAATTCACTTTCTTACATACGTTAGAAATGTAAAATCATAAAGGTGTTTTTCGTCTTTTGAATGGTACTCTTCGGAAATTAATCGCCATTTTTTTGCGTCAATTTCCGGAAAAAAAGTGTCGGCTTCAAAATGATGGTGCACTCTGGTAAGCTCTATTTTATCAGCAATTTCTATGGATTGTTTGTAGATTTCTCCACCGCCAATTACAAAAACACTTTCATTTTTTGGAGCCATTTCGATAGCTTTTTCCAAACTATCTACAATGAAACAACCATCAGGATGGTAGTTTTTTTGTCGTGTAATTACTAAGTGGGTTCTATTAGGCAAGGGTTTTGGGAAGCTTTCAAACGTTTTTCTTCCCATGAGAATATAATGTCCAGAAGTGAGTGTTTTAAATCGTTTAAAATCATCGGGTAAATGCCAAATCAAATCGTTGTTTTTGCCCAATGCATTGTTTTCTGCCGCAGCAGCAATAAGAATAATCATTATATTTTGTTTTCGATATCGTTTTTTAATTCGTCTACTCTCTTCTTTTGCAACAACATCAGTTTATTGATTTGCTCCCGTTCCCAGTTTTTATCCATAAAATGATTCATGACAAATACATTGATAACATGGAGTAAGAAAATAAAAACCCAACCAGTTATTGCCCATAGATACCAATCATACGTTTCCTCAAATTTCAACCATTTATTAGCAACAAATAAAAACAAACTCCCTACAAGTAAAATTATAAAGTGAAAATACAACCGTTTTTTTTGGCTAATTCTTTTTTGTGCGTATTCATATAGTTCGTGTTGTTCCGTGTCCATATTGATGAAATTTAGATTCTAAAGATACGAATTTAATTAAAAACAGAAAAGTATCAAATCGCAATAATTTAATATGAAAACGTTTTCTTATCCTAATATGTTAATTTTATTCCTTAGAAAATAGGAATATACTTTTTTTTCAGATGTGTTTTTGCTAAAATAATAATTCTGCATTAGGGTAATAAATAGTTGCTTTTTATTGCTTTACTTTGCGGCATTAATCTATAAATGAAATAGTTATGGCAATTAAGAAACAAGTTATAAAAACAAAACCAGTTTGTAAAGTTACTTTTTCAATCGAAGCAAAAGAAGCAAATACAGCTGCAGTAATTGGAGATTTCAATAATTGGAATCCTTCAGAAGGTGAATTAGCAAAATTAAAAAACGGGACTTTCAAAGCTACTTTTGACTTACCAAAAGAAAATTCTTTTGAGTTCAAATATTTAGTTGACGGAACATTTTTAAATGATCCAGAAGCCGATAGTTACCGTTGGAATGAATTTGCAAATGCTGAAAACAGCGTTTTAGAAGTTTAGTTTATTGGTTTTTTTTTATAAAAAGTCCGTTTAGATTTTGCTAAACGGACTTTTTTATGCTTAGAGAATTTAAAAATGAATAATGGGCTTTCCAATTTTTAGGAAAGCCCATTTAAATTAGGCCTATATAATTAAAATATTATCTTTTTCCTTCTACAAGGCTCGGATATAAAAGTTTGTATTTTTCCTGCGCTTTTTTAATTACTTCTGTTTTAAAGGAAGCATCAGTAAATAGTCTGTCTAATCCAGGATGTTTTCCGAAATCTACACCTTGTTTTTTGTACGTGTTTTCTAAATATTGAAATGCTTCAACCATAACTTGATCACTAAGTTCTGAAGGCATATTTGATGCAAGTGTTTCGTTTCTTGTTAATACTTTTTCTGGAGTTGATGCAACTGCAGTAGCGCTATTATTTGTTTTTGTAGTAGCTGCAGTTCCGCTTTCTAATGCCAAAAGACGTTGTTCTAACAAATTGTATTTGGTTTCAAGCGCAGTAATTTTAGTTTCTTGTTTGATTGCTAATCGAGCCACATCATTTCCATTAAGTCCAATAGCCATATTTACCATAGAAATTCCGCCATTTATCAAAGCATTTGACCATGCTACACCAACAATTTCACGATATTGTTCTGCTTTTATTTCATTTGGAGCTACTGCAATACCAGTTCCGTCATTCAATCCAGAAGGAAGTATGTAATCGCCAGATACAACAACACCTCTTACTTTAACCGGAATCTGACCCATAAACGCCACTTTTTCAAATGATTTTTCATTGCCATCCATTGGCATATTTCCCAAAATGGCTGGTTTAGTAGAAATGACCATATATTGAGATGCATTGTCCGTGAATTTAGAAATTTTTCCACCATTTACACTAACAATATCTCCAGCTGTAATCTTTTCTGAAAAATTACTACGCTCTAACCATTCTGCATAATCTGCAGATCCCGATTGATACGTAACTCCAAGATTTTGAAGTGTAAAAATATTGTAAGCGAGAATATTAGCAGTGGCTAATACCAAATCGGCCGCAGCCATCGCAATACACCCGCCACATGGTCCAGCTGAAGCACCTACACCAGCAACAACTACAGGAATAGCTGATGTAATCTGACTTACAATGGCTTTTGCTTCTTCTGCAACCAATATCGAATTATCAAATATATATTCTGGATCTGAGGTTGCTTCTGAAGTAGTTTCTCCTTCAATTCGCCCAACTGCAATTCCGTTTCCGTCAAAAAAAGTGATGAAATTATTTGAATTATTAGGAGTTCCCGGATTTAATTTTATTGCGATTCCCTGATCACTTCCCTGAACTCGTAATGGATGAGCTGCATACGAGCCATCGCCACCACCAACATTAGTATTTATGGTTACTTGACCATCCACATTTAGAGTATCGTTTATGTCGGTTGCACCATCCACATTCAATACACCAGTCAAATGAGAAGCCGCTGCATTATTAACATTCAATGCACTATTTAAATTACTTGTGCCGTCAACGTTTAG
>JANNCY010000026.1:0-2127 GCA_031387085.1 Flavobacteriales bacterium | reverse complement strand
ATTTCCGCAAGAGAATGAACGGACATTTCAGTAACACATTAATCGATGCGATTACAGAAGCACTTTCATTAGGAGAGCAAATAATTTTGTTTCAAAACCGTAGGGGATTTTCTCCCGTAATGGAATGTTTGACTTGCGGTCATGTGCCGCAATGTCCGAATTGCGATGTGAGTTTGACGTATCATAAGTTTAAAAACCAATTGCGTTGTCATTATTGTGGACATTCGATAGCAAAACCAACAAACTGTCACAGTTGTTCGAGTTCGCATCTTACTACGAAAGGATTTGGTACCGAACAAATTGAATTGGAATTGGCCGAATTGTTTCCATCCAAAAATATAAAACGAATGGATCAGGATACCACTCGTGGAAAATACAGTTTCGAGAATCTTATCGATAGTTTTAAAAACCGTGAGATTGATATTTTGGTCGGAACCCAAATGCTAGCAAAAGGATTGGATTTTGAAAATGTTTCGCTTGTCGGAATTATGAATGCCGACAACATGTTGTACCAACCCGATTTTAGAGCGTTTGAAAGAAGTTTTCAAATGATGACACAAGTTTCAGGCAGAGCCGGACGTTCCGAAAAAAGAGGAAAAGTAATTATTCAAACCTACAATCCGAATCACAATGTCATCCAACAAGTGACTCATAATGATTATGAGGGAATGTACAAAGAACAATTATATGAACGACAGATTTATAAATATCCGCCTTTTTTCAGATTGATAAAAGTAACCTTAAAGCATCGTGATTTTGAAAAACTCAAGGAAGGTTCCTTTTGGTTGTATCAGGTGATGCAACAAAACTTAAATGTTCCGGTACTCGGACCCGAAGAACCGGCTATTAATAGAATTCGGAATGAATACATACGAACGATTATGATTAAAATTCCACAGAATCAATCCATTACAGGAATAAAAAAAACTATCCAGAAAATTCTGAATAGTTTTGATGTTATTCCACAATACAAAGCAATAAAAATTACTTTAAATGTCGATTTTTATTGAATAAAATTTACGCAATAGATAAGGCTCGTATTAAATCTTCTTTTTTGTTTCTGCTTAACGGAATTTTTGTAACTCCAATTTCAGCGAACTTACTATTAAATCGTTCCACTTTATCAATATTGATGATGTACGATTTGTGAACTCGAATGAATTTGTCTTTTGATAAGTCATTTTCAAATGATTTCATAGTAGAAAGCACCAGATTTGTATCTTCTTCAGTAACCACTTTTACATAATCACCATACGCTTCAATCCATTTGATTTTGCTGGTAAAAACTTTAAGTTTTTTAAGATTACTTTTAATAAAGATATGATCTCCATCTTCTTCGTGATTCTCTTGTCTTAGTAGGTGTAAGTCAAGAGCACGTTTAACCGACGCGTTAAAACGCTCTAATACAATAGGTTTTTGTAGGTAATCTGTTGCGTCGTAATCAAAAGCTTTTAAGGCATATTCTGCTTTTGAAGTAATAAAAATTACTTGAGGCTTGGCTTTTAAACCATCGATAAAATCGAAACCACTAATTACGGGCATCTCTACATCAATAAAAATTAAATCGACAGTATGAACTGTCATACAATTTTTCGCTTCAATTGCATTAGAAAAATCACCCACTAAATGTAGATTTGGATGATTATTTACTAACTTTGCTATAACCATTCGTTGTAACGAACTGTCATCAACAACAACACAATTTAGTTTCATATAGTAGGTGGTATATGTTTAATAATTGTAAAAGTATTAAAATAATTTGTAACTTTATCATAAAAACGTATTTTTTTGATATTAATCGATGTTTTTATAAAAATATTCTTTACATACTTGTATATTCAGATTTATTAATTACTTTTGCACCCAAATTAATAATAAAATATATTTTTATGAATCATTATGAAACTGTTTTCATTTTAAATCCCGTTTTATCTGATGTTCAGGTAAAGGAAACAGTAAGCAAATTTGAAGATTTTCTTACAAGTAGAGGAGCAAAGATGGTATCTAAAGAGGATTGGGGTCTGAAAAAAATGGCCTACGAAATCCAAAACAAAAAAAGTGGTTTTTACCATTTATTCGAATTCAAAGTAGCAGGAGAAGTCCTAATTGCTTTTGAAACTGAATTTA
>JANNCY010000007.1:0-26301 GCA_031387085.1 Flavobacteriales bacterium | reverse complement strand
GCGGGCAGGAGTGTACGGAATACTTAAAAAATACGAGCAACTTGGTAAAGCAACAGGCATTGTTTCCGAATTTTTTAAGTATTCCGTACACTCCTGCCCGCAAAATGTTGGATGCTGGTTTGCCTTTAGCATTGGCTACTGATTTTAATCCGGGTTCTACGCCATCCGGAAATATGAATTTTGTAGTTGCAACTGCTTGTATTAAAATGAAAATGACTCCCGAAGAAGCTATTAATGCTGCCACTCTGAATGGTGCTTACGCAATGGGAATTTCCGATTCTCACGGAAGTATAACAATTGGAAAAAAAGCCAATGTTATTATTACAAAACCAATCACTTCTTACTATCAATTACCGTATGCTTTTGGCAGTAATTTGATTGAAACCGTGCTTTTAGAAGGAAAGGCAATCGAATTATTTTAATGTAAAAGTAGTTTTTCCTACCAACCTACTTCTTTCATATACATTCACGGTATACGTTCCTTTTTCAAAATCATCAGCAATTAGTTCTTGTGTGATTTGAATGGCTTTATTTTCGTATTGAATCGCTTTTGACAAACTATACGTAATCGATCTATCGTCAAAAAACTCTGTTATACGGCGACCAATCACTTTATTAGCACCATTAACAACTTGAATATAATATTTTCGTTCCTCTGCTTTAGCATCTGGATTGGCTTCTACAGCAAAACTAATTTTTATTAAATCGGTTTTACTAGCCGAACTGGTTTCTTCATAATTAGTGGAAGATTTAGAAATATAGCCACCCGATTTTAAATTCAATACATTCAAATTAGCATAGACTTTTTCGATTTTCTTTTCAGGAACTTCAACTTTCGGAGTGGAAATTTCTGTTTTTTCTACTACTGCATTCTTAAGCGTTTTAGTTTCTTTTTTAGATGAAGCTTTAGGTTTCACTGGTGATTTAATTGAAAAAGCCGCGTTATCAATAACTGGTTTTTTAGCATCAACAATAATGGGTTTAGTGGTTTGCACTTTAGTAACCGCTTTCGATTTATTCGATTTTAACACGACGATTTCATCAACCAAAAGACGCATTTTGGACTCTAAGTTTTGATATTGCTCTTTGTATTTCAATAACGAATTGGCACTGCCTTTTGTTTGCTCTAATTCAGCCAATAGAAATTGTACTTTCTCTTTCTCTGCTTGCAAATCTTTATACGATGCTTTCTTTTCAGCTATTTTAGTGTCGTAAATAGTTTTTAATTCAGCTATTTCTTTTAAAACTTTTGCATTGATACCGTTTGCAGAAGTAGCAGCATTGGCAGTAGCATTTGAATTGCCATTGCCAATATTATATCCAATACTTGCTGCTAAAAACATTACTAACACAGCAATTATAAAATATAAAGTAGTGGTGTTTTTTGAAGTTGCCATTTCATAAAATTGAATACTCAAAAATAAGAAATAGACATCGATTCAAAAATTCAATGCATGATAAGTTATAAACAAAAAAAGGCACACAAAGTGTACCTTTAAATACTCATTAGAAGCCTTTATTTTAGGGTAAAACTTGTCTTTGATACCAACTCTGCTTTGTCGAAAACATTGACAAAATAAGTTCCTTTTTCAAAATATTTACCCGGTAAATCTTGGGAAACTTCCACCGTTTTATTTTCATATTTTACATTCGTAGTAAAACTATAAGTTAACGATTTATCGCCAAAAGAAGTAGTTATTTTATCGCCCAATACATTGTTTTTACTATCGATAACTTGAACATAATATGTTTTATCGCCTGTTTTTGCAATGCTGTTTTCTGCAATCGTAAAACTAACTTTTAAAATATCGGCTCTTCCTGCTCTTTCGGTAGCCACTTGCTTACCTGAACTTTTTTGTTTATAAGCCGCAGTTTTTAAATTTAGTACCGATAATTTTGAACCTTTTTCAACGGTTTTAGCCAATTCTTCGTTTTGACCAATTAATGTCTTGGTATAATTTTTTGATTCTTCTAAAACTACATTTGTACTATCAAGATGGGTTGTTAGCGATTGATTTTCTTTTTTCAAAACGTCAACTTGCTGCATCAAACTTGTCATTTTTGTTTGAAGAACCTGATATTGTTGTTTAAATTTTTTCAATGATGCAACATCTCCCTTTGATTTTTCAAGTTGTGTTATTAACCCAACCACTTTTTCTCTTTCGGCAATTAATTCATCCGACATGGTAGTGTTTTCGGCAATAGCTGCATCATATGTTGAATTTAATTCTTTCAATTGTGCCATTACATTTTCTTTCTCTGTTTTTGTTGAAGTAATTGAAGTTTGTAATGTATTGGCATCACTGGTCAACTTAAAAATATAAAATAAACTTCCCACTAAAAGAAGTGACAGTACAATAATAATAATCTTTAAAGTCGAGGTATTGTTTTGATTTTCCATTTTTGATTTTATTTATCTATAAAGTTAATACTATTTGCGAATTTAAAACATAGTGTATAACGTAACTTTACAAGATTATCGTATTTGTTTACATAATTATATTATTTTTGGACAAAGTATTTTTATGGAAAAGTTAATTCGCTTCACAATATCTGATTTATCAAAGATAACAAACCACCGAAGTGGCGAAGTGAAATTTGGTGAAAAAATGGCAACGATTCCTTTAGATAAAGATATTGTCACTTTTTTAAAAGATTGCGAACAACAATTTGTGTTATTCGGAATTCCAGAAGACATCGGAGTTAGGGCCAATTACGGTCGTCCTGGTGCGGACTCTGCTTGGGAATGTGCTATAAAAAGTATCGCCAATATCCAGCACAATCGTTTTTGCAAAGGGTCACAATTGTTAATCATAGGTCAATTGGATGTTGCTCAAGAAATGGCTGCCATTCAAAATCTTGATTTTCATATTGCTACCGATCGAAAAAAAATGAGTGAATTGGTGGTGCAAATTGATAAAGAAGTGGCGCATATTATTACGCAAATCGTTAAAGCTGGTAAAACTCCTATTATAGTTGGTGGCGGACACAACAACTCGTACGGAAATATAAAAGGAACCGCACTAGCCAAAGGAAAACCGATTAATGCGATTAATTTTGATGCACATTCCGATTTCAGAATCTTAGAAGGAAGACACAGCGGAAATGGCTTTTCATATGCTTTTTCAGAAGGTTTTTTGAAAAACTATTTTATATTTGGATTGCACGAAAGTTACACATCCAAAAGTGTGCTGAAAGAATTAAAAGATTTAGAAAATCGAGTGCGATTTAATACTTATGATGAAGTTAATATCCGACGAGAAAAAGATTTTGAAAACGAAATGAATTTGGCGCACGATTTTATAAAAGATGATTTTTATGGTATCGAAATCGACTTGGATGCGATACCTAATATTCCGAGTAGTGCTATGACATTAAGTGGATTTTCAGTTGAAGAAGTCCGTCGTTTTATCTCTTTCTTTGGAAGAAACACCAATGCTTCTTACTTGCACATTTGTGAAGGAGCTCCGAGTTTAGACAATGAAAAAAATAATCATTTGGTTGGAAAATTAATTGGTTATTTAGTTACTGATTTTATGAAAGCGAAAACGAAAATTGATTAGTTTTTTGAACCAATAGCTTAGGCTTTTTATCCAGAAACCTATATATACAAATAACCATAAATGATGGAATCCAAATCAGAACTTAGTATAGTAATTCCGGCTTATAATGAAGCTGAAAATTTGAGAATTATATTACCCGATTTAATCGAATTTGTGCGTAAACATAATTGGCAGCTTATCATAACCAATGATGGATCAAAGGATAATACCAAAGAAATATTAGAATCGTTTAAGCAGGCTGATGTATTAAAAATTATACATCACAAATTAAATAAAGGATACGGTGCTGCAATTAAAAGCGGTATAGAAGCTTGTGACACGGAGTATCTTATTACCATTGATGCTGATGGACAGCATCAGAAGGAGGACGTTGAAAAACTGTTTCGTCGTATTAAAGAATTGGATGCCGACATGATTGTTGGTTCGAGAAAAGGTTCTAAAGATGCCTCTAAAATGAGAAGCATTGGTAAATCTATTATTCGATTTACTGCAAAACTTTTGCTAAAAGTACCCATTCATGACATTAATTCGGGAATGAAAATTTATAGAACAGAACTTGCAAAACAGTACTTGTATTTAACTCCTAATAATATGCCATTTAGTGATGTGATAACTTTGATATTTATTAGCAATCGACATCTAGTGTTGGAAGAACCAATCAGTATTAAAAATAGATTGAAAGGGGAAAGTACCATTGGAATTCAAACCGCATTTGAAACTATAAAAGAAATTATAAATATTATTTTCCTTTTTAATCCGCTAAAAATTTTCTTGCCAATTTCAATTTTTATTTTTATTATTTCAATGCTTTGGGGTATCCCAATTATCATGAAAGGTCAGGGTGTTAGTGTTGGTGCTGTTTTGGGAATTTTGTCTTCATTGATTTTCTTTTTTCTTGGTCTTATAGCCGAGCAATTGACTTTAATTCGTAAACATAGAAAATAAACTAATTGTAATTATGGATTCCAATATTCTGTTAAGTCTTATTATTCCTGTCTATAATTCACAACATACATTGGCCAAATGTCTTGATAGCATTTTAAATCAGTCCAATACTGGCTACGAAATTGTAATCGTCAATGATGGATCTATTGATGATTCACAACAAATAATTGAGCAATATGCTGCACAGTATCCAAGCATAATCAAGTTTGTAACAAAAGTTAATAGTGGACTTGGTGATGCAAGAAATCTAGGAATAGACAATGCAACAGGCCAATATATAGGTTTTGTGGATAGTGATGATTTTGTGGAATCAAATTATTTTACTGTAATTGAAAAAATTTTAAAGTCGCAGGAACCAGATTTGCTCATTTTTTCATACAATCGTGTTTACAAACGTAAACCAAGTTTTTTAGAAAAACGATATTCGTTTAGTAAGTATGAAATAGTAGAGAAAATAGTTAATATTGATTCCCATCCTCAAATTATTTGTCAAACTGAGAATGCGGTTTGGATTAAAATAATAAAAAGAGATATTGTTGGTGAAAATCAAAAATTTTTAAATTCACTCACAGGTACCGAAGATTTTGATGTTAGTCTTAAATGGTATTTGAAAGCCGAGAAAATAATTTTTAGTAAAGAACAACTTTACAATTATGTAATCCAAAATAATTCTTTGAATACATCAACAAAGAATATCGCTGATTTTTTTTTAGTAATTAAATCGGTTTGCAAAGAATACCAACTTCAAGGCAAATTTGAAAGCTGTTATTCAGAACTTGAAATTTTGTTTATAAAGCATCTTTTAATTTCAAATATGCGTAGAATGAAATCGTCTACAATGAAAAATAAACAAGCCCTTTTTTTAGCACTAAGAGCAGAACTTATGGTTTATTTTCCTAATTTCAATAGTAATTTATATTTAAAGCAAGAGCCTTTTTACATCCGATTGGCTGTTTTTCTTTCCTGGTATTTCCCAAGTATTTTTCGCTATATTCTTTAAACGATTTTGTAAAAAATAAATCTTGATCCTAATTTTCAGTATAAACAATTCCGATTATTTATTCAAAAAACGGGCTGTATATGCTTTCCAATCTTGTGCATATTTATTGTTAGGTTGCATTTTAAGAACAATATCAAAATCATTATAAGCTTTGTCATACTGTTTAAGATTATTATAGAGGATACCTCTGTTCAAATATCCATCAGGAATATTTGGATTCAATTGTATCAATTTAGAATAATCGGCAAGTGCCTTCTCATAGTTCTTTAATTCAGTATACATCATTGCTCTATTTTTATATGCCATGTTGTAATCAGGATTTAGTTCAATAGTTTTAGAACAATCCGCTATTGCATTATCCAATTCTTTTAAATTAACATAAACAATTGATCGATTGGAATAAGCATCAATATAATTAGGATTTAACTCAATCGCTTTTGTAAAATCGTTATTTGCTTCTTTCCATTGTTTCTTACCCAAATAAATGTTTCCTCTATTGTAATAATATAAAGCGTTATTGGGTTGAAATTGAATCGCTGCATTAAAATCAGCAATTGCTTTTTCAATTTGATTAAGATTTCCGTAGGCAATACCCCTACCTTCGAAGGCCTCAAAATAACTAGGATTAATTTTGATAGCTTTTGTGAAATTATAGATTGATTTGTCCCACAGATTGAATTTAGATTGCGCCACTCCCAAATTACAATAAGCAGAAGCAAAGTATTTCGGATTAAGCTTAACTGCCTGATTGTAATCTGACATCGCTTCGCTCCAATTCTCCAATTCCCAATTTGCTACACCGCGATTTAAATATGGTCTTGCTTTATTTGGTGATTTTGAAACTACATCATTCCATAAGCTTAATTCATTTTTCCATACTTTATTTCGTTGATAAGTAAGTATAGAATTGCTACCAATTATAATTATAAATAGAAAATAAGCTAAGTAGTTACTTTTAGAATAAAGGAAGTGAAACAAAATTGGAACAAGAGCTATAAAAAAACCAAATGAAGGTAAATACGTACGATGTTCAAACATTACATCTTCAATTGGAATAATACTAGATTCAATTGATAAGGTTATAAAAAACCAAAATATTCCAAAAGATAAAAGTTTATTTTTATTAAATACATATACTCCAAACGCCAGAAGAGACAATAGAAATAAAAAACCAATGAAAGTTCCACCTTCAAATAAACTAAAGCTCGGATCAATATCATGATCTAAATTTAGCTGGATTGGAAAAAGTAAAAGTTGAATGTACTCCGGAATTACTTTGAATTGCGTTAAAAGATAATTGGATGATGTAACCATATAATCATTGCCACCACCAGGTATTTTAGGGCTGAATATTGAAAATGAGAATTTGAATGAAATAAGAATTAAAACAGCAACAAGAAGAAGCATTCTTTTATCCAATAAATTTACTTTTATTTTTTTGGTTTGAAGAAAAAATACTTCACATAGAATAATGGCAATAGGAAGTGTGTATGCATTTTCCTTTGAAAGTAATGCTAAAATTGCCGCAATAAAAGACCCAATGAAATAAAGAAATTTCCCATTTGATTCCGAAATTCTTCCTTTGATGTATAGAATTACAGATAAAAAATAAAATAAAGCCGCCATAGAAGCCATTCGTTGCACTATATAAGTAACCGATTGCGTTGCTAAAGGGTGAGAAACAAAAAGTAAGGCAATTATAAAGGCGATACCTTTTTTGTGTGCTACATATTTAGAATTAGCTAGATTGGGTAATGAAAAAATCAGTAGCGTTAGCCACCAGACCAAACATGCATTAATAAGATGAACTAATAAATTAAAGTAATGATACGACTTAACATCTAATTCAGAAAAATGATAATTGATTGCAAAAGAGTAAAAAGGTACAAATCTATTTTGACTGTACTTCCACATGGCGTCTACATTAGAAATATCTCTAATGACAACATTTTCCATAATGTTGTTTTTGTCATCTAAATGAAAAGAGCAATCAAATGAATTGGAATAAATAATAAACCCTAAAACAACTATTGCAATTAAGCTCATCCATATAAAAGTATTGCTTTTTTTTCCTTGTTTAATCGGTTCTTCATTCACTTTTTGAGTAAACTTATTTTTTATTTTTTGCTTGTTCATTTTTGATTCCATTTAATGTTATTCAATAATTTTTATAATTGATATTGTAAAAAACTATTTACAACCAATAACAAACTTAAAATAATTATTGAATTAATAAAGAAAAATCATTTTTTTTTGAGAAAGCATTTTTAAGTTTACACTTATGCGAACTAAATAATTACACTATAAAAAAGGTTTCCAAACCAAAATATTCTCCTAACTTACTATAAAAGCCCCATAATAAAAATACTGTATCTTTTCTTCTTGATTTCACATTTACAGCGAAGGACCAAGTTTAGACAATGAAAAAAAATTAGCTGGCTCGAAAGTTAATTGGCAATTTTATAATCGATTTCATGAAGATAAAGACAAACATTAAGTAGCTTTTCGTTTATAATTTATAACTTACCGAAAACATAAACACTCTTGGCAAAACATAAGTACTTCTTTCACTGATTACATAATCCGAAAATGAATAACTGTTTTTTACTTTATTATCTAACAAATTATTGACAAAAACTTCAAATCCGAACGGACTGTTTTTCTTTTGATAGCGAAGTGATGTATTTGCAATTTCATAAAAATTAGTTTGATTAATATTATTCGTGTTTTTCAAGTTTTCATATTCCAATTTATAAATAAAATACTTAAAGAACGTAATTTCTATATCTGAATTAAATTCATCCGATTGATAATTTGTTTTTGTAATTCCATTAAATTGACTGAAACCTTTAGTATAGCCGACACTTACATCTGGCCATTTTTTATAAGCAGTTTTTAGAGTAACAGCTAAATTTTGATTGTTCCTATCGATGGAAGTTGTTACATTATTCACTGTTTGCATATAGTTAAACCAACTTAAACTCGAATTTAATTTTAAAGTAAAACGGTAGACTTTTTTGCTAACAGAACTATTTAATCGCCAATTGGTTTCTGGATTGTCTGTTAGAATCGGAAAACTATATTGATTAATTCCTGATAGTTGGATTTCGTTTCTCGTCGTTTTTACTTTTTTATTATAGCTTACCATTCCATTCAAAATTATACCTCGATACATATTCATTTTAGAATAACGCAAATTAGCCGAATGATAACTTTCGTTTTCTAACAAAGCATTTCCTTTAAAAACCGAATTGTAACTTTGCAATATAAATTGATTAGCCAATTGACTAACTTCTGGAAAAGTATTCGCTAATCGGTAGCTAAAATTCAACGATTCTGATTTATTAAATTCGTAATCGCTATTGAATTGCGGTTGAAATAGTGTTTTTGAAATGGTATAATCAGTAGCATTTTGATTGGTTTTCAAATGATAATTATGTAAATAAATTCCAGGTTTGTTGGTCCATTTCCCTATCTTGAATTTATATTCCAATCCAATGTAGGCATCGTTTAATTGATATTTCACATTATTACCAAATCCAGCAGTTGAAAAATCATTTACAAAACCATTTGTCAATAACTGTTTGTCGGAAGTTTCAAAACGAGATGCACCATAATTGTTTCCAATAATGGTATACAAATGATTAAAATTATTAACAATCCAATAGTGTTTGAACAACACATCAACACTATTGTTTTGAACTTTTTTAATTTGCTCAATTGTATAATTAGAATCGGGTTGCAACGGAATTAATCCAGCTAAAAATGGTTGATTGGTAAACCATTGGTTTTGCGGAGTATTTTTATCGTAAGATTGGTTTACAACAAATGTTGTTGTGTGTTTATTATTGTAGCTTTTATGCCATTCAATGTATTGTTTTACAGAAGTATTATCGGCAGTATTAATAGTTTCAAATACACTCGAATTCATATTTGTAATCGAATTAATTGTAGTATTAATATCATTTGAACTCGATTGGTATTGTGCGTTGTAATACCATTTTTCTTTATTGTTTGGCGAATAATCTAATTTCACATTTACAATTCCTAGAACCGAACGACTATAACTATTTTGGAATTTATTTTCAAAAGAGATGGTGCTATTTTGTAAATATTTATTTTTACTTTCTGTCTGTGACGCAATAAGTACTTTAGAAAAAATGCCGTAACCCGAAACTTCTACTTTTGGACTCACATCAACACTAAAATTCAAAGCACCAAACTGCGATTTATTTTGAACGACATCGTTGTTATCATTGGCAAACGAATACAAATTGGTAAATGATTTTCGTCCATTTAAAAAGCTACTTACACCTCCTTCAAAACGCATTAAATCTTCAAAAGTGAAAGTGCTTTTACCAATGTTATTTATATCGCCTATAAAACTTACATTGGTTTTCGGACTGTAATAAAACAATCCTGCATGACCTAAATAAAAACCATTGTCAGCATTACCAACTTCGGCAGCCGCTTCAACATCGCCAAAAACAAATTTTTTTTTATTTTCTTTGAGCTTTACATTCATCGCCAAATCTTCACTGTCGGAAACTTGTTTCATAAAACCAACTTGATTAAAATGATCTATTACTTCAATTTTATCAAGTGCATCAGCTGGTATATTTTCGACAGCCAATTTAGAACCACCACCAAAAAACGATTTACCTTCTACCAGCATTTTAGTCACCCTTTTGCCTTGAACGGTAACGTTACCTTTTTTATCTACTTCAACTCCTGGTAATTTTTCAAGAATTTCTTTCATCTTGCGTTCGTTACCATTTGCAAAAGCTTTTACATCATACGTTAATGTATCTTTTTTAATAACAATAGGTTTAAACTCGTGTTTAATAACAATTTCTTTGAGTTGCTCTCCTGTAGATTTAAGTTTGAAATTGTAGGAAGTAAGTGTTGAGTTGGGTTCAATAATAAGTATTTCTTCAGTAAAACCTATATAAGAAACCGTTATTTCATATTTTACATTGCTTTCTAACTCTATTTTATAACGACCTTTGTTATCGGCAATGGCAAATTTTAGTGTGGCTTTTTCTTGAAGCGGTTTGGCTATGATGTTGGCAGATTCTAATGGATTGTTGGAATCATCAAAAACCACACCTGTGATGGTGTGGTTTTGTGAGTAAGAAATTGAAGAATACAAAAGGATAAGAAATAGTCTATACATTACTATTTTTTGTTCTAAATTTTAATAAATTATAAATATCAAAATCAATTTCGCATCAAAGCCCTTTTATTTTCAATAGATTTAAGCACAATTTGTTCAAAATCTTTTGTGTTTATAAAGTTATTACTTTCATTAGGTTTACAAATTGAAACTTGAGTTTTCAACTCTAACTTTATTAATCCAAACAGTGCATATTTGGTTTGAAGTTCAAAAATTAATCCTGGTAATTTACCATATCCCATTGGACCAAATTGATAAGGCAATTGAGGACAAAACCAAGCAATAATGTCATTTTTAAAAGTTCCTGCTTCATTTATAACTACTTTTTCACATGTTGCTTTGAAACACTTATATCCCATAATTT
This sequence comes from Flavobacteriales bacterium, assembly GCA_031387085.1. Classification (GTDB taxonomy): domain Bacteria; phylum Bacteroidota; class Bacteroidia; order Flavobacteriales; family Flavobacteriaceae; genus Flavobacterium. The sequence continues at coordinate 15,253 of JANNCY010000007.1, read as the reverse complement.
CTTTAAAATCATTGGTCAATTTCCAAGATTTATTGATGGTATCTTTAACAATAAATTTTTTTCCCAAATACTCTTGTTCATACTCTTTATATAGGATACTATCATCTTGGTTAATCTGACCTGAATATTCAGTCATAGTCAAAAATAGTTTAACACCATCATCATCAGGTATACTTTGTTTATTTATTGAGAAACATGAAGATTTGCTATTATCACTTACAAGGGTAAATTCGATATTACCGATTTTATCTCTATAATTTGGGCTTATTGCCTCCATTAATTCCATCATTTTAGATTCTTTATTTTCAATAGCACTAATAGAATAGGTAAAAATCGAATTCATCTGTCCAAAAATAGCTATTGGTAAAAAATAAACTGCCAAAAAAGTTTTTATCATTTTTTATATTTTTTAAAATTAAGGGCAGAAATTAACCCGCCCCTAAAAATACTTAATTCGCTGAAATTGTTTTTTTTGATTTCTCACAATTTGTATAGGCAATATTTGCAGCAGCATCTGCAGTACTTGGAGAAGCACCTTCTTTAATTGCCAAATTATAAGCCAAATCGTAAATTATACAGCAATCTGTTAATAAAACGGTCATGTCTTCTTTTGATTCTATTGTTTTATCATCAGCAATTGTATTTGCCATTGACACACTACTAACTGCTACCAAAAAGATAGCGCTAAAAAATAATTTTTTCATTTTTAATTGGTTGTAAATTTATAAATATTTTTTTGGTTAACCATTGTAAAATTGAAAAAAAAAAAAAATAGGTTTAGGAAATTTTCTTACAAGATTAACAAAAATTTAACAACCTAATTCTTAAAAAATGTAATTAGTAAATAAATCTTATCTTTGAGCGCGAAGTTTCGGGACTTATCCCATTTCAAGAAGAACTATTTTATGACATTCAACGATTTAAATTTATTAAAAAACATACAGCAATCTTTAGAAGAAGAAGGTTATGAAACGCCTACTCCTATTCAACAACAAGCGATTCCTATCATTATGGAAGGAACTGACTTGGTGGGTTGCGCACAAACAGGAACTGGAAAAACAGCTGCTTTTGCCATTCCGATTATTAATTCCTTACACCGAATTGTTAGTTCATCCGGAAAGAGAAAATTAATCCGAACACTAGTAGTAACGCCAACTCGTGAACTTGCCATTCAAATTGACGAAAGTTTTAACACTTACGGAAAATACACCAACATTCGTTCGATGGTGATTTTTGGAGGTGTGAGTCAGGTGTCACAAGTCGACCAATTAAAAAAAGGTATCGATATCTTAATCGCTACTCCAGGTCGTTTATTGGATTTACACAAACAAGGTTATATCGACCTAGATCATTTGCATCATTTGGTTTTGGATGAAGCCGATCAGATGCTCGACATGGGATTCATAAATGACGTCAAAAAAATTGTAAAACTAACTCCTCACAACAGACAAACCTTATTGTTTTCGGCAACCATGCCAATGGCAATTCGGGAATTGGCAGATACTTTTTTAACGAAACCCAAATACGTTTCGGTTTCGCCTGTTTCATCCACCGCAGAAACAGTAAATCAGAAAGTGTATTTTGTTGGGAAAGAAGACAAGAGAAAATTGTTATACCATATTATCCGAAACGATAATATTAATAATGTTTTGGTTTTTACACGAACCAAACATGGCGCCGACAATGTGGTTAAAGCCTTGAAGAAAAACAGCGTTCTTGCCGAAGCGATTCACGGTGACAAATCGCAAAATGCACGTCAACGTGTTTTAGAAGCTTTTAAAAATAAAGAGATTTCAGTTCTTGTTGCTACTGATATTGCAGCACGTGGAATTGATATTGAGAGTTTACCTTTTGTGATTAATTTTGATTTGCCTAATGTTTCTGAAACCTACGTTCACCGAATTGGAAGAACGGGTCGTGCTGGAAATAGCGGATTGGCCATTTCGTTTTGTGCCAAAGATGAACAGCCGTATTGGACCGACATCGAGAAATTAATCCGAATTAAAGTCAAAGTGGTAGAAGATCATCCCTATCCTTACAGTGATGTGGAAGAAGTAATAAATCCGGATGCAAAACCCGATTTACGAAATAAGAAAAAGGAGAACAATTCGAGAAAATCGGATGCTTCGAAAAAAAATAAAAAACGCTGGTATTAATCCGCTTTTTTTATGTGTACTAAGTTCATAATAATTTGAAACAACTTCGCTTGTTCGAATGGTTTTACGATGATATCGTTCATTCCACTCGACAATACTTGTTCGGTTATTTCTTGTTTATCAAAGGCTGTTAATGCTACAATCGGTATCGTTAATCCTTTATTTCGAATTAATTTGGTAGTTTCAAATCCGTTAATAATCGGCATGTTGATATCCATCAGAACAATATCAAATTTTTCGTTTTCAAGTAAATTAATCGCCGCATAACCGTCATCCACAATGGTACATTTGAAATTATTCGATTCCAAAATTTTCTTGGTCACCACTTGATTAATTTTATTATCCTCGACAATTAGTATTTTATAATTGTAATTGTTCGATAAATCGACAACAATATTATTAATGATATCGATTCTTTTGGCTTCATCCGATTCAAAACTAAGTGTGAAAATAAAGTTAGTACCTACATTTATTTCACTTTCCAAATAAATCGTACTTCCGAAAAGTTCAATTAATTTCTGAACGATAGACAATCCCAATCCAGTTCCCTGATAGTCGCCTTCTTTTCGTTCAATTTGAACAAATTTATCAAATATTTTATCTTGATCTTCTTTGGCAATTCCGACTCCAGTATCTTTAACTTGGAATTTTATATAGGTTTTAGTTCCTTCAATTTTATCCAATTCAGCTACAATTGTAACATTCCCGTTTTTGGTAAATTTCAAAGCATTACTTACTAAATTCATAAATATTTGCGACAAACGCAATTTATCTCCAATAACAAATTCGGGAATATCGGTATCGATTTCGGTGATTAATTTGTTGTTGTTTTTAACTGCAATAAATTCTAATGAATCAATAATGGTTTTTATTTCATCAGTGACATTAAAAATCATGCTTTCGAGATTGATTCTATTTTCTTCAATTTTATTGATTTGAAGTAAATCATTCACCAATGATAATAAATAACGTGCTGAAAATTTTAAGGAATTCAGATGTGGACTATTCGCCAGTTCTTTATGTTCTTCTAAAATAATATCGGTAATTCCAACTACGCCATACAACGGCGTTCTGAGTTCGTGACTTATCGTAGAAACAAATTGGGTTTTGAGTTGCGATGCTTCTTCGGCTTTGTCTTTTGCCAGTTGCAATTCGATATTCGCTATTCGCAATTCTTTGTTCGAATTGTCTCTTAATTTATTGTTTTTATATAGAGAATAAACCAATAACATCAAAATTAAGAAGATAACAATAAACAGTAAAACGATGAGTTTCGACTCTTTTAAATCTTTTAGCTGTTCGAATTTTTCGTCTTCGATTTTATCAATTTGTCTTTTGAATTCGTCGATTTCAATTTCGCCACCAGCCAGTTTTACTTTCTTAATTCGATCATCATTGTACACTTTCTTTTGTAAATCTTTGTACAATTCTAAATAATACAAGGCATTTTTATAATCCTTTTTTTTCTTATAGTGATTTGAAAAATCATTGTATACTTCACAAATGTTGGCATCTAAAATGTTGGATTTGTTATTTTTTCCTAAATTGATGGCTTGCTTAAAAAACAATTCTGCTTTGTCATCTTGGTTTAGATGGCTGTAATAAGAACCGTATAAAGTAGATAAAGAAAGTTGTGCTTCTAGTTCTCCTTTTCTACCGATATACGATTTGATTTTTTCTAAATAAGGTATTCCTTTTTTAAAATCTTTAATTGCAAAATAGGCGCTCGTAATGTTAAGATGACTGTAGCCGATTTCGAGAGAATCGTTCATCTTGGTTGCATAAATCAGTCCCGTTTTATAATAATCAATTGATTTTTTAAAACTGATATTCCGAAAGGAATAACAGCTTCCTAAATTATTATTTACCCAACATTTAATCGAATCATTTTTTGTTAAGTTGGCATGAAGTAGTGCCTTTTTATAATATTGTAAGGCTTTATTAACATCATAAAACTCTTCGAAGTTGAGCGCAATGATGTTGTACGCTTTTGCCATTAAAGCATCGTCTTTGATTTCGTGTGCTTCACTTAAAGCATTTTTTGCTAGTTGCAACGATTTGTCAACTTCTAAATTATAAAATGCTTGTCCAGCTTCCGTCAATTTTTTAGCAATTTGCTTCTTAGAAATTGTATTTTCCTGAGAATAGGCAAATGGTAAAAAAAACAGAAGAAAAAATGCTATAGTATATTTATTAAATTTCAAATCAATCGTTTTAAATAAGAAATTAAGTCTTTTAGTTTCTTATTAATTTTTTATATTTAATACGTGTTGGATTCACATCACCTAATCGTTTCTTTTTATTCTCTTCGTATTCCGAAAAACCGCCTTCAAATACATAGACTTGTGAATCACCTTCAAAGGCTAGAATGTGTGTACAAACACGATCTAAAAACCATCTGTCGTGACTAATTATTACAGCACAACCCGCAAAATTTTCCAATCCTTCTTCTAAAGCACGAAGCGTATTGATATCCAAATCGTTCGTAGGCTCATCGAGTAATAGTACATTTCCTTCTTCTTTTAAGGTCATAGCCAAATGCAAACGGTTGCGTTCACCTCCCGAAAGTGCCGCGACTTTTTTGTTCTGATCACTTCCTCCAAAATTAAAACGGGAAAGATAGGCTCTCGAATTTACTTGGCGTCCTCCCATCATAATCAATTCTTGTCCGTCACAAAAGTTTTCCCATATTGATTTATTTACATCAATATTGGAATGTGCTTGATCTACGTAGGCAATTTTTACGGTATCTCCAATGGTAAAATCGCCAGCATCTGGTTTTTCTTCTCCCATTATCATCCGGAAAATAGTTGATTTACCAGCACCATTTGGTCCGATAATACCAACAATTCCAGCTTGTGGCAACGTAAAATTTAAATTATCATATAGTAATTTATCTCCGAATGCTTTAGCAACACCTTTAGCTTCAATAACATTAGTTCCTAAACGAGGTCCATTTGGAATGTAGATTTCTAATTTTTCATCCAGTTCTTTTTGGTCTTCATTTAAGAGTTTGTCGTAGTTCTGCAAACGCGCTTTTTGTTTCGTTTGTCTTCCTTTGGCACCTTGTCGCACCCAGTCTAACTCTCTTTCTAATGTTTTTCTGCGTTTGGAAGCTACTTTTTCTTCCTGCTCCATACGTTTTGATTTTTGATCTAGCCAAGACGAATAGTTTCCTTTCCATGGAATACCTTCTCCTCTATCCAATTCTAAAATCCAACCCGCTACATTATCTAAAAAGTATCTGTCGTGCGTTACGGCAATTACAGTTCCTGCATATTGTGCTAAATGTTGTTCTAACCAAAGTACCGATTCGGCGTCTAAGTGGTTGGTTGGCTCATCCAAAAGTAAAACGTCTGGTTGTTGCAATAACAATCTGCATAAAGCCACACGACGGCGTTCACCACCTGATAAATTTTTGATTGGTGTATCACCTTCTGGCGTTCGCAAGGCATCCATAGCGATTTCGAGTTTGGTATCGAGTTCCCATGCACCTGAAGCGTCAATTTTGTCTTGTAAATCCGCTTGACGATCCATAAGTTTTTGCATCTTATCGGCATCTTCATAGACTTCTGGCAAACCAAACATATCGTTGATTTTATTAAACTCATCGAGTATGGCAACCGTTTCGGCAACTCCTTCTCGAACCACTTCAATAACTGTTTTAGTATCATCTAAAATAGGCTCTTGTTCTAGATACCCAACAGTATACCCAGGTTGAAATACGACATCACCTTGGTAATTTTTATCAACACCTGCGATGATTTTTAGTAAGGAGGATTTTCCGGAACCGTTTAATCCTAGGATTCCGATTTTTGCTCCGTAAAAGAAACTTAAATAAATATTTTTTAAAACTTGTTTATCGCTTCCTTGATACGATTTGCTCAATCGTTGCATTGAGAAAATTACTTTCTTATCGTCTGACATTGTAAAAATGTGTTTTTATTAATTAATTGTTTATTAGGTATTTATATTTTAAATTGTTGTAAAAAATACTGATTTTTATACAAAATGTTCCCACTTTATTTATTTATCCAAATATTTGTTTTGCAATCATAATTTGAAAAAACTTATACCTTGGCAACAAATATAGTTCTAAATAAAAAGAATGCAAAAGATGAGTATGGAATTCTTAGTATTCAATCTTTTAATGGTAATGGTAAAAAGAAAAAGAGTCTAGATATAAGAGTATCTGTTGATGATTTCAATAATTATTTTAATTCTGATTTTCTTTCTTTCAATCCAAAAGAAACATGATACAAAGACCATTCGTTTGGTGTCATCGCATCTTGATAGCTTCCAAATAAATGCAAACATTCGGTAACAAAAAAATCTAATAATTGTAGCGATTGCTCAATCGTCAATAGTTATATACCAAGAATGATAACTATTTAGTTGATCACCTAAAATTAATCGTCAGGGTTTTTTTATTTTATTTAGTCATTCTACATTTATCACTGCAATATTTTACCTCTTCCCAAACTTTCTCCCACTTTTTACGCCAAGTGAATGGCTTGTTGCAAATGATGCATTTTTTTGATGGCAAGTATTGTTTCTTAACTCCTTTCATTTTTGAAATTAATTTTTGACCGTTTCCAATTAACTTTCACAGAAGATCCTTCGGCAATAAAAACGTCGGTTGGTTCAGTTTGATTTAGTACTGAAAAGGAGTAGCCATACATGGCTTCAAAATCGCAATTAATCCTAAAATCATTAACTTTATGGACATTCCAACTAGGATGTTGCAATTGGTATTCCTCGGTTTTATTTTCATCAATTTTAGTGTAACCATAATAATGTTCATAAATGAATTTTTCTAAACTTTCGTTTTTCATTACGTTAGATTTAACTTCTGATTCTACATAAATACTATTCCATTTTCTATTTAAAAGCCATTGGAATTTTATTTTTTGATTTGTTGTTGTAGTTCTAATTTTATGTTTTGTTGGCACAACGGTATAATGCTCTTTGTATAATTTATTTGCCATCCAAGCGACCATTTTATATGGAATGGTTTCATTTATAAAAACCACTCCTCGTTTAATTTGATTTTGATCTTTTCTAATAACGTAAAACCGCAAATTTATTTCTTCGAAAGTGCCTAAAAACGGAATTGGAATAGTGAATAATTTAGTATTTTTAAACATAAAACCAACTAAACTGATATAGCATTTTCCGTCGAATAAATCGAGTTCGACACCTTTTGGTAAAAAAGGCAACAAAATTTTAGGGTCAATTTCGTAATTAGCCATGATAATATGTTCCCAATTTGCTTTTAAAAACACTGCCATTTTAAATTTATTTTTTTGATTTTAAATTATTTTTAAGATTACTAACATGCTTTTTTAAAATCCGATTTCCTTCTTTTTTTACATCATCATTTTTTCTAAAACTCCATACAATATCACTGGCTGTTTTTCGAGTTTTATCTATATCAACAATAGGGAAAGGATAATCTTTACCTATTTCACAATTATAAAATTGTTGCTCAATTGGATTTAATTTCCATGGTTCATGTATTAAATCTACTGGTATTTCAGCTAATTCAGGAATCCATTGTTTGATAAAAATACCTTCCGAATCATGTTCTTCTGAATTTTTAATCGGATTGTATATTCTAATGGTGTTAATTCCGGTTGTTCCGGATTGCATTTGCAATTGTGGATAATGAATTCCGGGTTCATAATCTAGAAATTGACGTGCTAAAAAGTGTAATTCTCGCCAATCTTGCCACAAATTGAATGTGAAAAAAGAAACGATCATTGCTCGCATCCTAAAATTGAGATAGCCAGTTTCCACAACACAACGCATACATGCATCAATAATTGGAATTCCGGTTTTCCCTTCTTGCCAAGCTTTGATATACGTTTCATTTTTTGGCTTTTGTAAAATATCATAAGCGCGATTTACATTTTCAAATTCCATTCGACATTCATCTTCAAATTTTTGAATAAAATGGCAATGCCAATGAAGTCGTGATATAAAATTAAGTATCGCTCGTTTATTTTTAGAACTTTCGTAGTGTTGATTTGTATATTGATAAATCATCCGCATACTAATATTTCCATACGTTAAATAGGGAGATAATCGGCTACAACCCCTTCTACTTAAACTCGGTTTTGAGATGTGTTTACTATAGTTAACATAGCGTTCTTTTACAAAACTATCCAAATATCGCCAAGCCAAATTTTCGCCACCTTGCTGGAAGTTTTTATTTCGATTAGTGATTTCAGTATTTAAAATCTCTCCTTTGAATTTATTATAAAAATCTTCACTTAAAGATGCAAATGAGATAGAACTAACATCAATTAAAGATGGCTTTTCTTGCATAACTTTTTTCCATCGTATGTCCCAATCATTTCTAGATTTCAATTTTCTAATTACGCCATGCATTTGAGATTGATTCCATTTAATATTATTTTCATCAAAAAAAGACTGCATAATTATATCCCTATCAAAGGTGATTTTATTACCAATTTCTTGATGTGAAAAAACGGTTTTAACTTCAAATATTTTTGTAATTTCTTCAAAAATTGGTTTTACTCCATTATGAAAAAAATAAATTTTTGAATTAGAAATGTTTAGTTTAGCTTGTAAAACCTGAATTGACTCGTAAATAAATCTCCAATGGCGAACATCAGAGTCATCGTAAGCCATTACTGAAGGTTCAAAAAAATAAAGTAATAGAATTGGAATCTTTTCTTGTTGGGCCATTAAAAGAGGTTCGTGATCTGTAAAACGCAAATCACGTTTGAACCAAATAATATTAATGCCTTTTTTACTCAATTTTATTGACTGAGGTTAATATGATTTATAGTATAAAATTTATTTTCCAAAATATTTTCCATAGTGTGTCTTTCAACAGCGCCAGGACGAAAAATAATTGCAAACAAAGGTGGATTACTTCCAATATGAATAAATGAGTCAATGACTGCTAAATTGGTTTGGTTAATTTTATTTTGAGTTCCAGCAAGACATATACTTTTAAAACCAACTATGCTATTAGCAAAATGAACTCTTTCTTGCTTTTCCATTGCCATTATAGCGTTATAAGAAATATGTGTTTCATATATTATTAGGTATTAAGAAAAAATAGTTTCCTTTTGATTTAGTATAATCCACTTTTTGTTACTGTTAAGTTTAAAAGTACCAATATGTTCTTTATTCCATTCCTGCGGAGAAATTAATGATAAAAAATTGACCCCATCATCACCGCAGTACAAATGATATATTTCTCCAATTACAGGTTCAAAAGAAAATTTAGCATTGTATACTATTTCATTCCATTCGTATTCTTTCATTAAATTTAGATATTCAGTTTTAAGCTCGTTAAATTTATTCTCAAACTCTTTATTGACATTGCTAATACCCCTACTTTTCCAAGAAACAACATCGTCTATTTTAATTGCGGGAGCACCAACATTTGTTGAATAAGGTAATAAACTCGCGTTGTAACCCTTGTCTTCTGAATATACTATATTATCGGGTTTTTGTTTTTCCATTTTTTTTAAAGTAACTAAATTTTATAATACTTATATCTTAATTAAGTAATTTACTTAACGTTTAGAAATTTTATTATTTGTAATTGCACGTTGTAATTTACATTTAAATCTATCTATTCCTTCTGCTCGTTTGGCAATATGTTTTGTTTTACAATTTTCTACGCGCTTGCGCCACAAAATATAACTTCTAAATTTTAGTTCTTTTTTCATTACAACTTTAACATCAGCTTCGGAAAGTCCGAACTGAAATTTAATGGCATCAAAAGGAGTTCTATCTTCCCAAGCCATCTCTATAATTCTATCTAGTTCGATTGTTGAAAATTGTTGTTGTTTTAAATGCATTTATTGTCAACTATTTTTGTTTATGATTTTAATATAAAAATTAAACAAAAGTACGTATTATTATTTAATAAACATAAAAAACATAAAAAAGCGCATTGCCTGGAGCTAAAGTTGAAAGAGTTAGTGAAGGGATTCGTTTGGTTTTAGGAGAAAATGCAGTGCGCTTTGACACTAATAAATCAACAGTAACTGTTACTTCTAAAGCAAATTAAGACAAATTGGTCTCAGTTCTTCAAAGCTATGCTGTTACCGATATTGTAATTTTTGGTTATACAGACAGTACTGGATCAGTAGAATACATTCAAACACTATCAGAGCAAAGAGTTGCATCTGTAAAAACCTATTTATCTTCTAAAGGATTAAGTACAGTTCGCCTTACAACAACTGGATTAGGTATAGCCGACCCAATTGCTACTAATGGTACTCTAGAAGGAAGAAGCTAAAACTCATGCAGGAAAATAAACACATAACATATTAAATCTACAAAATGCGTTTGCCATTGGTAAACGCCTTTTCTTTTAAAAAAAAGAATAATATTTAACAAAACTTTTTGTTTAATTATTGTGATAAATGATTAAACAATATTAAATTTGTAAAAAATATATTTTGTATGGAATCAGTAAAAAAAACTACACCGAAAAAGAAATTAATAGATGATGATGCTATTATTTCTAAATATATTGAAATTGTTTTAGATAAAAGTGAAGAACCCAAAAACGTATTTTCTTTTTGTAAAGAAGCAAAAATAACCGAAGCAGATTTTTATGCTTTTTTTGGTTCACTTGAAGTTATAAAGCACGAAATATGGATTAAATTTTTTAGGAATGCCACCACTACAATTCATAACGATGCAGCTTTCGAGTCTTATTCAAACAAGAATAAATTGTTAACGTTATATTTTACATTATTTGAAATACTAACACTCAATCGGAGCTATGTATTGTTTTCATTGAAAGAAAATAAGGAAGGTTTGAAGAATCTGAAAAGCTTAAAAGGTTTTAGAAAACAATTAAAAGAATTTATTGTAGAAATAATTGAGACAGATTCTTCAGTTAAAAACGATAAAGTAGCGAAAGTATCCCAACCTTTTTTTGTTGAAGGAGCTTGGCTTCAGTTTTTGTTTTTATTGAAATTTTGGATGGATGATACCTCAAAAGGATTTGAAAAAACTGATATTTTGATTGAAAAATCAGTAAATACGGTAGTGGATTTGTTAGATACAAAACCTTTAGAAAGTTTATTTGATTTGGGCAAATTCCTTTGGAAAGAAAAAATGAATTAATACTGAAATTAATTCAGAATAAATATGAAAACATTAGATAGAATTCCAACAGGAAAAATAGAACGGGCAAGTCAATTGGTTAAAACTGGATTCAAAGTTGGAGGGAACTATGTAGCTTATTATGGAGAGAAATTAGTAAATCCGTCTTTAAATAGAGATAAATTGAATGAGAATAATGCAGAAGATATTTATGACGGACTCAAAAATTTAAAAGGAAGTGCTTTGAAAGTAGCTCAAATGTTGAGCATGGATAAAAGCATTATGCCACAACAATACGTAGACAAATTTTCGTTGTCCCAATTTTCGGTTCCACCATTATCTGCGCCGTTAGTAAGAAAAACATTTAAAAAATATTTAGGCCAATATCCAGAGAGCTTATACGATTCGTTTTCGCCAGATGCTATGAATGCTGCGAGTATCGGGCAGGTACATAAAGCAACCAAGTATGGGAAAAATCTTGCTGTGAAAATCCAATATCCAGGTGTTGCGGAAAGTATAAGCTCGGATTTGGCATTGGTTAAACCTTTTGCCATTCGAATGTTTAATATTAAAGGTAAAGATTCAGATAAATATTTTAAAGAAGTAGAAGATAAATTACTTGAAGAAACAGATTATAATTTAGAATTAAAGCAAAGTTTAGACATTTCGCAATTATGTCAGCCTATTGTAAATTTGAGATTTCCAAAATATTACCCACAATTATCATCTGAAAAGATATTAACTATGGAATGGATTGATGGTGAACATTTATCCGAATTTACTAGTCACAATATAAATAGAAAAAAAGGCGATTCAATTGGGCAAACCTTATGGGATTTTTATATGTATCAAATACATCATTTAAAACAAGTTCATGCCGACCCTCATCCGGGTAATTTTTTAATTGATAAAGATGCTAATTTGGTTGCTATTGATTTTGGTTGTATCAAACAAGTTCCAGATGAATTTTATGTTCCATATTTTGAATTAGCGAATTTGAAAGTAATTAATAACCCAAAGTTATTTAACGAAAAATTGTACGAACTAGAAATTTTACGAAGTGATGATTCGAAAGAGGAAATCATTTATTTTACAAAATTATTTTATGATTTACTGAGTTTGTTTACAAAACCGTTTCAGAGTGATTTTTTTGATTTTTCTGATAAAGATTTTTTTGGACAAATTGCAGAAATGGGAGAAAATTTTGCCCAAGATAAACAATTGCGAAAAATGAACGGAAACAGAGGTTCAAAACATTTTTTGTATATTAATAGAACTTTCTTCGGACTCTATAATTTATTACATGATTTAAAAGCAAGAGTCGATACAAAAACTTTTGAAAAATACATTATATAGAAAAATCGATTTTTTATTTTTGTAATTTAATTAGTTTGTCTAAACTTTTGGGTTCAGTCCAATAATACTTAGCTTTTTTGATTTATTCGATAAAATATATTCCCACTATTTAAATAAATGTTCCCGATTTTTTTTAAAAATTTATAAATTAATAATATTCAATTAATTAAAATACGAGTATTACTTTTTTATCGTCTGCCATTTTTTATTCGATTATTTAAATATTTATAAAATTTAAACTCTTCCTTTTAGCGAACTAAATACCCATGCATTGGCTAAAAAACCAACACCTGTTGCGCCAAATCCCCAACCCGCTGTTTCATCATATCGGAATGCTCCTAATCCAATTAGTATCAATCCCATAATTATCATTATTAAAGTTGCCCAACCAAAAATGGTGTTTTTATTCATTCCCATACTCTTTCTAATTTATGTATACTATAAAGGATTGCAAATATCGGTAATATTGATGAATTTTTAATCTAATTTTTTAATTTGGAAATGGAATTAAACGAAAAGTTGTTTTTACTACTGTATAGGCATGATTGAAATGGAAAACATGAATGGCTCCTAATTAAAAATACCGACCAACATTTCTTTTAAAATATCACCATGCGGAAGTGCGTTGGCGCCTACGCCTTTGCTCTTAACATCGACGTCGCGCAAGGTGGCAACAATACTGCTGACTTTTTTCATTGGATAATTTTTTAACGCGACATCGTAATCCTTTACGAAATACGGATTTACTTTTAATACGGTCGCCACGTTCTTTGGGTTTCTGTCTTTTAAACCATGGTAAAGCAGGAGTTGTGAGAAGAATCCGAAAACCAATCCGATGGTCAATACATTGGGATTTTCTTTTTGATTTTGTGCAAAATAATCGGCAATCTGATAGGCTTTTAGTTGGTTTTTTTCTCCGATTGCTTTTCGCAATTCAAACGGATTGAAATCTTTACTAAATCCGATATTTTCTTCGATTATAGCTGGGGTTATGGTACTTCCTTCGGGTAAAATGATGGTGAGTTTATTAATTTCATTGGCAATGCGGCTCAAATCGTTTCCAAGAAAATCGACAAACATCGCAATGGCTTTAGGTTCGATATTTAATTTTTTACTATGTAATACACGCTTTATCCAATCGCCCACTTGGTTTTCGTAGAGCTTTTTGCTTTCGAAAACGACCCCGTGTTTATCGAGTAATTTTACAAGTTTTTTACGTTTATCGAGCGATTTGTATTTATAAGCAAAAACTAAAACCGTTGTTGGTTGTGGATTTTCGGCATAACTTTCGAGATTTTCAATGGTTTTTGATAAATCTTGGGCTTCTCTGATAATAACCACTTGTCGTTCTGCCATCATAGGATAACGTTTGGCATTTCCTACAATGTCTTCAATAGTAACATCACGCCCGTACAAAATGGTCTGATTAAAATCACGTTCGTGCTCTTGCAGCACATTTTGTTCAATATATTCGGTAAGTCGGTCAATATAATAAGGCTCTTCACCCATTAAAAAATAAATAGGTTTTATATTTCCGGCTTTAATATCGTTAATGATTTTTACTACTTCGTCCAAAATAAGTTAATTTGGTTATTTGATTATTCGTTTATTTGCTACTAACTTTGTCTGATGCAACAATTAAATTTTCCAACATACTCGTTTCGGCTCAAAAATAGTGAAAATAAAGTAGCTATCTTTGATGAAATCAGGAAAAAATTTATCATTCTCACTCCCGAAGAATGGGTCCGCCAACATGTGGTTCAGTTTTTACAATTGGAAAAAAAATACCCTAAATCGTATATTAATGTTGAGAAATTAATTAAAATTCATGATTTAAACAAACGGTATGACATTGTTGTGTATCAACCTAATGGAGAAATTTTTTTAGTAATAGAATGCAAAGCGCCTCAAGTAAAAATTACACAAGAAACATTCGATCAAATTGCGCGTTACAATCTCACTTTGAAAGCCAAATTCTTAATGATAACCAACGGACTAAATCATTACTTTTGCCAAATGGATTTCGAAAAAGAAAAGTATATTTTTTTGAAAGAACTTCCTGATTTTATGAAATAGAATATAGAGAACAGATGTTGGAGAAAAAAATAGCAGTCGTAATATTAAATTGGAATGGAGCAAAATTGTTAGAGCAATATTTACCATCAGTGCTTGCTTATTCTGAAGAAGCCAACGTATATGTGGCTGATAATGCATCTACAGACGACTCTATTAAAGTGATTAAGGAACAATTCACGTCGGTTACCATTATTCAAAATGATGGAAATTACGGTTTTGCGAAAGGTTATAATTTGGCTATGCAACAAGTTGAAGAACCCTATTACGCTTTGGTTAATTCGGATGTTGAAGTGACTGAAAATTGGCTTACTCCTATACTTTCTATTTTTGAAAACGAGACAGAAATTGGGATTATCCAACCTAAAATACTTGATTACAAAGACAAAGAAAAGTTCGAATATGCTGGGGCAGCAGGTGGATTTATAGACAAATATGGTTATCCTTATTGCAGAGGTAGAATCTTTACTTCCATCGAAAAAGACAACCATCAATATGATGATGAGATTGAAATTTTTTGGGCATCGGGTGCTTGTTTTTTTATCCGGAAAGACCTATTTAGA
>JANNCY010000236.1:0-4239 GCA_031387085.1 Flavobacteriales bacterium | reverse complement strand
AATTGAAAATCCTACAATTTGTTTGTCAATTTCACAAACCCAGCCTTTTCCTCTTTCGAATAAAAACTCACGACAATCGTCGTCGGTAACTAAATTGGGATTGGATAGCGTATTTTCGGTTACGGCATTTCGAACGATTTGAATTTGTGAGATGTCGTTGCTATGTGCTTCTCTAAAAATCATTTTTTCAGAATATCGTCAATTATTTTCAAATGATGTTGCGTGTGAATTTCAATAAAAGTAAAAGCTTGTTTTAAATTCAACTTCCCAATATAAGGATGGACAAAATTCGTTTTTGGATTCATGGTTTCCATTTCCTGAATTAAATAACGCGCTGTTTTTAGTTGGCGTTCTATTGATGTTGTCGTAATTTCGTCTACAGCTTGTACTGCTTTTGGAGCTCGTGCTTTACCTCTTGGAATTCTTTTGATGAATAAGAAATAATCTCTTTTTAAATTGAAATTCCATTGGTAATCGGTATCCGATTTTTGTAAAACCGTCGCAACACTATTGATAACTTTCAACGAATGATCTAAATGCCAAGCGACATTACTTTTAGATGCACGTTCATTACTAACTTCAAAAAAGGCGATGTTAGATTCTATTTCCTGAAGTAAATCCTCCATTTTCATCATATACTAGCTTTTTTCTTACCGTTTTTGTATTGTATTTTTTCAACAATCTCAATCTTCTTTGCTGGTTTTTTATCCTTGAATTTGGAAGTAGGTTTCGCTCCGCCTTGTGTTTTTTTGAAATTTCCACCCATTGATGTAGCTGGCTTTTTAGCTTCAAAAGGTTTATCTGATGCACCTGGAGCGGCTATCTTTTTCGTAGCTATATTTTGCTTTACTTCGCTTTGATTTTTCTTAATAACGTCCATTGCATTTTTTGGATTTTCTTTCGTTCCACGTAAGTGAATCACCAATCCGTTTAGGAAATTACGCAATACCTGGTCACCACATTCCATAAAATTGGGATGGTCTTCATTGCGGAAAAGATTTCCAATTTCACCTTTCGACATTCGGAAATCGACCAATTCTAAAATTTCTACTATTTGATCGTCACGCAATTGTAAGGCTACGCGTAGTTTTTTGAAGATATCGTTGTTGTTCATGTCTTTACTTTTTATTCCCCGAGTTAATCAGTTGCTTTAGAAAAGCCAAAGATACGCGTTTTTAAATCCCTCACCCCATAATTTTTCGTTGTGTTGTCCGCCTTTTACAATGACTTTTTTGTTTAACTTCTGGCATTCACAACGTTTAGTATTGACCAAATATTCAATCCTTTTTAAATCGTTTACCATATCATCATCGCTACCTTCTTTGTCACCACAGAGAAAATAGACTTTAGTTTTATAAGATTTGGTGTTTTCCATCAAAGTGGAAATTTCTTTACGGTTAATCCAAAAAGCAGGCGAGAAGCAACCTATTTTTCCAAATACATTGGGATATTTTAGTGCGCCATAAAACGAAACCAATCCTCCAAGGGAACTACCAAACAATGCGGTGTTGTGTGCGTTGGTTTTAGTGCGATAGGTTTTATCAACATAGGGTTTTAAGGTTGTGACTATAAAATCGAGGTAATTATCGGCATTTCCACCACCATATTTTTCGTTTTTGTAGGGTGTTAGTTCGTCAATTCGTTTTTCACCGCCATGCTCAATTCCGATAATAATAACCTGCGCGTTAATGCTATCCAACGTTTCGTCAACATTCCATTCCCCATAAGAAGCTGTTTTGTTATCGAATAAATTTTGTCCGTCATGCATGTAAATGACGGGATATTTTTTATCGGATATGGTATAATTTTTTGGTAAATACACCCATATTTTCTTAATCATTTTTAACTGTGGGGCGTCAATGTTAAAGCTTGATACCTGTTTACTGGCTGTACTATTTTGCCCAATTGCAATCCAAAACGAAAATAAGATTAGAAAACAGAATCTAAATTTCAAAGCAATAAATTTTTAATATGTTATAAAAAAAGAATATTTTAGCTAAAAATAAACAATTTGATGAACACGAAAGCAGAAAAAATAAGTTTATTATCTGACATGATTGCTTTTGCAATTGTGGATGGTGAATTGCACGAGAGAGAATTTGTTTTTCTTTCTATAATTGCGGTGGAGCTTGGTATTTCTAAAGAAGAATTGAAACAACTTTTTCACGAAGAGCACCGCAGTGAAATCATCAAAAATGAATTTGAACGTATTCAACAATTTTACCGTTTGGCTTTATTAATGCACTGCGATGGCGTTTTGCACGAGCGCGAACAAACAAAAATTCATGAAATCGGAATTAACATGGGATTGAACCCTTTTGCAATAAAACGGGTGTTAAAAGCAATGAAACAATCACCGACAAGAATGGTTTCTCCGGAATTTTTATTGGAAGTTTTTCAAGAACAATTGAATTAAGATTAAATTCGTTCCTGCAAACTCTTAATCTCATCCCTTAATTTTGCCGCTTGCATAAAGTCCAAATCTTTTGCCGCTTTTTCCATTGCTTTTCGGGCATCGCGGATTTTCTTTTCGATTTCGGGCTTCGATAAATACAAGCTTTCCGGTTCGGCCGCTTTCTGAATTTTATCTTCGTAGTATTGTGTCGAAACCGAGTTGTTGCTTAAAGCATTTCCCAAACTTTTATTCAGTGCTTTTGGTGATAAGTTATGTTTGGTATTGTAGGCGATTTGTTTTTCTCTTCTGTACGTCGTTTCGTCCATGGTTTTTTGCATGCTGTTGGTGATTTTATCCGCATACAAAATGGCTTTTCCGTTTACGTTTCGAGCAGCTCTTCCTACCGTTTGTGTCAGTGAACGATGACTTCGCAAGAAACCTTCTTTGTCCGCATCCAAAATAGCTACCAATGATACTTCGGGTAAATCCAAACCTTCTCGCAATAAGTTTACACCTATTAAAACATCAAATAAACCTTTGCGTAAATCTTGCATGATTTCTACACGTTCTAAAGTATCTACATCACTATGTATATAACGACAACGAATGGCAACTTTGGTCAAATATTTCGTCAATTCTTCTGCCATACGCTTGGTCAAAGTGGTGACTAAAACACGTTCGTCCAATTCGCATCGCACCTGAATTTCTTCAATTAAATCGTCAATTTGATTCAAACTCGGACGCACTTCGATAACCGGATCTAATAATCCTGTTGGACGAATCACTTGCTCTACATAAATGCCTTCCGATTTTTGCAACTCATAATCGGCAGGTGTTGCCGAAACGTAGATGACTTGGTTTTGCATACCTTCAAATTCTTCGAACTTTAAAGGTCGGTTGTCCATCGCTGCGGGAAGTCGAAAACCGTATTCCACTAAATTTTCTTTACGACTTCTATCGCCGCCATACATGGCATGGACTTGTGAAATCGTCACGTGACTTTCATCAACGACCATCAAAAAATCATCCGGAAAATAATCGAGCAAACAGAAAGGGCGAGTTCCGGGAAGTCGTCTATCTAAATAGCGTGAATAGTTTTCAATTCCAGAACAATAACCCAATTCTTTTATCATTTCCAAATCGAAATTGGTACGTTCTTCCAAGCGTTTGGCTTCGAGATGTTTTCCTATTTCTTTAAAATAATCGACTTGTTTGACCAAATCCTGTTGGATATCCCATATCGCAGCTTGTAAAACATCGGGTGATGTCACAAACATATTGGCGGGATAAATGGTCAGTTTTTCATATTTTTCTACCACTTTGGACGACTTGGCATCGAAGGCTTCAATCTCTTCAATCTCATCACCAAAAAAGTGAATACGAAACGGTTCATCGGCATAACTCGGAAAAATTTCTACGGTATCGCCTTTGATTCGAAAGGTGCCCGGTGTGAACTCAGCTTCGGTTCGCGAATACAAACTTTGCACTAAACGGTGCAATAATTTGGTACGCGAAATGACTTCATTTTTTTCAATTGAAATGACATTCTTTTGAAATTCCACCGGATTTCCAATCCCGTACAAACACGAAACAGAAGCAACTACTAAAACATCTCGACGACCTGAAAGCAGGGCAGAAGTGGTGCTTAAACGCAGTTTTTCCAATTCATCGTTAATGGATAAATCTTTTTCAATAAAGGTTCCTGTCACCGGAATGTAGGCTTCTGGCTGGTAATAATCGTAATACGAAACAAAATACTGTACTGAATTATTGGGGAAAAATTGTTTGAACTCGGAATACAATTGCGCGGCTAAAGTTTTATTATGCGCCAAAACCAAAGTAGG
>JANNCY010000140.1:0-12148 GCA_031387085.1 Flavobacteriales bacterium | reverse complement strand
TGGGAGTATATCCGCTAACGTTCCGCCGCTTCTCGTCAGTTGCGAACTTCGGAACGAATTATTTTCTGTTAAAGATAAAAATTCTTGCGAAACGTAAACGTGAACTTACAACAAAATTCGCAATTGCGAGAAACGGCTGTTATAAGCCGTTTGATTAGAAAGGTTGATTTAGTTTATAAGCTTCATTTATTTGGTTATACGCATCAATCAAAACTTTAAACTGTTTCTGTAATTTTTTTGTTCCTCCAGGAACGTCTAATTCAACGTATTCGCTTTTGTTAGAATTTGTATATCTAATATTCAAGTCGGTTTCATTTTCTAGAATGTATTTAATCAAATCTTTTACATTTTCATCTGCAACAATATCTGACTTTTCAGAAACTCCAAGAGAAACATTTTTATTGGTGTCGTCATCTGTAATTTTAAAAATCTTTCCTTTTCCCATTCGTACATCTTTTCTATTTCCAAACAAGTAACTAATTTGATTGAAAAAAATCCAGTCCTGACTTTTATATTTATTAACTAAATGGATTGGAGTCATATACTGTTTTCCGTCCTTTACATATAAGCCGAAATAAATTTGTATATGAGTAACTTGTGAACCATCAATCATAAAATCTTTATTTACAAGAGCAACAGGTTTTGATTTTATCCATGAAATATTTTCATGATAATCGTTTTCAACAATTACACCTTTTAGTTTAATAGGTTTCTGAGTTTCCGTTTGTTTTAGTTCTGTTTCGCTTTCCTGTGCGTAACTTGTAATAAATGTGATTGCTAAAATAAGCGTGTAAAATATTTTTCTCATGGTTGTTTCTATTAGATTTGCGTCCTTCACAAATGGCTTATAACGTCCCGCGGCTACAAACCTGTTGCGACTTATGGAACGGTTTAGTTTCCATTACCAGAAAACGAAGTTATGAAAATTATGGTTTCCATTAGCAACAGACGAGCAATAGTTTGTAACCGCTGTTATATGATGCCCTTATGCCAATTGTTCTTGCGGACTGTTATTTATGTTGTTGGCGTAATTCTTTCTGCGGAAGGAATAAATCCTTTTGCGGAAGCTATATTTCTTTCTGCGGTAGGCATAAATCTAAATGCGGAAGGAATAATTCTAAACGCAAAGAGGATAAACCTTAATGCGGAAGCAATAAGTTTGTTTGCGGAGCAAACAATTCTTTTTGCGTTTAGAATATTTCTCTTTGCGGTTCAAATAAACCTAAAAGAGGGTGGGAGTTTTCTATTTTAAGTTAAGCTATATTTATACTTTCTTAAATTCTATTCCTTTTACTTGTGCAAATTCGGGACTTGATGCTCCGAAAAGTGATTTGATGTATTTCTTTACTTCGGTTGCTACTTCGACTAATCCTGTGTCTGTACCGTATAATGTATTGTTTCTTGCAATTCTTGAATTGCTGATATTTGTGTATGCAGTAGCAACTTCATTATTTTTAGTGGTCAAACTCGTTTGTTTGGTAGTAAGTGTAACAATTTTTAAATCGTTTTCGTTTGGTGCGTAACTTGGTTCTGATTGTAAAACAGATTTTAACCCTGCGAAATGTTGTATTAGTTGGTCGTAAGATTGCTGACTTGTTGAAATTGTTGCTGGTGCTGGTGTGTTTGGGTCGATTGGTGTTGTAGCTGTTGATGCTCTTTTACCTTGTAATTTTCGGTTAAAACCTTTTGCATCTTTTACCATTTGTGCAGTTGCATCGGTGGTTTCTAATGCGTTTACTAATCGAGTTCCTAACGATTTTAAATTGCTGAAAGCTGTTACTCTTTCGTTCACTTTGTTATTGTAAGCTGTATTTTTTGTTACAACATCGGCTAAACTTGTTTGTGATGCCGTGGCTAATGCGTTAAGTTGTGGTAACTTTAATGCATTTTTGGTTGGGTTGTACGTTGCGCCGTAACCTACTACGAATGAAATTAAATCTTGAAAATTCGCAACATTTTTTGCGTGTCCTGTTTCTGATGTTGATGCCATATTTATAATTGTTTAATGATTGATATTGACAAAAGTATGAATTATTTTGTATGAATAACAAAATAAAAAGCAGTTCTTGGCTTCGTCAAGAACTGCCTTTAGAATTTATTTTTTTAAATTTTATTCTACAGCAATTTGATGGCTTTCGACTTGGTCATTTATGTAGATTTTTAATATATATATGCCTTTGTTTAGATCACTTACTGAAAAAGTTGCTTTGTTATTTAAAATTTCGACAATTGATTTTGATTGTCCCATCATATCAAAAAGTTCTCCGGATATAATTGCACTTGTTTCAGGTTGATTATTTTGGTCTCTTAAATCAATATTTACAATATCTTTTGATGGGTTTGGATATACATAATATACAGATAGACTTTGTCTTAAAGCTAATGGAAGTTCAGTAATTTCAAATGGTAATTCAGTCCAATCACTCCATCCACAAGCGTTTTTTGCCCGTACACTAACACTTGTTTGCCCAGCCCCCATGGTACATATATTGCGGCTGTTTTTTGTTCCGTTTAATATAATTAGACTGTTTAATGTTTGCCATTGCCAATTTGTATTTAGTAAAGCTTCTGCGGAAGTCAAACCTGTAAAACTTGCAATTACTTTGTCTGAAGTATTTAATTCAGGGATAGAATAACTATAGTTTGCGGTAGGAGCAATACAAAGACTTTGAGTAGGAATTGTTCCGCCAAAAGTAAAATTATTAAATTGTGGCACTCCTATCCAAATATCTTTGGAAACCGTTTGACCATTTTGAAAAGTTGCTGTTATTGTAGCTGTACCACCACTTAATCCCATAACTGTAATGGAATAGGCTGTTGAACCAATAATTTGTAAGTTTGCAACAGACCAATTTGTGACAGCACTTGGAAGTTTGCAAGGGTCTAAAAAGCTGTATAAAGTATTGGTATTTAAACATATTTTATCTGAACCATTTAATAATCCTGCTTGAATTGGGAAATAGGGAGCTTGTGGAATGCCTTGAAGTTCTTTTAAGAGCCAATTCGCATTTTCAGCTGATACAAAAACGTGTTCTTGATTAGTACTAGGCGAGAAATAGGAGTCAAAATAAATTTCTTTGTTTAGTGGGTCGCAAACTAAATTTCTATTTATTGCATTTGCCCAATTGAAATTTGGATTTTTGAACGCTAAAGAACTTACGGATGGTATGAAAGCATGATTAGGTAGATATTGTCTCCATTCTTGACTATCGACAGCATCATTTAAAGCTAATGTAAATTCATCTTTGATAACACCTTGTGTATTAAAAGTACCTCCTTGAACATTATCCATTGAACCTCTTGGATTTGAATTTGTTCTTGTTACTGAACCATTTTGAACTTCAATACCTCCAACTCGTTTTATTGTTACTTTACCAGAAAATGTTTGTCCATTGCCCCCTGTATTTTGTAAAAAAGTATCTTCAATTGTTGCTACTTTAATTTTGGTTTGAATTGAAGTTCCAAAAATTTGACCGTATTTTATAATTGTAAAAGCAGCTAATTCTAAAAATTTGCTACCTGCACTATTTGTTGTTGCTCCGTTCGTTGTACCATTTATTAAAGCAATTTTTCTTAAATTAATTGGATAACCATTTGAACCACTCAAACCGTTTGAATTTAAATTTGTTTGGAATTGTTGTCTAAATGGGGAGTTATTATTTTGACCATTTGGAGCAGAACTAGTCCACAAGTTTGTTGGATATGGTGATGCTTCATGTTTTCCATCTAATTGTTCTATTAACATTTGACGTGCTGCAGGCGAGCGAAAATTTTCATCAAATTTAGTTTTAGCTTGGTCTTGTCTTCCTTTATATCCATAAAAATAAAGGTTTTCTTGTGCAGCAATTGGTATATTAGCCCCTAAATGTGGACTGTCAAAACTTACCCATAGTTTTGTATTATGATTTATTGCGTTCTTTTCCATATATGCTAGAGCATAACGAGAAACCAAACCACCCATACTTGGACCAATTATTGAAATTTTTTCGGTACTTCCGTTTGCTGTTAATTTTGCATTTTCACGATTTAATAATGCTACTAAAGCCATGGCATTACGTTCTACATAGTCAGCTCCATTTGGAAAATTAACTAATGTAACGTCAAAACCATAAGGCGGAGAGCGAAGTTTTTCAACTAAATTAATGGGTATTGTTGCAGGATTATTATCATCATCATAGGCCATTAATTCGAATAAACTCTTTTTATTAAAATCATATCCTGCACTTCCTTGATAAATTTTTCTTCCATCACCAGGATCATAACCATCAAGAATTATTATTGGTTTATTAATTTTAGATGCAACACTTCCATTATTTGTAACTAAATTATAATAGGTACGGTACTCTAAAACACCTTTAGTTGCTGATGTTTCGTTATATCCTTGAAATGCAACATTACCGGTTGAAGTAGTAGTAATACCATTTGTTCCTACAAAATCTTGTTCTAATGGAAATGATAAAGGGGATGCCATAGCCATTGCAGTAGAATTATTTGATACAACAATATCCATAGTAGCTTTTAAAATTTCGGTTGTATTATCGCTAAAAGTAACAGTAAATACAAATTCTTTTTTACCACTTGTTGTGAAAGAAACCATTGGATTTGTTGTTGACACAATATAATTGTTGATTAAATTGTAATTAGTTGCTGTTCCAAAATTGGCTACTAATGTTTTAATTTGTAATCCTGTAAGTTGCAACATAAAAGAGGATAATAGTCTGAATGTTACAGTACCAGAGTATACTTTTTCTTTTAAAGGAGAAATTACTGTTACTTGTTTTTCAAGAAAAGGATTAATTCCTGTTACGTTATAAAGATAACCTCCTGTAGTCGTTAAACTAGGCGTTGTTGGTGTTCCATAATCAATATAATTCATTTTGGTATTGATAATGGCCAATATCAACCAAGTTTGGATTTGTGTTTGCGTTTATATTTGTTTTTAGATTTTCCAGTGAAATAAAAGTAGGAGTGTAGGCAGAACGGTATAATTCACTCCATCCTTGAATGAAATTTTGATAGTTTGATTTAGTAATAACTGAATTTTCTTTCAGCATATTTAAACTCGAAAATGACATAACCCTATCGTATAAAATACCAGTCGTAATTGGTGCTTTGTTTACATAGGTAAGTATACTATCCATACTTTGAGTATAGTCTTTTTTTAATCCTGTATAGGTTACTTGTGAATGTGCTGTTGTCGAAAAAGTACAAATTACTAGGAATAGCAATTTTAAAATAGTTTTTTTCATAGTTTTGTGATGTTAAATTTAACTTTTGTGAGAGATTGTTTTATTTGGCTGTGAGAGCTGCTACTTTTTGTAGTAGCTTTCTTTTTTTAATTTTTTGTTACATAGATTAATTATTTAAGGTAGCAATATTAATATCAAATCTACCGTCAGTTACTTGAATTTGTTCTGCCGGATTGTCTTTATTATATAGTGTAGCACTAAATACACCTGAATAAATTCCGTTTGGATAATCAAAACGTGTTATTGTAATTGTCCCTGAATTTGGAGAAGAATAGTAAGTTATATTTACGTTATTTTTTCTAATTCCTGCAATTATTTGATTATTATTTGGACCATCCATATATAATTCTCCATTAGATTGGTCAACAATATAATTTCCAATTCCATTTTGCATATTTCTTATGTATAAAATTATTCCCGCTCCATTTGTGTCTTTTTTATTAGCAATTTCCAATTGGAAATAATCATCGCCAATAATTGGTGCATTGAAGTTTATCCCTGCATTAATATTTAAACCGTATGCAGGTGAACCTCCAAATTGTTGCTCTCCATTTTTAGGAATTAATAGTTCTCCGTTAATATAACAACCAGCAGTATTAGCACCAACTTGTGTTATTGGTGGGAGTTTGTCTTCTGGTGTATTGTTGTTGTCTTTTGAGCAACTTGCTAGTGCTAGAAATAAAATTACAATAGTAGTTTTCATAGTATGTTGTTTTTAATTGATTTTCAAATATATAATTAAACGATAGATGATATTAGGTTTTTATATTAATTTAATATGAATATTTTGTATTACAAACTTATACAGAAATTTTTATACATTTATAGGTGTAATTACCTGTTTGTCATCCTATTTATTCTTTAATATTGTTTCTTTTTCGAGTATGTTGCGAAAAGGGGTTTGGTAACGTATCGTCTTAGCACACTTCAGTTGTGGCGTTTTGAGCAGAGTATTTTCCGCTACCGTGAACGTTACTATGAAAACAAAACGTTCACTCGCTAAAACCTGCAATTGCGCTAACCACTGTTATCAGAGGTTTGCAAACACTGCAAATTTTGAATTCGCTTTTTAAATGAAAACCAAATCTTGTTTTCTTACCAAAGTAAGACATAATACGTGATTTCAAATCAAAGGTTTCCGTTTAACGCTTGGTAGGTTTACGGAAATCCCAAACGAGCAAACAAGGTCTGTTAACTTTAATGCTAATGGAACTGTTATTTAAATTGCTGGTATAAATTCGAGTATTTATTTTATGTTCCATCTTGATGTCAACACCTTGCGAAGCTAATAAATCAAAGAATCTATTTTGATTCTTGGAGTAAAAATTTAATTTATTGTTAGAAAAGTTTATCGGAAATGAAATATTCCTACTTTGCAGGGATTCAAAATTTTTTATCTCAAATGCTTGAGAATAATTTACAAAATCATTTTTTAAATATTGTTGACCATTTGTAGTTAATCCGAATAGTATCGCAAATAAAATCAAAGTAGATTTAAATATTGTACTTGTTTCCATTTTCAGAGATTGCTTTTTAAACGTTTTAGAATATCATCAAACGACCCATCAGCAGAAACTATTTTTGTTTGTCCCTGTTGATTTGTCAAAATCAATATGTCCCATCCATAAATATAATCGGCATGGTAATTTTCCGCTAACAATTCAGCTATGAATGCTTGGTAATTTTTAAAATTATTTTTGGTCTTAAGATTTAAATACTGTTTATCATATTTAAAATTAAATAAGTTTGGAGAAACCAAGCTGTATTTTTTTTCAAATTTTGCTTCCAATTTGCTTAAGTCCGCATTTCCTTCTTTGGATAACACTATAATATAGAGTCCGACATTATTCGTTTTACAAAAATCAATAACTCTTGGAAATTCTTTAACGCAAGGTGCACACCAGTCAGAGTAAGTATAAATTAAATTATTTGCGAGATGTCCCTGACTGATTATTTCACGTAAGAGTGCAGGGTTAACAGGTGTCGACGTGTTTTGGTCTTGTGCAAAACAGTTTATCCAAACAAAAAATAGTATAAAATTGGCTTTTGATTTCATATATAGAACGGGTGCGAAATGCACCCGTCAAATTTAATTAATGTTTCACTATAATTTTATACCCTCCGTAAGTTCCAATTGTTGAATCCACAGCATAATTTCCCTTAATCACAACATATGATGGATCATCGGTTACTGGTACATCTTCATCAACATAAAATGTATAATCGACGCCTGTAACCATGGGTGCTGAAAGTGCCAACTCAAAATAGTATTGATTATCCACGTCGTCGAAATATAAATTGGCCAAAGTTTCGTTAGAATTTCCTGATGGTCGACAAAAAAAGCAAACGCCACAAACACCTAATCCACATTTACAATCTCCACATTGCGTTGGGTCATTGCTATGTCGGCGTCTGGCTACTTCAACAGTAGCATCTATCTTGATAACTACTTTTCTCGATAAATTGTCAACTTTTGAATTATTGATTAGAAGTACCTCCCCCAAAGCTGGTTCTTTTAATTTTGAAGTTTTATAATTTGTATCGTTGTTACACGACAAAGCTATCAGGATTGAAAGCGTAGAAAAGATAAAAAAAGTTATTTTTTTTCATTTTTAAAATTTTAAGATTATTAATTATCGTAGAATGGATTCGTTCATCACACGGCTACTCTTATCGATTTTCGCTTTCACATACTCGAATAGGTTTAACATTGCCTATTAATATTATTAAATATTTTGAATTTATTATTTAGAATAAGCAATATTACACTAAAAATATTAATTGGTTATACGTAGAAATACCTGTTTTTCTAATTTATGTAATTTTTTTGCGATTCGTGTAGCTCAAGGGTATCATATAACGTTTCGCGGCTATGTATTGTGCCTGAAGCTCGCCTGTGGCGGGCATAATACATAGCCGCTGTTGTGTGCTGTTGTTTCTTTTCTGCTAAGATAAGAAAAAAACAGGAACAGTTGCAAGTACGCAAGTGTGATAAATGATTTTAAAATATTGATCTTATCCATCCGAAGGATAGGAGCTGTTTTTTAAAATCTCAGCCCTAAAATTTTCACTAAACCCTAGAGTTAAACCTGTTACATAAAAAAAAATTTGACTTTGTCATTTTTTTGCTGTAACTTTGGCAAGCCTTTTAGCGTCTTCGCTTTGAAAATACATTTTCAGCAAATCCCTTTGCAAGGCTTGACGAAAAATAAACTTATTTTCCGTTTCTTAACTCTATCCTTTTCCAGCAAAAATTTTAGGGATATTTATCCAGTTACGTGCGCGGCAATTGCACACAACGTCCCTTGGCTTTGCTTCAGTTGCGACTTTTGGAAACGTTTATTTTCCATTACCAAAAAAAGAAGTTATGAAAATTATTGTTTCCATTAGCAATAGACGAGCAATTGAGCAAAACCAATGTTGTAGGCAGTGCTTCATTCCATTTTAGAAATTAATTCATCAATCGTTGAGAACTCAATTAAATTTTGAAATTCGGTTATCTCAATAATTTTTTGATTTTTTTTCTTTGCTATCTCACTTATATAACTCTTTGTAGCAAGTCTACTCAATAGAACCCGATTATCAATATTGACATAAGCAAAAATACAGTTGTTAATATGTTCGGTACTTATTTTGGGAAAGTTTTCGTTTTCAAATAGAATTATATTTAATTCTTTATTCTCAAATATATATTTTTTCCGTTTAAAACTCTTACTAATTCTTTTTTCCCAATCGAAATATCTAATACCAATAATGTTTTCAAATGCGAACTCTGCCAAGATATCAGTTCTCAATTTATTATAATATAATTGACCTTCCATTCTGTCTCTTAATTTTCCCATGTCAGACAAATCCAAATGCTTTAATGCGGTCATTTGAATTTTTGATTCTATATATTTTGGAACACTTACTCTCTTGAAATAAGTTAATTGATTTAAAATGAGTTTATTCATCTAAGTTAAATTCAATAAATGTATTAGTTTTCATAATATCAATTTTGAAATCTCCATTTTTGTCTTTCAAAATTATTACACTATCAAAACCTAGTTTGTCTAATTTTTCCATTGTTGCTAATTCTCCTTCTTTAAGTTGTAAAACTTTTCTTAACAACCAGTCAGACAAAGCCTTATTTGGATTTGTCATTAACGCTTTTGAATTTTCTTGACAAACTTTTGCAGAAAAGATATCTCCAGTTGGAATTTGCAAGTTAAAATCTTGGTCACGTTTTGGAAAGAAATTTGGATATTTTCTATGTAATTCCGCAGGAATTGGAATATAAATTTCTCCAAAATCTCTTTTTCTCCCATTTGCGTTCCATTGATTTAAACCGCTACGGTCAAAAATAAATTTCTCTTTTTTCAGAATTCCGTAAAGTGGCAAGATTACATAATTTTCGCCTTTTACTAGTTTGTCTGTAGCAGTTTTTAAATTCTTGTTTTCCTCAAATAACTCAAGTAACAAAGAATATGGGTCTTCGATAATATCAATCGGTAAACGAAAAGAATTTTGTGGAATTATAAACTTTCTAAAAAGTGTGCTTTTGGAATAATTAAATGAATATAAATTATTTCCGTCCTCAAATTGTAAACTCGCTTTATTATCCTTAACCGAATGAATATTATCAACATCAATGATATTGTAATCAGTTTCATAAAGAAATAATTCTTTTTCTTTTCGTGCAACAATATGATAAAGAGAGTCTTTAATATCGTAAACGCGATTAGCTAAATTTATTCTGTCGTTTCTATATTCCCCAAGTTTTAAAGCTAATTCTTTTCCTTTAAAATCTTTTAAAGTTCTTGCTAACGAATTAAATTCGGCAACTTTTTCGGTACTTGAATTTCCACTACAAACAAAAGTTTTCAAACCAACACCAACAGAATTGTAGTTTGCGTCAAAAGCTGTATCAGAGCGAGATAAATTTCCTGCGTCAAAACTTCTACAAAAAATATTTTCTGCGACACGATAATTTATGAAAGGAACGGAACTTTCACTAAATAAACCCGAAAGTTTTGAAACTGCTGAAAGCAGTTTTAAATAATTTCCGTTTTTATCTATATCAATTTCTGCGAATGATTTCATAAAATATTTATGATTTCATTACTTATTCGCTCGATTAAAGTTGTTGTTACAGAATTTCCCGCTTGCATATAAAGTTTGCTATTTGCCAAGTTTGGCAAAATGTAATTTTGTGGATAGCCTTGAAACAAAAAGCATTCTTTTGGAGTTAATTTTCTAATCCCAAAATCATCTTTAATTAATGGAACATTATGTCCTCCTGTTCCCATATTTGCAGTTAAAGTTGGGCAAACATTACTTTTGTTTTCTCGTGCGTAAACTCTACGCCATTGATAAACAGTATCTTTTGAGACCATTGCTTTTTCTAATTCTGGAAAATAAGCGTGGTCCTGTTTATAATATAAGTTTTCTGATTGTTTTCCTTTCTCTAAAATATCGTGAATGGTTTTTGTCAATTTAATTTCCGAAGGAAATTTGAAATCAGCGTATTTTTTCACTTGTTTTGGGTCAAATGCAACAATGAATATTCTTTCTCGATTTTGAGGAACATTTGCATGAGTCATTGAGTTCAAAATTTTAGAAAAAACTTTGTATCCTAACTTGTTTTCCAAAACTGAAATAATTGTCTTAAATGTATTTCCTTTATCGTGTGAAACTAAATTTTTTACATTTTCTAAAAACACAACTTTTGGTTTGTGTTTTACTACAATTTGCTCAATGTCAAAAAATAAAGTTCCTCTTGTATCAGCAAAACCTTTTTGGTTTCCAGCAATCGAAAATGCTTGGCAAGGAAAACCTGCACATAAAATGTCAAATTCTTGTGGGATGTAATTTTTAACACGTTCTTTTGTAATGTCGCCAAAAGGTATTTCTCCAAAATTTTCTCTGTAAGTTTTTTGAGCAGACTTTTCCCATTCACTTGTAAAAATACATTTTCCACCGACATTTTGCATTGCCAATCTAAAACCTCCAATCCCAGCAAAAAGGTCAATAAATTTAAAACTATAATTTTTTGGAGTTGGAAACGGAACGCTTTCAACTTCAAAAAGCAATTGTTGTAAAGCATCTTCAGCAACAATATTTACCTGCTCTTCAATTTGTTTATACTCTAAAAAATTATTTAAAACTTTCTCAGCATCTTTTTTATAATGTTTTGAAACTCCGTTTCGATAATTGTGTAAATAATGTGTAATTAGAGCTTTGTCGTATGGTTCAACAAGTTTTATTTGATAGTTTTTACTATCAAATTCTTGGATACTTATTTTTTCTAATACGTTCATTTACTTTGTCTAAAATTAAAGTTGCAATTTATGAAATTTAAATGAAACTTAAGATTAAATTTTTGTCAAAAGAATTTCTGTAGGGCTTAGGAACTCAACTTTTACTTGGTCACCAATTTGCATATTATTATGTGAAAACCATGTCCCCAAAAGTTTCAAATCTCCATTTCCATGAATGTTTTTAGCGTATTTATCGCCTTTTTTTCGATTTCCAGAAGCTTTTAATTCTTTGTCTTTTATATATCCATCATTGGTGCTGAACTTATACACATTACCCCGTTTAGTGTAATGTAAATTCGTTATTTGAAAAGATAAAGCATATTTAAAAGGGATTGGAATATATCCTTCATTTTTAATTTTTGGTCTTGAGTTAGTTTTTCTGTGAGTTCCCCATCCTAGATGTGTTTTTTTAAGAGTTGCGATGTAAAAATCCCCTGTATTTGGCATATTTTATTTTATTTAGTTGTTTTTCTGTGCGTTGCTGTCTTTTCCTGAAATAGGTTGACGTTTTTTTGTTAATATTATATTTCAAAAATAGCGATTTTATTTTTCTTATAAGATTTATATTTATGTATTTGATTAATGTGCGCAAATTCTGGT
>JANNCY010000017.1:0-5390 GCA_031387085.1 Flavobacteriales bacterium | reverse complement strand
TTTAAATTGATGATTTCTTCTTCATATTTATCAGACATAATCCAACTAGAAATTTTATCTGAGCCTGTACAAACTGCATTTTTAGTATTTCCAGCTTTTATAGATAAATAACCGAATTTTAAAGAGTTCATTCCTGCACAGCAAACACCCGAAGAGGAATTGAGTTCGACCGATTTGTTTTTCAATAATCCGTGAACCATTGCTGCATGAGAAGGAAGTAAGCTATCTGGTGTTGAAGTACCGCATGAAAGCAATTCCATATCTTGAGATGTAAAACTTTCGTCGTACAATTGTTCGATGGCATTTTTGGTTAATTCGGCATTATTGTGTGTACTATTTCCATCTTTATCAATCGCATAGAATCGACTAACAATTTTATTGTTTCTTAGGATTATTCTTCTCGCTTTAGATGTAGTTTCATTAATAAGTCCCAAATAATTTTCCATTTCATCGTTAGAAATGGCTTCATTGGGTAAATATTTTCCGGTTTTTGTTATAAATACTTCGAACATAATTCTGTTTAATCTTCTAAACCCCTTGATAATATTGAGATTCTAGTTTTATTTTGTTTTTCTTAAATGGGTACGTAAAAACGTGCAATATATATACAATTGGCGAAATTAACCAAATTGCGAGCAACAAATAAAGATTAAACACTTTTAACCAATTTTTTCTTGAATTTTTCTTTGTAATTATAAAGTTCGACCATTTAGAAAATATCTTATTTGCGGTTTTATCCACTTTGACTAGATAGGAACTAATTTTTACAGCTCTATTGGCAACTAATTGTTCTTGTAAGTTTTCTAGTGTATTTTGTTTAAGGTTTGAAAGAATAATGTCTCCGAATTTAGAAGCTTCTTGGATGTCTTTTTCTGAAACCCCAGGCAATGGAAAAATTCCTAAATAGCTTTTTTTTACACCCGAAAACATCCATTCCACAATAGTTATTACACTTATTAAATTGGGTGCTCTATCAACTAAAGCAATATTTCCAACCAATTTTGCATTGTTTTTTTGCAATAATAATTTTACTTTTTCCTGCGCCATAACCCACATATTTCGAGAGCCATTGATGGTTATAACTGGAGTG
This sequence comes from Flavobacteriales bacterium, assembly GCA_031387085.1. GTDB lineage: Bacteria > Bacteroidota > Bacteroidia > Flavobacteriales > Flavobacteriaceae > Flavobacterium. Next base: position 4,300 of record JANNCY010000017.1, on the reverse strand, counting down.
TTATTTAACAAAATAGCAGCATCCGTTGATTTTAAAAAGGAATTTATTGGAATGGATGGCGTTAAATACCACACTTGATAATGTAATAAAATTAAATCGTATTTGGTGTTTACAATTTCCTCTGGAATAGGTTTTAATGGAGTCGGAACTTGCAAAAAAGATTCGGGAAAAGCATCAAAAAAAGCTTCTTTTTTCCATGGAAATGGGAATGGTTTTTCTAATTGAATTTCATGAAAAGTAAGCTCAATTTCGTCAGAATTTAATAATGGCTTAGCAATACTTCTTGCAATAGATTCGAGCTGTCCTGATTGCGAATAATAAATAACAAGAACGCTTTTCATAAGTCTTTTTTATAATTTCAAATTTAATTGAAATTTTTAGGTATTCGTTTTTATTTCTTTAAATTTTCTGACTTTATCTGATCGCTTAACGTGAACCCAATCGGGCCAGTTGCTTTGATCTTCGGCGTCGTAAATTCTGATTTTTTGATTGGCATCTTCAATTAACAAATCATCTTTTGTACAATTTAAAATTAAGGACGCTGCTGCAACTCCAGAATGCGTCGCGCCGCCAACACCATGAGAAAGCGTACTGGCACCGCAGAGATAAAGATTCTCGATTTCAGATTTATTTTTATATGAAAACGGTCCGACTTGACTTAAGGTTTTTTCGGTCCCATACACATTCCCTTTTGTCGAATTAACGTAAAACTCATTGGTTTTTGGTGTTCCCAATTCGGCTTGAACTACATGCTGTTTGGCTCCTGGAATTATTTTTTCGATATTGTTCATGAATTTTGAAATCACTTTTTCTTTGAATACTTTGTAACTTTCGGAGTGGTAATCCTCTTCATTACTGAAGTGAGGTAAATTATCGTAATTGATGTAAGTTACAATTTCAAAATTATGATGCCTTCCGTTAAAACTTACCGGATCTTTAAGCGTAGTACAACTCATGAATAGCGCAGGAAAATCGTCTCCGCCAGCAATATCACCAACCATTAAATCTTCAAAATGAGCATCAAGGTTTTCGTCTTTCAACATCCAGACATTTCCCGAATCGATGCCGTGCTTTGTGACATCCATATCTAAAGTAAGAAACAGGATTAGTGAGGTAACTGAGTATTTTGTTTTGGCTAATTTGGCGATTAATTTTTTGCTTAAATTTTCTTTTCCGACAAGTTTCAAATACGTAATGGATGGATCAGCGTTGGAAATAATGGTTTTGGCAAAAAGCTTTTGTCCATCTTTCAATTGCACTCCGGTAGCTTTATTATTTTCGATTAAGATTTTTTCGACGCTTTGTTTCACTCGTACTTCGCCACCGTTTCTTTTCACGCCATTGGTCATTGCTTTTACGATGCCACCGCCACCACCCATTGGGTAAAATCCACCATTAAAATAGTGACTCATCACTGAACAATGTACAGGGAAGCATGCGGTTTTTGGAGGCAATCCGTGATCGCCACATTGAATGTTTAAAACGGTTTTTAGCAATTCATCTTTGATATGCCAACCGATGACTTTTTTTAGTGGGAACAGTGCAAATTTTCCGAAATGTTTGGTTCTAAAAGGAACGGTTATTTTTTGCCACCACCCTTTTAATTTCGGCATTAGTTGTAATTCGTAATTTACTTTTTCAACTAGAGAAACGTATTCATTAATGTTTTTTTCTTCTTTTGGAAAACGAGTTGCGAGTGTCTTTTTAAGGTTTTCGATTCCGGCAGGCAAATCGATAGTCTCATTTTTGATTAAGCAATGTTCGTAGGCATTTGGATTCATCCGAAAGAAAACCATATCGTTGGCAATTCCTAATCCGCGGTACACTTCATTGGTAGATTCACCTTCATCGATGAGTCCGACATAATGAACTCCTGGACTAAAACGATGTCCGTTAAGCGTAAAGCTGTGACTCCATCCACCAGGCACATAATGTTGTTCGAGAACCACAACTTTTTTTCCGGCTCGTGCCAAGCAAATGGCTGTCGCCAAACCACCAACACCTGAACCAATAACTATTGCATCAAATTCTTCCATATTTGTTTTTATGTTGGACTAAAATACAAATAACTGGAAAGTGTATGATAGTTTTAACTACTGTTTACTCTTTAAATTTGTCCCAAAAATCGAAATAATTGAACCATTGTAGTGGGTATTTTTTCAGCATCGATTCGACGCTTTGTGTGTAGGCAGTTAGCAATGCTTTTTCGTCGCGATGTGTTACGGGAGCTTCTCTTGTATACAAATGATAATGCAAGTTTGGTTCTTTCATTACATAAACAAAAACCACGGGTACTTTTAATCGGGAAGCTATGAGGAATGGCCCTGCAGGAAATTTAGCGGTTTCTCCGAGTAGTATTTCCTGTAGGGATTTTACGCCTTCAAAATATCGGTCACCTGTAAAACAAACCAATTCATTTCGAGCCAAAGCCGCATTTATGTTGAAAATATGAGATAAATCGTCTTTGATAAAAATAAACTTTATGGTCGATTTTTTAGAAATTTTATCAAGATAATTTTTAATCGCCGAATGTTCTAAATCGGTAGTAACCAGATTAATCTGAAAATCTACGTCAATTTCGCTAAAAAAATGTTCGGCGATTTCGAAATTTCCGATATGGGCACTAATAAGAACGCCTCCTTTTTTTTCTTCTAAAAGTTGGGTTAATTTTTCTACACCATCAAATTCGTAGGTAAATTTATTGCGCATTCCAGCACCAATCGAGACCTTATCCAAGATAGTTTGTCCGAAAGTATAATAACTTTTGTAGACCATTCGTTTCGATTTGAAATAGGAATAGCCCAATCGTTTATTAAAATAATAAAAAATGGCTTGATTGCTCTTTTTTAGGAAAAGAAAATAGTAGGTGGCAACAAAATAAAGTATAAAGTAGGCAGATTTGATTCCGGCTTTTTTAATAAAAAAAACGAAAATTCTATATCCTAATACTGTACCTCTAGATTTACCATCCCATTTTGCCATTAGGCAACTTTAAGTTTAAGCTTATTTTCGATCAGGTCGTAAAAACTCTGGAAAGATGCAATCCCTACAAAATCGGCTTCTACTAATTTTACGCCGAAGTTAGCGTCAATAGAAACTACCAAATCAACATAGTCCAAACTATCTAACCCAAGAGTGTCTTTTAAATTAGCATCAGGTTGAATAGTTTCGGCATCAACTTCAAATTCATCAACCATAAAGTCAATCATTCTCTCAATTATTTCATCTTTACTCATCATTCTTTAAACTTTTTAATAACTAATGCGGAATTAGTTCCTCCAAATCCGAAGGAATTCGACAAAAATATATCAATTTTTTTATTTAACGTAATTTTGACCAAATTTAATTTCGCAGAATCTTCATCTGGGTTTTCCAAATTGATGTTGGGTGCTATAAAATCGTTTTGCATCATCAGTATCGAATAGATAACTTCACTTGCTCCCGCCATCCAACATTCGTGGCCTGTCATTGATTTTGTAGAACTTACATACGGATTGCTTTTACCAAAAACCTGAAAGATAGCTTTGGCTTCGTTGGAATCACCAACGGGAGTAGATGTAGCGTGTGCATTGATATAATCAATATCGCTTGCTTTTACATTGGCTTCGTCTAATGCGCGTTGCATGGCTGTCGCCGGACCTTCGGTGTTTGGTGTGGAGATGTGTCCGCCATTAGATGAGAATCCGTATCCTATTACTTCAGCAAGAATTTTGGCTCCGCGTTTTACAGCCGATTCATAACTTTCCAAAATCAAGGTTGCACCGCCGCCACTAGGAATTAATCCATCGCGACTGGCGTCGAAAGGTCTAGACGCTTTAGCAGGCTCCTCTTCTCTTGGAGAGAAAACGCCCAAACCATCAAAACTACACATAGCATATTTATTTATTTCTTGGGCTCCTCCACAAATTATCATTTCCTGAAATCCGCTTTTGATGAGATGATATCCCAATCCAATAGAGTGTGAACCGCTGGCACAAGCTGCACTTATGGTAAGATTGATTCCTCTTAATTTAAAGATGGTTGATAAATTCATGGTTACCGTAGAATTCATCGATTTGAATATGGCACCAGAACCAATAAGAGAAGTATCTCTTTTTTCCCTAATAGTATCCACCGCATCAATCATAGCTTTAGAAACACTATCATTCCCGTACATAATTCCGACTTCATTTTCTTCAAAATAACTTTCATCGATATTGGCGCTTCTCATTGCTTCGATGGTTGCCATGTAGGCATATTCGGTTTCTTCACCAACGCTGATACGTTGTCTTCTGGTAAGTAGTTCTTTTAATTCTGGTCT
>JANNCY010000157.1:0-15794 GCA_031387085.1 Flavobacteriales bacterium | reverse complement strand
GGTTCAAATATCTGGATGTGCGGGATTAACAAGTATTAGTTGTTATTCTAACGATGTTTTGCCATCGTTAACCGCATCGAATTTACCTAATTTAACATCGGTAAATTGTTCTTCAAATCCGGCAATGACTTCTTTAACAGTTACAGGAGATACGGCATTGACGACTTTAAATTGTTCATCCAATGCTTTAACTTCTTTAATAGTTACAACAAATACAGCATTAACTTCTTTAAATTGTTCTTCAAATGCGTTAACGGCATTAGTATTAACAACAAATACGGCGTTAACTACTTTAGATTGTTCTTTGAATGCATTAACGAGTTTAAATGTTTCTGCTTTAAATAATTTGCAGTCATTGTCATGCTCTAGTAATTCAATTACGAACTTGAATGTTTCCAATCGTACTGCATTAACGTCTCTTTACAGTAATTCTAATCCTATTGCTGTTTTTAACGCATCAGGTTGTACACTGCTTTCAACTATAAATGGTTATTCAGGGTATCATGATTCTGGCAATACTTTTACAACAACGATTACCAGTTTAAATCTTACCAATTGCAGTGCATTATCCTATTTGTATTTGTCTGGGAATACCTTGTTGAATTCGGTTCAAATATCTGGATGTACAGGATTAACAAGTATTAGTTGTTATTCTAATGCAGTTTTGCCTTCAATTACAGCAACTAATTTACCTAATTTGACTTCGTTAGATTGTACAAGCAATCCGTTATTGACTACGTTAGCTGTTACTGATAATTCCATTTTAACTTCTTTGAGTTGTCCGTCAAATGCATTAACTGGTTTAAGTGCGACAAACAATCAAGTACTAACGAATATTAATTGCAGTGATAACAGCATCATTGGTATAGATTTAAGAAATAATTTTGCCAATGCTATAACCCTTACTGCAACAGGCAATCCGCCTTTGTCAAGTATATGTAAAGACTCAGGTGATGTCGTAACAGGAAGCTGGGATAATGGTGTTGTACCTATATATTCTGGCGTACCTGCAGGAGCCGCAACGCAAACATTTTGCAATTCTGCTAAGGTATCTAATTTAGTGGCTACAGGAACTGCTATAAAATGGTATACGGTAGCAACAGGAGGAACAGCATTAGCATCTACTGCAAATTTGGTAAATGCCACCACCTATTATGCTAGTCAGACTTTAGGAGGTTGTGAAGGCACCATACGTTTAGTAGTAAATGTTGTAATTAATGTAACTCCTTTACCAACAGCATCGGCACAAACTTTTTGTAATGCTGCTACAGTAGCTAATTTAGTGGCTACAGGTACCGCAATAAAATGGTATGCAGCTTCTACAGGAGGAAGTGCTTTGGTTTCAACTACTGCCTTATCAACAGGAACATATTATGCTACTCAAACCTTAAATTCTTGTGAGAGTGCCACACGAACAGCAGTTGCAGTTACACTTAATGTTACACCAGTTGCTACAGCATCGGCACAAACATTTTGTAATGCAGCTACAGTCGCTAATTTAGTAGCTACAGGTACCGCAATAAAATGGTATGCTGCTTCAACAGGAGGAACAGCTTTGGTCTCAACTACTGCTTTGGCAACAGGAAACTATTATGCTACTCAAACCTTAAATTCTTGTGAGAGTGCAACACGAACTGCAGTTGCAGTAACCTTAAATGTTACGCCAGTTGCTACAGCATCGGCACAAACATTTTGTAATGCAGCTACAGTGGCTAATTTAGTAGCTACTGGCACCGCTATAAAATGGTACTCGGCATCAACAGGAGGAACAGCTTTGGTTTCAACTACTGCTTTGGCAACAGGAACGTATTATGCTACTCAAACCTTAAATTCTTGTGAGAGTGCAACACGAACTTCCGTTGCAGTAACGTTAAATGTTACGCCAGTTGCTACAGCATCGGCACAAACTTTTTGTAATGCAGCTACAGTGGCTAATTTAGTGGCAACTGGCACCGCTATAAAATGGTATGCAGCTTCAACAGGAGGTACCGCTTTGGTATCAACTACTGCATTGGCAACAGGAACTTATTATGCTACGCAAACCTTGAATTCTTGTGAAAGCGCAACACGAACTGCAGTTGCAGTAACCTTAAATGTTACGCCAGTAGCTACGGCCTCTGCACAAACATTTTGTAATGCAGCCACAATTGCTAATTTAGTGGCAACTGGTACCGCAATAAAATGGTATGCTGCTTCAACAGGAGGAACAGCTTTGGTCTCAACTACTGCATTGGCAACAGGTACTTATTATGCTACTCAAACCTTAAATTCTTGTGAGAGTGCAACACGAACTTCCGTTGCAGTAACAGTAAATACTATATCTGTGGCACCAACAGGCGCTACTGGTACAACATCAATAGCCTGTGCAGGTAGCACTACGCTTACTGTTACTGGCGGTTTCGCTGGTACTGGAGCAACAGCACAATGGTTCACAGGATCATGTGGTGGTACGCTGGCAGGAACAGGAAGCAGTATTCTTGTTTCTCCAGCTATAACAACAACTTATTATGTACGTTATAACGGAACTTGCAATACTACTACATGTGGAAGTGTTACTGTAACAGTAAGCCCATGCTCTTCTATAGTTAATTTAAAATTGTTTATTCAGGGGTATTATGATAATTCTTTTCATGCAATGAGACCAGTTAAGTTTAATCAAGATTCAGTTTCTCCATTAACAGATGTCGAAAACATTACAGTTGAATTACACAATGCTACTGCGCCATGGGCAACAGTAGCAACAACAACGGCATTGTTAAAAACAAATGGCACTGCAATTTGTACTTTCAATACAGCACCAATTGGTTCTTATTATATAGCAGTTAAAATTAGTAATACTGTTCAAACATGGAGTGCAACTGTACAAACTGTAGGTACAGTTCCGTTAACATATGATTTCAGTACAGCTGCAAATAAAGCGTATGGTGATAATATGTTAAATTTAGGAGGTGGAGTTTACGGATTCTATTCAGGCGATATCAACCAAGATGATGTAATTGATAATACAGATGCACCAGATTTAGTTGCTGCTATTGATGGTTCTGCATTTGGGATTCAAGTAACTGACTTAAATGGAGATGGAGCTGTTGATAATTCAGATGCGCCTTTCTTTGAAAATAATGCTACCAATTCAATATTTGCAATTTATCCTCAATAGTGATTTATAAAATTTCATTTTAATAGATAGTAAATCATAGCTAAAAAATTATTAGTTTAAAAATTGCTATTTAAATCATATAAAATAAATAAATTTGCAAAAAAATAATTTTAAATAATTTAAAGATGAAAGTTACCATAGTTGGAGCAGGAAACGTAGGAGCTACTTGTGCTGATGCGATTGCTTACAGAAGAATTGCGAGTGAAATAGTATTATTAGACATCAGAGAAGGTTTTGCCGAAGGTAAAGCGTTAGATATTATGCAAACCCAAACCACTTTAGGTTTTAATACCAAAGTAACAGGTAGCACAAACGATTATTCAAAAACAGCTGGAAGTGATGTAGTAGTAATTACATCGGGAATTCCAAGAAAACCAGGAATGACACGTGAAGAGTTAATAGGTATTAATGCTGGAATTGTAAAATCGGTTGCCGAAAGTTTATTGCAACATTCTCCAAATGCTATTGTAGTTGTCGTTTCTAATCCAATGGATACCATGACCTATTTAACTTTAAAAGCAACTGGTATACCAAAAAATAGAATCATCGGAATGGGAGGAACTTTAGACAGTTCCCGTTTCAAAACCTATTTGTCTCAAGCATTAAACAAACCTGCGAATGATATTTCAGGAATGGTAATTGGCGGTCACGGAGATACAACTATGATTCCGTTAACGCGTTTGGCTTCTTATAATGGTGTTCCAGTTTCTCAATTTTTATCTGAAGATGAATTGACAAAGGTTGCTGCCGACACAATGGTTGGTGGTGCAACATTAACCGCTTTATTAGGTACTTCTGCTTGGTATGCACCAGGTGCTTCTGTTGCCTATTTAGTAGATAGTATTTTGAACGACCAAAAGAAACTAATTCCATGCTCTGTTTTTGTAGAAGGCGAATACGGTCAAAATGACATTTGTATTGGTGTACCGTGTATTATTGGTAGAAGCGGCGTAGAAAAAATTGTAGACATCAACTTAAACGATACTGAAAAAGCAGCTTTCGCTAAAAGCGCCGATGCCGTTAGAGCAATGAATGGCGATTTAAAATCGATTTTAAGCTAATTTCTACTTAACTTATTGAAGACCGAGTTGTTGCATACAATTCGGTTTTTTTTTTATAAAAAATACTATTTTTATTGTAAAAAAACGATTTTATTAAATGATTGATAACGTATTTACAATATTTAGTAGTAATTAATTGATGTTTTTTGTTTTTTTTTATTATTTTTGGAACTATTTTTTATAAAATATGAGAAAATATTACATTTTGATTTCTGTTTTTGTAGTGGTTCTATCCGTTGTCATTTCATGTACACAATTTGATGATACTACAGAATACACACCAGTTTCTCCAGTTCAAGTAGATTTAACTTTGGTGCCTTATCCCGTACTTTCTGATTATCATTTTTTTGAAGGTGAAATGAAAAATCAAATTCCTGCTTTAAATGTACTTCCATACAAACCGGCAAGTTCATTATTTTCAGATTATGCTCATAAAAAACGTTTTGTATGGATGCCACCTGGTTTAAGTGCGACTTATAATAGCGATAGTACAACATTAGAATTGCCTGTAGGCGCTGCTTTAATAAAAACATTTTATTACGATAATGTACAAAATGTTACTCCTGTAGGAGCAACAAGAATTGTAGAAACTAGGATAATGATTCGAAAAGCAACAGGTTGGATTTTTGCCAATTATGTATGGAATGCTGCACAAACCGAAGCCTATTTCGATTTAAATGGTAGCTTTACTCCTATAACTTGGATTGATGAAAACAATGTTGAAAAAACGGTCAATTATAGGATTCCGAATGATGCTCAATGTATTGTTTGCCACAAAAAAAGAGAAATAATTGGTGGTAATTCAGTAGAAACATATGTTCCTATCGGAATAAAACCTCAAAATTTGAATTTTGGTTATACCTATAGTACAACAGCTAGAAACCAATTAAGCAAATGGATTGAACAAGGCTATTTGCAAAATAACTTTACTTTCCCGACAGTAGCTAACTCTACAATAAATTATGAAGATACTTCAAAGCCGCTTTTATTAAGAGCTCGTTCTTATGTTGACATTAACTGTGCACATTGTCATCAAGACAACAGACACTGCGATTATAGACCAATGCGATTCGCTTTTACTGAAACCGCAAATAATCCGACAAATATGGGTGTTTGTGTCGAAACGCAAGACATGCAAGATTTTCCTTCTTCTTTAAGTAAAATTGTTACACCAGGAAATATCAATCGTTCGATGATGTATTACAGATTAAATACAACTGATGAAGCCATCAGAATGCCACTTCATGGCCGAACAATAATTCATGATGAGGGAATAGCATTAATACAAGCATGGATAAATTCTTTGCCAGGTACATGCGATTAAATATTTATCAACTAAATCAAAAAAAATGAAAAAAATTACATTATTAGTAGTATTGATTTTTAGTATTCAATTTATAAGTGCTCAAACCACTTGCGCTACAGCAACCGCAATAACAACAGCTGGTTCGTATGTTGTAAGTACAATTGTAGCATCTCAAATTCCATCACCACTATGTGGAACCTCCTCTGGAGCAACAGGATCAAGATGGTATGCTTATACTCCTACCCAAAATTACACGGTTACTGTAACTTCTGATTTAAATGTTAATGCGGGTGGAGATACTCAATTTAATGTATATACTGGAAGTTGTGCTGCTTTAATTTGTCATTCAGGAGATGATGATAGTGGTGTTGTTACTCAAGTAAGCGCAGGAACAGGAACAGGAACTAGTAGTTATTTATCTATAGCTACATTTACTGTATTTAGTGGCACAACCTACTTTATTGCATGGGATAACAGATGGAGTTCTGCAGGTTTTACTTTTCAATTAATTCAAAATCCTTACGTTGCTCCTCCACCAACACCAATATCATATACTACTCAAAATGTGGCTACAATTAATAGTACTTATAACAAGGGTGTTTTTGATATGAATGGTGATCACAAAGATGATATTGTAGGTGTAAGTTCTACTAATATTAAAGTCCATGTGCAAGGAGCTGCTGGTGCTTTATCTGTTGTAAATTTTACTACAACTGCAGCAACATTCTTACCAAATTGGAGTTTAGCTGCTGGTGATTATAATAAAGATGGCTTTAATGATTTGTTGTATGGAAGTGGAAGTGGACTTACTTTTATGAAATCAAATGCCACTGGAACTGCTTATACACAAAACACTCCAGGACAATACATTTTTTGTCAAAGAACCAATTTTCTTGATATGAATAACGATGGTCATTTAGATGCTTTTTCTTGTCATGATGTTCAACCAAACGTATATTATATAAACGATGGAGCTGGTAATTTTACCTATTATCAATCGGGTGGTGTAGTTAATGGCCCTGATGAGTATAATATTGGTATAACTGCTAGTGGTGGAAATTATGCTTCTTTATGGACAGATTTTGATAATGATGGTGATTTAGATATGTTCATGTCAAAATGTTCAGGTCCACCATCTGAACTTCATAGAAGAAATGCCGATAATACTTACACGGACATCTCTGCTGCATCTGGAATCAATTTTACACCAGTGACTTCATGGTCATCAGCGATTGCTGATTTTGACAATGACGGTGATATGGATATTATGATTGGATCTAATGGTTCAACAGGTCATAGACTATTCAGAAATAATCTTGGAACAAGTGTAGCATTTACTAACATTACTGCTGGTTCAGGGTTTGATACCAACACCAATACCAACAGAGATTATATTGCTTATGATTTTGATAACAATGGTTTTATTGATGTTATGGGAGGTAGTGGAAAAATATTCTTTAACCAAGGAAATAGCACTTTTGCGGTTACTACATATGCCAATTTAAGTTTAGGAGCGGTTGGTGATTTAAATAATGATGGTTTTCTTGATTTTCAAAATGGAGCTAATATTCGTTATGCAGTTCCCAATGCAAATAATTGGTTAAAATTGGCATTGCAAGGCGTTCAAAGTAACAGCAACGGAATTGGAGCAAGAGTAGAAATCTACGGTGCTTGGGGAAAACAAATTAGAGATGTTCGAAGCGGAGAAGGATTTGAATTCATGAGTTCTTTAAACGTTCACTTCGGACTTGGAACAGCAACAACCATTACAAAAGTGATTATCAGATGGCCTTCAGGAACTGTTGATACCATCGATAATCCTGCTATTAATCAACAGTTATTAGTAACCGAAGGAGAAACTTTATCCTTAAATTTAAAATTATTTATCGAAGGGTATTATAATGGTTCAAATGCTATGACACCTGTGAAAAATAATCAAGACGGAGTTTCTCCTTTAACAGATGTTGAAAATATTACTGTCGAATTGCACAACGCTACGGCACCTTATGCAACTGCGGCAACAGCATCAACGATATTAAAAACGAATGGTACTGCAACCTGCAGATTTCCAGCTGTTTCAAGTGGAAATTATTTTATTGCTGTGAGGACTACTAATTCAGTTCAGACATGGAGTAAAACACCTCAATCAATAGGTAGATTCCCATTAGATTATGATTTTAGTACAGCAGCAAATAAAGCATTTGAAGATAATATGATAAATTTAGGAGGTGGAGTATTCGGATTGTATTCTGGAGACATTAACCAAGATGAGGTTATAGATGGTACTGATGCTCCAAATTTATTTAATGATGTAGAAAACTCTGAATTTGGAGTTAAAATAACAGATTTAAATGGTGATGGATCGGTTGATAATTCGGATACGCCCTTGTTTTCTAACAATTCCGATAACTCTATATTCTCAAATCATCCCTAATTGAATTGCTATTAACTTGAAAAATAGCTACACGAATTAGGAAGTTTATATACAATAAATGAAAGACTGCAATTTTTGCAGTCTTTTTTTTGATAATAATCACTAAATAATTTGTTAATCTTTAGGTTAATTATATATTTGCACGTTTCAAAAAATGTGTAGTTAAGTAGATAGTTTGATTTTATTTGAAAATCAACAATTTATCAAGTAACATTAGATTTTTAAGACAATAACAAACAAAAATTAATTAATTTTTAGACTAATGCAGAATAAAGGACTTATTAAATTTTTCGCAATTATTTTTGCACTTGTAAGTATTTACCAACTTACTTTCACATTTGTTTCAAACAAAGTAAAAAGCGATGCGAAAGCATTTGCAGGCGGAAACACCATTAAAGAGGTAAGATATTTAGATTCTATAAGTAAAGAGAAAGTCTATAATTTAGGAATTACTGATTATACTTATGAAGAAGTTTCTAGCAGACAATTAAACAAAGGTCTTGACCTTGAAGGAGGAATCAACGTTATTCTTCAAATTTCTGTAAAAGACGTTTTAAGAGGATTGTCAAACTATTCAAAAAATCCAGCTTTTAATAAAGCTTTGGAAGACGCTAAAACCAATCAACAAGGAAATCAATCGTATTTAGATGCGTTTTTTGTTGAATTTGACAAAGTTTCAAATGGTACTTCTTTGAAATTAGCTTCACCAGATATTTTTGCCAACAGAAGTTTAGAAGGTCAAATCGATTTCAAAATGACCGACGCTGATGCTAAAAAAGTAATCAGAAGAAAAGTAGACGAATCGGTAGAAAGTGCTTTTGGTGTACTTAGAAAACGTATCGATAAATTTGGTGTAACACAACCTAATATTGTTAAACTTGGACAAACAGGTCGTATCTTAGTTGAATTACCGGGAGCAAAAGATGTTGACCGTGTTAAAAAATTAGTTTCCAGTACTGCTCAATTAGAGTTCTGGGAGACCTACAAAGCCGATGAATTAGCAGGCTTTTTACAAGCAGCTAATGAAGCTTTAAAAGTAAGTGAAAAAACAGTTGCGGTTAAAGAAACTGCTGCTCCTGCAAAGAAAGACAGTTTAACAGCATTGTTAACTGATAAAAAAGCCGATTCTGCTACAGCAAAAAAAGGAAACAATCCTTTATATGACAAAGTAGTTTCAGGTGGTGGTGGACCAGTATTATTGGTTATTGCACAAAAAGATACAGCTAAAGTAAACTCGTATTTAAAAAGAGCAGACATCCTTTCTCTACTTCCGTCGGATAAAAGATTTGCCAAATTCGTTTGGGGAAAACCAACGGTTATTACCGACGAGAAAACAAAAAAGACATCAGAAACTTTTGATTTATATGCTTTAAAAAGCAATCGTGAAGACAAAGCTCCTTTAAGTGGAGGTGTTATAACCGATGCAAGAGATACTTTTGATCAAGCAGGAAAACCAGCCGTTTCAATGCAAATGAACGGTCAAGGTGCTAAAGCATGGGAAGAACTCACAGGTAGAGCTTTTTCTCAAAAAAGTTTTATCGCTATTGCACTTGATGACGTAGTGTATTCTGCTCCTGGAGTTACTTCTGGACCAATAGCTGGTGGTAGATCGGAAATCACAGGGAATTTTGATATCGCAGAAACTAAAGATTTATCCAACGTTTTAAGAGCTGGTAAATTACCTGCTGCTGCTGAAATAATCCAATCAGAAATTGTTGGACCATCATTAGGACAAAAAGCTATTGACGCTGGTATGACTTCTTCTATAGTAGGATTCTTATTAGTATGTTTATGGATGGTATTCTATTATGGTAAAGCAGGTTGGTATGCAAATATTGCTTTGTTGTTAAACTTACTATTGTTATTTGGTGTATTGGCCAATTTCGGATTTGTATTAACATTGCCAGGTATTGCTGGTATCGTGTTAACATTAGGAACTGCCGTCGACGCGAACATCATTATCTATGAAAGAGCAAAAGAAGAACTCCGTGAAGGACATTCACTTGCCGATGCTGTAAAAACATCGTATGGTTGGAAAGGAGCGATGCGTTCCATTATTGATGCTAACGTAACACACGTTTTAACGGGAGCTATTTTATATATTTTCGGAACAGGTCCAATTCAAGGATTTGCCTTAACTTTACTTATCGGTATTGTTACCTCTTTGTTTACGTCTATTTTTATCGCTAGAATTTTCATCGATAGAGACGTTGCAAATAATAAAAAACTAACATTCTCAACTTCAATTACTAAAAACTGGTTGACCGGTTTCCATTTTGATTTTATTGGAATTAAAAAATGGTCGTACTTATTTTCTTCAGCTGTAGTTGTTGTTAGTTGTATTTCGTTCTATTTTAATGGATTGGATGAAGGTGTGGATTTTGTTGGAGGAAGAACGTTCCAAGTGAAATTCGAAAAACCTGTTGAGCCAACTAAAGTATCAGAAGAATTATCAGCTTTATTCGGAACTACTGTTGAAGCAAAAATATTTGGAGATGACGATCAGTTAAAAATTACTACGAAATACCGAATTAAAGATGAAGGTACTGAAGTAGACACTGAAGTTAACCATAAATTACATGACGGATTAAAAAAATACTTTAACAACATTTCTTACGATAAGTTTGTCAACTTATATGATGGAAAGGTATATGGAGTATTGCAAGGATCTAAAGTAGGAGCTGCTATATCTGCAGATATCAAAACCAACTCTTTCTGGGCTGTTCTTGGAGCAATGCTTGTAGTTGGTTTGTACTTGGTAATTTCTTTCCGTAAATGGCAATATTCACTTGGAGCAATTGCTGCTGTTGTGCACGACGTTATATTTGTATTGGGAATTTACTCTTTGTTTTATAAATACGCACCTTTCCACATGGAAATGGACCAACACTTTATCGCAGCGATATTAACCGTAATTGGTTACTCGATGAACGATACGGTTATTGTATTTGATAGAATTAGAGAGTTCTTAGGTGGTAATAGAAAAGGTAACTTTAAAGAAATCGTGAACGCTTCTATTAATACAACTTTATCTAGAACATTGAATACGTCATTAACGATGATTATGGTTCTGTTAATCATGTTTGTTTTTGGTGGAGATTCCATCAGAGGATTTATCTTTGCAATGCTTGTGGGTATTGTAATTGGAACGTATTCTTCATTATTTATCGCTACACCAGTATTGGTTGATACCATGACAAAAACAGATAAAGAAAATATCGAAAAACGTCACGCAGAAGCTAACAATTAGTAGATAATAAATATAATGAAAAGCCATACAGTAATGTATGGCTTTTTTTATGTCTAAAGGAATTATACAAATGCAGATAAGAATGTTGTAACATCCTAACGGCACATCACGATTAACTTTGTATTATATTAATTTAAAAAAATAATAGTATGAAAAATCGAAGTATAGTTTTGGCATTCGTGTTGAGTATTGGGTTGTTTGTAACCTCATGCAGCGGTGACAATGAAGGTGAAACTTTAGCACCTTTGGCAGGAAAATGGGATTTCAGCAAAATAGGAACAACTGTTGGAACAACAGAAACCTTGATTGATGCGCCACAAAATCAAAGTGGTTGCGAAAAAGATTATATGAATCTTAAGATTGATAATACGGTTTCAGAAGGTAATTATGATTCTACATTAGCCCCTTGTGCGATAACAACCAATGATGGAATATATTCAAGATCTCATAACAACTTAACAAGAGTTGTAAATGGCGTTTCCAAAACACAAGATATTGTTAATCTAACGCTTACGGAATTAAAGTTAAAAGATCAGACTAGCGGAAACATTGAAGTGTATGTTAGACACTAATTTATTTTCTCAAGAATAATTTTAATGACTTGTAAAAAAAAAGCATTAAAAACTTCGGTTTTTAATGCTTTTCTATTTTAATAGTAAGGGATTAAAACAACTTGTTCGGATCGCTATCTTTAAATAAATCTTTGGGTAACGGTTTCTCTGCAAGAAAAACAAAAACGACTCCAACAAATATAAACGGAATGCTCAACCATTGTCCTGTGGTGAACAAACCTAACGATTCTTCAATTCCACCTTGACTTTCTTTTACATTTTCTACAAAGAAACGAACCGTCCATAATAGCACTAAAAAGAAACCGAAAATCAATCCGTGTTTTTCTTTAAAATTGGTTTTCCAATACATCAGCCATAAAATTATAAAGACAAAAACATAGAAAAAAGCTTCGTACAATTGTGCCGGATGTTTCATTGGTACTTGTTGTAAGTATTCAGCATATTTCGGATTGCTAACAATGGCTTGATACGCATCGTTTACATTGCTCTTTTTAGTAATGTTTTCAACATCTGCAGCACTAAATTGATCTCTTACAAATCGCACTCCGAATTCAGATTGCGTTACTTTTCCAACAATTTCCGAATTAAAAAAATTACCAATACGAACAAAAATAGCACCACAAGCAACCGGAATTACCACTCTGTCTAAAACCCATAATAAAGGTCTTTTGATTACCTTACTACTGTAATAATACATTGAAATAATAATGGCTATAGCAGCTCCATGACTTGCTAATCCTTGGAATCCTGTGAATTCAAAATGGGGTTCAAATCGAAAAGGCAATAATATTTCTAAAGGATGATTTCTGAAATACTCCCATTGGTAAAAGAAAACATGTCCCAAACGCGCACCAACAAGTGTTGCTAAAACGGTCCAAATAAATAAACTGTCGAGTTTATCTAATGATTCATTTTCGTTAACAAAAATTTTCTTCATTAAATACCAGCCTAATCCAAAAGCGAGAACAAACATCAAGCTGTAAATTCGCAAAGTGATAAAACCTAAATGTATTCCTTCTGATGGATTCCAAATCATAATAATCGGATGTTAATTAATTTACTTCGTCTTTACGTCTCGTTTTAGGAAGGAGACTCGAGTCAAAAATAAGGATATTAATATAAAAAGTAAAGCTATTACAATTTATTTATGAGAACATTTTTTTTGTGGCACAGGGTCATAACCACTTTTTCCCCATGGATGGCAACTCACAATTCGCTTGCATCCCAGAAAAGATCCGTAAAAAACGCCATGAATTTTTAAGGCTTCTATAAAATAGGTCGAGCATGTTGGTTCAAATCTACAAGTTGTAGGTGTAAAAGGAGAAATTGCCGTTTGATAAAAACGAATGAGAAGTATAAAAGGCATTATAGCAATTTTCTTCAACATAAAACGTTTGGTATTTTGTGGTTATGCACTAAAAGAAGTGCCGTCTTTACCGTCTTTCAATTGAATTCCAAGTGCTGAAAGTTTATCTCTAATCTCATCCGACAAAGCCCAATTTTTGTTTGCTCTGGCATCTTCCCGCATTCCGATTAACATTTCAACTACGCCATCTAATTTTTCGGTAATATCGCTCGATGATTTTTCATTCTTTATTCCCAACACATCAAAAGTAAAAACGGTTAATGTGTTTTTCAAGGTTGCTAAATCTTCAGCAGTTATCGTTTCTCTTTTGTCGTTTACTACATTCACAAAACGAATACCTTCAAACAGTTGCGCAATTAAAATGGGTGTATTAAAATCGTCATTCATGGCATCGTAACAACTGTTTTTCCATGACGAAATATCAAGAGAAGAGGAAACACTTGGTTGAATTTCTTCCATTATTGTCAATCCTTCCATCAATCGGTTAAACCCTTTTTCGGCAGCGAGAATAGCATCGTTAGAAAAATCCAAAACACTTCTATAATGCGCTTGAAGCATGAAGAAACGAGCGACATTTGGAGCGAAAGCTTTACTCAAAAACGGACTATCACCACTAAAAATCTCCCCCGGAAGTATATTGTTTCCCGTTGATTTGGCCATTTTTTTTCCGTTCAATGTTAGCATATTGGCGTGCATCCAATAATTCACTGGATTTTTACCAGTACTGGCTTCATTTTGTGCTATTTCACATTCGTGATGCGGGAATTTTAAATCCATTCCGCCACCGTGAATATCAAATGTTTCTCCCAAATATTTCGTACTCATCGCAGTACATTCTAAATGCCAACCCGGAAAACCAACTCCCCACGGCGAAGGCCATCGCATAATATGTTCAGGTTCTGCTTTTTTCCAAAGGGCAAAATCTTGTGGATTTTTCTTATCGCTTTGTCCGTCAAGTTCGCGTGTATTGGCGAGCATGTCTTCGATATTTCGGCCACTCAATTTACCGTAATGATTATTTTCATTGAACTTCACCACATCAAAATACACCGAACCATTTACGACATATCCAAAACCATTGGCAATGATTTCCTTTACGATTTCAATTTGCTCAATGATATGTCCGGTTGCCGTTGGCTCAATACTTGGCGGTAAAAAATTATAATTTGACAATATCGTGTGAAAATCGACGGTGTATTTTTGTACAATTTCCATCGGTTCCAATTGTTCCAAACGCGCTTTTTTGGCAATTTTATCTTCGCCATCATCCACGTCATCTACAATATGACCCACATCAGTAATATTTCGAACGTACCGAGTTTTAAAACCCAAGTGCAAAAAGTAGCGAAAAATCACATCAAAAGACATAAATGTCCGAACATTACCCAAATGCACATTACTGTAAACGGTGGGTCCACAAACGTACATTCCGACTTTTCCTTCATGGATAGGTTTGAAAATTTCTTTTTCTCCCGAAAGAGAATTGTATATTTTGAGAGTTTGAGTTTTGTAAAGAGGCATATCTTGTTTTTTAAATTTCCTAATTGTCATTCTGACGATAGGAAGAATCAGGAGCTGTTTCCTGCTTTCGCCTTTATCTTTTTATTGCATTGCATTCCATAAAAAGGATATCGGCTCTATCAGGGCTAGTTAAACTGTTTTTCAATTAAAATTTGGTATCTAACTTAATGTAATCTAAAAATTCACGGCGTGAAGGTTCGTTTTTAAACTTCCCTCCAAATTCAGAAGTCACTGTACTGCTTTCAATATCGCGGATGCCACGTGAGTTGACGCATAAATGTTTGGCATCAATTACGCAGGCAACATCTTGAGTATTTAAGATTTGTTGCAATTCATTCACGATTTGCATTGTTAATCGTTCCTGCACCTGAGGTCTTCTTGCAAAATAATCCACAATACGATTCATTTTGGATAAACCAACAACCGTCCCGTTTGAAATGTACGCTATATGGACTTTACCAACGATTGGTAATAAATGATGCTCGCAGGTAGAGTAGAGGGTAATGTTTTTTTCAACCAACATTTCGCCATACTTGTATTTGTTCTCAAAAGTAGAAGCACGTGGTTTTTTATCTGGGTTTAATCCTCCAAAGATTTCCTTTACAAACATTTTAGCAACTCTGTTTGGAGTTCCTTTTAAACTGTCATCGGTTAAATCCATACCTAATGTTAATAGGATGCTTTCAACATCTTTTTTAATTAGTTCAATTTTTTTATCATCGGTCAATTCAAAAGCATCACTGCGAATAGGATTTTCGGTGTTTGTACTAATATGATTATCTCCTAATTCCTCAGTATAGTCTTCTTTATTTATCATCTGTATCTTATAAATGGTATCGTTTTCTTTCGATTAGCAAAGGTAAATATTATTATAATAGTACAAGCAATACTTTATTAGATAAAAATAATTTTTTTTTAAGATATTTTTACATAAATTTTATGTAAATTTCGCGGTTTAAAACTATAAAAAAATGAAGAAAATTTACTTTTTACTTATACTTTTTAATTTAATATCATTTAATATATACAGCCAAGGATCTACTTGTGCTGGAGCTTTACCTTTTTGCGCTGGTGGAACGACCTACACATTTCCTAACACATCTGGAGCAGGAAGTGCCGGTAATAAT
>JANNCY010000141.1:0-65511 GCA_031387085.1 Flavobacteriales bacterium | reverse complement strand
ACTTCTACAAATATTGAAGATCCAGAGTATTATTTTTTAGTCAACCGCGGGAAATTAGTACCCGGTAAAAAAGTAGTTCTTGGTTTAACCGAAATGTACATCTACGATGTTCCAACACCTGTTGTCTTGCCTTTTGCTTTTTTCCCAATTACCAATAAAAACACATCGGGAATCATAATTCCGAATTACAATTACACCAATCAGAGAGGTTACACCTTACAAAATGGAGGTTATTATTTTGCTTTGAGTGATAATTACGACCTCGCTGTTTTAGGCGATTATTATACCAATGGCAGTTATGCGTTGCGTTTTGAATCCAATTACGCCAAAAGATATAAATACAATGGTACTGTTAATTTTAGATATGAAGATTTGATTAATAGCGAACGTGGATTTCCGGATTACTCCAAAACCAAAATTTACAACATTCAATGGTCGCATTCTAAAGATCCTAAATCGAATCCAAATTCGCGGTTCTCGGCATCGGTGAACTTAGGAAGCAGTAAATACTTTCAGCAGTCATTAAATCAGGTGAATGTTGGTTCCAATCTTAATAACACGCTGAGTTCTTCTATTTCCTATTCGAAAACTTTTAATACGGTTCCGCAAGCTAATTTATCGATATCTGCAACACATTCCCAAAATACACAAACCGAACAAATCAATATGACGCTTCCTACATTGCAAGCCAGTATTGAACGAATTTTTCCGTTTGCACCGAGAGACGGCGTTAAAAAGGGATTCTTTAAAAACATCAATTTACAATACAATTTAAGAGGAGAAAATAGAATTGCTACAACCGATTCCTTATTTTTCAAAAAGGAAATGTTCAAACAAGCTTTAACTGGATTTGAACATACGATTCCGTTGAGTACGAATTTTAAAATATTGAAATATTTAAGTGCATCGACTTCCTTTAATTACAGAGAAGTTTGGCAATTTAAAACGGTAAATAAAACCTACGATTCTACTTTAAATCAAGTAGTTAATACCGATGTTGGTGGATTTGATGCATATAGAACCTATTCGCTTTCTAATAGCTTAGGAACCACCATTTACGGAACCTTTAATTTTGGAGAAAAAAAGAGAATAAAATCCATTCGACATGTCATGCGTCCTTCTGTTTCACATAGTTATGCACCGAGTTTTAGTAAGTATTATGATACGTATGATTCGGATGGAAGTGGCACTATGATTAAAGAATATACTCGATTTGAAGGTGGTGTTTTTGGTGCGCCTAGTAATAATTATTCTAACAATGTTGGATTTAGTTTGAGCAATACTTTTGAAGCCAAAGTGACCGACCGCGATTCAACCAAAACGGAACCAAAGAAAATAATGTTATTGAACAATTTAAACTTTTCAACAAGTTACGATATGGCTGCCGATTCATTGCGTTGGGCTCCGTTGCGAATTAGCGGAGGAACACAATTGTTCAAACAAAAAATGAATATCAATTTTGCTACGACACTCGATCCGTATTCTATTGATAATAATGGTAGACGAATGGATACCTTCAACATTGACAATGGCGGAAGTTTATTTCGGATGACAAGTGCCAATATGACGATGAATTTTTCTTTAGTAAGTTCTGATTTTGATAAGAAGGATAAGGATAAAAAAGAAAAAGAAAATTCTCAAGGAGCTCGAAACGGAGGAAGAACAGACGACTTATTCGGAACCAATACCGATTTGAGTGACCGGCGCGATAGTCAGTTTGAAGAAAGTGATGAAGACGAGGAATTTATTGGTTTTTATAAATCGAAATTGCCATGGGATTTGACTATGGCGTATTCAATTACGTATGGAAATAACAATCGAGAAAATAAAATAACGAGCAATTCGTTGATGATTTCTGCTAATACAACATTGACTCCCAAATGGAAAGTCGGAATTTCAACAGGTTACGATTTTGTTCAAAAAGGAGTTACTTTTACGCAACTGCGTTTTGAACGCGATTTGTTGAGCTGGCGAATGGATTTTAACTGGGTTCCTTTTGGAAATTATACGTATTGGGGATTCTTTATCGGAATTAAATCGGGTGTGCTGAGTGATATTAAATGGGACAAACGTTCGCAGCCTGATAAACAATTGCGATAACTACGAAGTTAAATTTAGTTGCTATGAAAAAAATAATCATCACAGATAAAGCGCCAGCGCCAATCGGACCCTACAATCAAGCGGTTTTGATTGGAGATACATTGTATACTTCAGGTCAGATTGCTTTAAATCCGAGTACAATGGAATTGGTATTGGACAACATCGAAACCGAAACCAAACAAGTCATGGAAAACATGAAAGCGGTTCTTGAAGCGGCTGATATGACTTTTGAAAATGTGGTAAAAACAACCATTTTTATAATGGATATGAATGATTTTACCAGAATTAATTCCGTTTACGGAACTTATTTTGATGAAAAAACGGCACCAGCAAGAGAAACTGTTCAAGTAGCAGGTTTGCCAAAAGGAGTGAATGTAGAAATTTCGATGATTGCTGTGAAGTAGGTTTTTTACTTCATTTCATCCAATCCCAAAAGTAACAACTGAGCCGTAGCTTCATTAGTCGCCAATGGAACGTTATGCACATCGCAAATGCGAATGAGCATATTAATATCGGCTTCGTGTGCGTGACTCGAATTCGGATCTTTAAAGAACAATACCATTTTTGTTTTTCCTTCCGCTACACGCGCTGCAATTTGAGCATCACCACCTAAGGGTCCGGACAACATTTTCTTGACTTTAAATCCGGCTTTTTCTGCTCTGCCACCTGTAGTTCCTGTGGCGATAAGCTTTATGTTTTCTTTAGAAAGCAAGTCCTTGTTTTTGTTTAAAAACTGAACGATGTCTGCCTTTTTTCCGTCGTGGGCTATTATTGCTATTTCCATGGTTTTTTATTTAACCGCAAAGAGCGCAAAGTCCTTCGACAAGCTCAGGATGACAGCGCAAAGTTCGCAAAGATTATTATTTTTTTGCACAGAGTTCACAGAGAAGGCACGGAGATTATTTCGTAGATTGTAATCACCGGATTATGAGATAGTAAATCGTCTGTGGATCTCTGGGCAATTCCTCTGTGCGCTCTGTGCATTAGTTTTTGCATTATTTATTTAAAATATGGTATTGTATTAACCCGTCTATAGGTCTTCGGAGTACATTACCTATTTTAATGTCATATTCTTCTAAAGCAGTTTCCAATTCGTCTTTTAAGTAAAAAGCGATAGAACCGACAAAATGGACCAGTACATCTTTACAATTATCGAATTGCATTATATAATTTTCGATAAAATCTTTCATTTCGGCTTTGATAATCGTTTTGCAAAAAGGAGTGTCTTTGTGCTTGATTAAGAACTTTGCAAAAGTGGCCAAATACGCATTTGGGTTGGGTTCTTTGTACAAATTGTTTTTGATATAATCGGGATCAAGATTGTATTCTTCTTCAAATTCTTTTGCCAATTCGGCAGGCATAGTATTGAAATAATAGCCGCGTAGTAAGTGACGACCGAAACGATTTCCTGAGCAATCATCCATGGCGATATAGCCCAGCGATTGTACTTTTTGATGCAACACTTTTCCGTCGAAATAACTACAATTGGAACCTGTTCCTAAAATGCAAACGATAGCTTGTTCGTCTTTAGGAGTGGTGGCATAAACCGCTGCATATGTATCTTCGTGAACAACAACCGTTGCTTTTGTAAAATACTTTTGAAAAACTTCCGTGAGAAAATTTTTCATTCTGTCGGTTCCACATCCTGCTCCGTAAAAGAAAAGATGAGACGCTTTATCTTTGTTATGCGAAATATCAAATTTATCTTCGAGACGATTGATAATTTCCTCTTTATTGAGTACTTCAGGATTTAATCCGAGGGTTTGTGTGGTAAAAAGCACTTTTCCTGAATCGTCTATGGCAATCCAGTCGGCTTTTGTTGAACCGCTATCTACTAGTAATTTCATTTTTTAGATTTTTAGACTTCTTAGATTGTTAGACCTTTTAGATTATCGTTGTATTTTATTGAGATGCCCTAGCCCCGATTGCAGCGGTATCTTTTACACCTGACAGGTTTTTAAAACCTGTCAGATGTAAAAATATAGCGGAAAGCGGGAAATAGCTTCAAAAAATCCCACATTAATTATGGGATTTTGTAAATATATAAAATTATTTTAAGCCAGCGATGTGTACCGATAAATCGATTAATTTGCTCGAATATCCGTATTCGTTATCGTACCAAGATACGATTTTGAAGAAGGTAGAATTCAATCCAATTCCGGCTTTAGCATCAATAATTGACGTTCTAGGATCGGAAATAAAATCTTGTGAAACGACGTCGTCTTCGGTATATCCAAGGATTCCTTTCATTGTTGTTTCGGAAGTCGTTTTTAGCACTTGCATGATTTCTTCGTAGGAAGTTTCTTTGGCTACTTTTACGGTCATATCAACCACAGAAACATCGGCAACGGGGACACGTAATGACATTCCGGTTAACTTTCCGTTCAATTCCGGGATCACTTTTCCGACTGCTTTAGCTGCTCCGGTTGAAGCTGGAATGATGTTAAGCAAAGCAGCTCTTCCACCACGAAAATCTTTACGTGAAGGTCCGTCAACAGTTAATTGTGTAGCAGTTGTTGCATGAACGGTAGTCATTAAAGCTTCTACGATTCCGAAGTTATCGTTAATTACTTTAGCTAGTGGAGCAAGGCAATTGGTAGTACACGATGCGTTAGAAACGATTTTGTCGTTAGCAGTTGCTCTCTCGTGATTTACTCCCATTACAAACATTGGTGCATCTGCAGATGGTGAAGAAATCACTACCTTTTTAGCACCACCGTCGATGTGTGCTTGAGCGGTATCGAGTGTAGTGAAGATTCCGGTACATTCAGCAACTACGTCTACTCCTACTTCGTCCCATTTTAATGTTTTTGGGTCTTTTTCTGCTGATACTCGAATTTGTTTGTCGTTGACATATAATTTACCGTCTTTTACTTCTACTTTTCCTGCAAATTTTCCGTGAACTGAGTCGTATTTTAATAAGTAGGCCAAATGTTCTACATCTAATAAATCGTTTATGGCTACTACTTCTACGTTATCTCTGTTATAGGTTTCTCTAAAAACAATTCTTCCAATTCTTCCGAAACCGTTTATTCCTAATTTAATTTTTGACATTCTTTTTATTGTTTATTTGTTAATATGGTTATTTGGTTATTTGTTATTTGATATCAAATTACCAAATCAACACCCGAGCGATAGCGAACAGGCGAAGCAAATAACCAAATTCATTTTATGTTGACATGATATCGGATACTCGTAACAATTCCTTATCGATTTCAGAGTGTCCTTTAATCGCTTGTTCTAATGGTGTTAGGGCAACTTTATCATTTAGCATTCCTACCATAAAATTGGATTTTCCTTCCAATAACGATTCGACTGCTTTTACTCCCAATCGTGAAGCAAGTACGCGATCAAAGCACGATGGTGAACCACCTCTTTGCATGTGACCTAATACGGAAACTCGAATATCATATTCTGGAAAATTTTCTTCGATGTAATCTTTTAATTCGAAAACATTTTTGCCGATTTTATCACCTTCAGCAATAACAACAATACTTGATGATTTACCTGAAGCTTTACTTCTTCTTAGTGATTCGATTAGTCGATCTAACCCTAAGTGTTCTTCTGGGATGAGTATTTCCTCTGCTCCTGCTCCGATACCTGCATTAAGTGCAATGTGACCGGCATCACGTCCCATCACTTCAACAAGAAAAAGGCGGTTGTGTGAACTGGCAGTATCGCGAATTTTATCGATACATTCTACCACTGTGTTGAGAGCGGTGTCAAATCCGAGTGTATGACTGGTTCCGAAAATATCATTGTCGATAGTTCCAGGAATTCCCATTACTGGAAAATTGTATTCGTTGTTGAATATTTCGGCACCTGTAAAAGTACCGTCACCACCTATAACTACTAATGCATCAATTCCTGCTTTTATTAAATTATCGTAAGCTTTTTTACGACCTTCTGTCGACATGAATTCTTTAGAACGAGCCGATTTTAAAATGGTTCCTCCTTTATTTACAATATTGTTTACAGAACGCGCGCCCATTTCTTTGAAGTCGCCTTCGATCATTCCTTGATATCCTCTGTAAATTCCGACACAATCAATAGCATGATAGGCGCAAGTTCGAACAACGGAACGAATGGCGGCATTCATTCCAGGAGAATCTCCTCCAGAAGTTAAAACGCCAATTTTTTTAATAGATTTAGACATTATTTGGAATTAAAAATGTAAAATTAATAAAGATGTGGTATAAAAGAGGTAGTATTATTACTAATTTAGTAATAGTAGTAAAATTCAAACGTTTTCGTTGATAAGTTTATAGGTTATGAGTGAAAAACACACTCTTTATTCTACACCTACCTATATAATAAGGATGTTTTTATAATTGAAGATAGAAATTATTCATCAGTAGGTTTAGCATCTTGATTGGGTTTTAGATTTTCGTCGGTTTTCTTTTCATTTTTCTCTGGTTCCGTAAATTTAATTCCGTCATCAATAGGTTCGGAATCGTCATTAGGAGTAGTTGTGTTTTTTACCGTATCAATTTTATGTTTGGTAAAGATTTTATTTATTAATTCTTTAAAAGTATCAAAATCGACTTCGTAATTAATTCCGATTCCTTGCGTATATCCAACACCTTGACCTATATAATTAATTTCATTTTCTTTATTAAATACCCTAAGATTTAATGTTCCATCTTCATTTACGCGATACTCCAATTCGAAATTTCCAACAATAGCGGTTTCTGATATGCCTCCGACAGGAACACCAACTTGCCCATTAAAAGTTAGGCGATCACTGATTTTAGTTGATATAGTTGCTAATACTCTACCGTCTGTTTCGTAGCCTTGTCGTCTATCGCGTTGTGTATAATCGACAGTCAAATCGAATTTATCGTTTTTACCATTAAGGATATCAGAGAACAGCACTCCGATTTTTTCGAATGCAAAATTGGTGTATTGCGATTGACTCAATCCATCGGAACTTAAAAAACCTCCTGTTGACAGTAAGTACAATGCTTGCGTTTGTCGTGTATCTCTATCACTTAATTTGGTTTCGATTTCTGATTTTAAAACGGAACTTACATTGGGAAATTCGATATTAAAATCGGGTTCTGGATTGTTTAAAGTTCCTTTTAAATCGATACTCACTTCTACAGGTATTTTTTTATTAAAAGAAGCATTGTCAATTAATACAGCAGGATTTGCACTTGTTTTATAAACGGCTTCTAAATTCAAAACGGCGTTTAATGGGTCACCTGTCCAAGCGATGGAACCATTTTTTTTCACATCGAATTTTTTGTCAACTAAACCACCATATTTAAAATTATAGGATCCTTTTTCAACAATAAAATCGCCCCACATATTAAAATCACCTAAGGTATTTATTCTGAATAGTAGTCCACCCTCTCCTATTCCTTTCATTCCATGTCCAGAATCCCTATCAAGAATTACTTCGATATTAGCATCTTTGGTTATTTTTAAATCGAAGTCCATTTGCAACCCACTGTATTTATTAGCTGGTTTTTTTGTCTGATCTCCTAAATGGTATTTCTCATTTGGCGTTTTAAAATGGATGTATTCATTTTCTTGTACTGCAACGGCATCATTAATTGGAATTTTCACATCGGTTCCTTTCTCCGATTCTGCATTTACATTAATAACCAATTCTGATGTTGGCCCAATAATCGTAGCACTTCCATCTATAAAAGCGGTACCAAAATAAGCGGCTCCTTCATGGTCTATGGTATTTAAAGCTAAAAGACGTCTGGAATCAATACTTAAATTTAGTTTCCAATCACTAAATTGGGTGTGTTTAATATACCCTTCTAAATTACCTTCTGTCTTGAATTTGGTATCGGTAATTTGAGTATGTTTTATTATGAACTTATCTTTGGTAACATCGACAATAGAGTTTGCTTTTATTTCATAATCGACATTTAAATACGGTATCGTTACTCCGGCGCCGTCAACAAATAATCGACCGTTGTAATCAATATCTTTAATATTTCCATTCAATCGCGCATTTCCGGAAGCAAATCCTCTGATATTACTTAGTACATCGCCTCCAAGGTTACTTAAAACCCCAAGATTGAATTTTTTGAAATTTAAATCCAAATCGATGAGGGTTTGCTCGTTTACAATTTGCAGATTTCCATTCGCTTTAAACGATTCAAAGTTTTCATTTTCGATGACCGAATTGATATTAAATCTTGAAAAATTAGAATCACCTTCAATATTCAAAGTCATATTACCCAATTGATTTTCATTCACCGCTAAATCTTTGATTACAAGTGAAGCAGTTGGTTGGTAAACGGAATTATTTTGCTTTAAATACACTTCGCCATTGACATTCCCATCAAATTTAAACTTGGCAACATCGGGCGTTATTTTATTCAAATTGACTCCGTTAAAGGTTAATTTTAAATCTTTATTGGCCTTACCATTAATTTCACCATTTAGGCTTACCGATTGATTTTCATGGGAAACAACAAAATCATCAAATTTGAAATTCTTAAAATCTTTGTCAAAAACGATTTTGTTTTTATCGTCGTTTTTTTCATTTAGGTACCACATAAAATCTTTGAACATCAACTCTGATTTATTAAATCCGATAACGTTTTTGTTCTCCTTATTTATGGTGTGGTATAAATTTAAATTGTAAAAATCATTCCCTTTTGGGCCTCCTTTAAACTCTGTTCTAAAGTTTAAAGTATCTTTAGATGTGACGTTAATTAATGAAAAATCTCGTATTTTATATTGCTTGGTTTTGATACTATCCATTTGGATATAGGTGTTGTACAACGGATTTTTATTATCGACTTGAATTTGCACTTTATCAAATTCGGTGTTAAATGCCTTTACATTTTTTGTTGTAAAATTGAGTTTAAAGTCATTATCATCTGCATTTATTTTTCCACTTAAAACAGCGTCATCTGCTAATGAAATGTCGGTATTTAGAATTTCAACGATATTATCAAAATTGTCAAACTTGAATTTAAAATACTGTCCTTTTCTTATCAAATTGGGTTTGTAATTGGTATACAAACTACCCAAAGAATTTTGAACCATTTTATAAATTTGGTTGAAATCAAATTTTCCTTCGATTTCGCCATTAATTCCATCAATAGAATTCAGTGTGATTTTATGAACATTGTCTTGATCAAAAGTCGAATTTACTTCCAACTTGTCAAAGAAATATTGATCTTTCTTATTTTGATAAGAAGCATTGGTAAGTACTACATTTCCTTTCATATTGTTTAATGAATTTCCGTAGACCTTCATGACAACATCGCCTTTAAAAATGGCTATGGAATCATTGATTATATTCAGATTTTTCAGATTGGCATAATCAACATTCGCGTGAAAATCATACCTGTTTTCTTTTTTACTTAAATCGAGTAAACCTTCAAAATCTAAAAATAAATTCGGATCATTCACATTCACTTTTCCTTTGAATATGGGTTGTTTAAAGCTTCCATCAGCTACCACATTTTTGTAGTTATAGCCGTTGTAATTTAAACTTTTTATATCGGTTGAAAATTTAGTATTTAAATACTTAAGTGTAAACCCTTTTCCATCAACGTCGGCAATCATGGTAGTTCTTCCAATATCACTTCGATTTAAGATAGCGCCAACGTCAAAATTATCCAGTTGAATAGTTCCAGCATACGAAGCATTATCAATATTGTCGATATTGGTCATCACTAATTTAGAAGCTACATTTCCTAATTTGGTTTGCAATTTAAAATCGGCATCAATTGATTTTGCTGTAATTTCTGCATTGCCGACCAAATTAAATTGTCCTAATTTTTTTAAGGAGGTAGGTAGTTTTTTACCCAAAACATTCGGTAATAATTTTGTCAGATTTTGATAACTAGACGCTACTTTATTGAAAGACCCTTTCATATAAAAATTTCCTTTCCCTTTTTTGGCAAGCAAATTTTTAAAATGTACATCTCCAATAATTTGAGAGTTATTATTGTCGAGGAGATTTAAATCCTTAACAGCAAAATCATTTAAAGTTCCGTAGATTTTTCCACTAAAATAAAACTTCTGATGTGGTGCTAATTCTTTATTAAAATACCTAATATCGTTTGTTGCTATAGCTGCTGCTTTGGCCTTAATATCGAATACAACTCTGTTATTAAAATCAGAAAAGTCGTGATTATCCATATTGTAATTAAGTACAACATCCCCTTTAAATTCAGAAGAAGTCGTTTTTAAATCCAATTCTTCCAATCGAATATTCTTTTTGGTATACGTAAATTTTGTTTTAAAATCTTCAACAAAAAGCCCGCGATGATCTTGAAAAGACATTTTATCAATAGAAGTAGTTACCACTGGTCCTTTTATTTTAAAATTGGTAACTGTCGCATTAAGTTTAGAAAAATCAACTTCTTTTTGAGTTGTTGCGTTTTCGTCAATTTTTATAAATCGGCTATCTTTTAAAGTAATTTTATTCGAGGTCATTAAAAACTTTCCTGACGATTTTTTTCCGTCATCAAAAGCAGCTATAAACTTATCTAAATTGGACTCTTTTTCGTTTTTATAGGTTTTAATATTCAGTGTTAGATCGTTGGCCGCTATATTTCCGAAAATTAAGTTTCCATCAACTAACTTTTTCGCATCAAGGATACTCGTAGTTATTCTATTCGAATAAATAAGCGTGTCTTTATGATTGTCTTTTATCATTACTTTTTTAAGCTGAACACCACCAAACACAGTAACTTTTACTTGATCGATATAAATATCAGTTCCAAAATCTTTGTTGAATTTCTCCGTAAAATAATGTGCTAATTTGGTTTGAACAGAAGGTAATGATAAGGCAATACCGAGCAATAATAAAAGTAAAATGAGTACTAGAAAAGTACGAAAAACTATTTTCCTAAATTTTTTAAAACCGGTATTTGTTTTTTTTTCTTCCAAATTTTTTTGGCTTTGAATAAGAAACCTTGAAAATAGTTACTTTTGTAATCTTTGTAAAATTAATCGTTTTAAAACGGGAATTCAAATTTTATTCAATAATTATGCCTAACGCTTTGAAGGATATTTTTATTTTAGCTATTGAAAGTTCGTGTGATGACACTGCTGCAGCTATTTTAATAAACGATACTGTGGTCTCAAATATTGTAGCCAACCAAACCATTCACAATGAGTTTGGTGGCGTTGTGCCAGAATTAGCCTCCAGAGCGCATTTACACAATATCGTTCCGGTTGTTGAAGTAGCTTTGCGTAAAGCCAATATCGATAAAAGTCAATTGAACGCCATTGCATTCACTCAGGGGCCTGGATTAATGGGTTCGCTTTTGGTTGGATCGTCTTTTGCAAAATCGTTGGCACTCGGATTAAACATTCCATTAATTGCTGTGAATCATATGCATGGTCACATTTTAGCACATTTTATAAAAGAAGAAGGATATGACAAACCAACGTTTCCTTTTTTAGCATTGACGATTTCGGGTGGTCATACACAAATCGTTATGGTGAAAGATTTTTTTGATATGGAAATTATCGGAGAAACCACTGACGATGCTGTTGGAGAAGCATTTGATAAAAGTGCAAAAATATTGGGATTGCCTTATCCAGGTGGACCTTTAATTGATCGATTAGCGAAAGAAGGAAATCCAAAAAAGTATACTTTTACTAAACCAAAAATTTCGGGATTGAATTTCAGTTTCTCGGGATTAAAAACACAAATCCTCTATTTTATACAGAAAAATGTTACTCAAAATCCAAATTTTATAGAAGAAAATAAGGCAGATATTTGTGCTTCTATCCAACATACTATTATTGAAATATTAATGGATAAATTACTGTTGGCAGTTGCGCAAACGGGAATAAAGCAAATCGCGATTGGTGGTGGCGTTTCAGCCAATTCTGGAATTAGAGCTACCTTAAAAGAAGCCGAAAATAAATACGGTTGGAAAACATTTATTCCGAAATTTGAGTATACTACCGATAACGCCGCCATGATTGGTATTGTTGGTTATCAAAAGTACCTGAGTAATCAGTTTAATGATGCAACAGTAATTTCTAAACCAAGAATTGATTTTTAAAGTTATACGATGCAATTATTCTATTTTAAAGATATCAATCCAACTTCTACTTCTTTTTCATTTGATAAAGAAGAAAGCAAGCATATTATTAAAGTATTGCGTAAAAAAGAAAGCGACATACTATTTGTTACTAACGGTTTAGGTTTTTTATTTAAAACAGAGATTGCTTTAGCATCCGACAGTAAATGTACCTGCAACATCATTTCTTTTGAAGAACAAAAACCTTCCAACTACCATTTTCATTTAGTCGTTGCACCAACCAAAATGAACGAACGCTATGAATGGTTTATAGAAAAAGCAACTGAAATAGGTATTCACGAAATAACGCCAATAATTTGTGATCATTCCGAAAGGAGAATAATCAAACGAGATCGATTTGATAAGATTCTTCTTTCTGCAATGAAGCAATCCAATCAGTATTATTTACCACAATTTAACGACCCAATAGCGTTTAAAGATTTTGTAAAAAAAGAAATAACTGGACAAAAATACATTGCTCATTGTGAAGAATTGGAAAAAAAATCATTCAAAAATACCCTAATTCCAAATCAAAATGTAACACTTTTAATTGGTCCGGAAGGCGATTTTTCTGTTAAAGAAATTCAATCCGCTTTGCAAAACAAATATATTCCAGTAACTTTGGGAGATACAAGACTTCGAACAGAAACAGCCGCAATTGTAGCTTGTCATAGTGTTGTATTTAGTAATGAAACCAACTAATGAAAAAACTAATTTTTATCGTAGCATTCATCGCAACCAACTGTTTTTCACAAGAAATTGCGTTGCTAAAATACAATGGTGGTGGCGATTGGTACGCCAATCCAACTTCGCTTCCCAATTTAATTAAATACAGCAATCAAACTATAAATACGACCATAAAGTCGAAACCTGCAACAGTTGAGCCGAGCAGTCCTGATTTGTTATCGTATCCTTTTGTTCACATGACTGGACACGGAAATGTGGTTTTTAGCGCAGCCGATCAAACGAATCTTAGAAATTACATGATGTCTGGCGGTTTTCTTCACATGGATGATAATTATGGAATGGATGAATTTATACGGAAGGAAATAAAAAAACTATTCCCAAACAATGATTTGGTTGAAATTCCAGCCAATCACCCTATTTTTCAAAAGCCTAATTTATTTGCTAACGGTTTGCCGAAAATTCACGAACACGATGGAAAACGTCCACAAGCATTTGGAATTTTCATTGAAAGCCGTTTGGTTTTATTGTATACATACGAATGTGATTTAGGTGATGGCTGGGAAGATCCTGACGTTCATAATGACCCCAAAGATGTTAGAGAAAAAGCCTTGAAAATGGGGGCCAATATTCTAAATTACATCTTTAATAATTAACGAAATGACTTCAAAAACGATAGCGTATGGCATCTTAAAAGCAATTGGGATTTTGGTTCTAATTAGCTTGTTTTTGTATTTCATATACGCTATCCAAACGGTTATTCTCTACATTATAATTGCTGTGATTTTTTCACTTATTGCCAATCCGATTGTGGAATTTTTAAGACGTAAATTGAAATTTCCAAATACCCTAGCTGTAATTACGACTTTGTTTTTCTTTTTGCTATTGATTGTTGGTTTGGTTTCGTTGTTTGTTCCGCTCATCATTTCACAAGGCAATAACTTATCACTTCTCGACACTAAATCGATTGAAAATCGTTGTATTGAGTTATACAATCAATTTAACACCTACTTAGCGGATCACAATATTGATGCAACAAAAATGGTAAGTCAAGGTGACATTACTTCGAAACTGAATTTTAATTTTTTTACCGATTTTTTCAATTCCGTTATCGGAACTATTAGCAGCTTGGGTATTGGAATAGCTGCGACTTTTTTCATCAGCTTCTTTTTTCTGAAAGACAAAGTAAGTTTTATTATCGGAATGAAAAAAATATTGCCTGATAACCAAGAGCAACAAATATTAAATTCAGTAGATAAAATTCGATTGCTATTGACGCGTTATTTTATTGGTTTGCTTATACAACTCGTCATTATTTGCATATTGTATTTAATTGTATTACTGATATTCGGAGTTGAGAATGCGTTTGTTATTGCTTTTTTGTGCGCAATTTTGAATATCGTTCCATACATCGGACCATTAATCGCATCTGTTATTGCTGCCGTATTAACTATGTTGAGTAATTTAAATGGTGATTTTCAAACCGATACTTTACCAACGACAATTTATGTATTAATTGGATTTTTTATTGTTCAGTTGATTGATAATAATTTTTCCTCACCACTAATATTTTCTAAAAGTGTGAATTCGCATCCGTTAGAAATTTTCTTGGTGATACTCATCGCCGGATTATTATTTGGAATTACAGGAATGATAATCGCTGTGCCTTTCTTCACCATTTTTAAAGTCATTGGAAAAGAATTTTTTCCAGAAAATAAAATCATTAAAGTCTTAACAAAAAATATTTAATTTTTAAAATGTCTATTTCTGAACTTCTTCAACCACTAATTCAAAATTATATTATTGAAAAAACGGGTTCGGATATTTCAAAATTGGCATTTCAAAAAAATCCATTTCCTTCTATTGATTTTAAAATTATTTTAAATCAGATTGAACTCCGCACAAAAAGTAAAGACAAATTACCCACTTGGTTTACTACTTCAAATATTATTTATCCTAGTAAAATTTCATTAGAACAAACTTCTTCAGAAATTACAGCACAATACAAAGCAACATTAGTCAACGGTGAATCATTAATTGATTTAACAGGAGGTTTTGGTGTGGATGATTACTATTTTTCAAAAAAAATGAAATCGGTTTATCATTGTGAAATCAATGCCGAACTATCTGAAATAGTGGCTCATAATTTTAATTCGTTTGGTACCACAAATCTGAAATGTTTTGCCGAAGACAGTTTGGAGGTTTTAAAAAAACTAAACGAAAAATTCGACTGGATGTATATTGATCCGTCGCGGCGGAATGATTCAAAAGGCAAAGTATTTATGCTTAAAGATTGTTTGCCAAATGTGCCCGAATTATTGGAAACCTATTTTAAATATTCCAATAACATTTTGATAAAAACAGCTCCGATATTAGATATTACCGCTGGTTTAAGCGAATTACAATTTGTAAAAACAATTCATCTAATTGCTGTTGAGAATGAAGTTAAGGAATTGCTTTGGGAAATTGAAAATCACTATGAAAATTCGATTACGATCAAAACGGTTAATTTCAATAAAAATAAAACGGAAACTTTCGAATTTGAATACAACGCCAACGTAATTTCTGATTATAGCTTACCCAAAAAATACCTTTACGAACCCAATAGTGCCATTATGAAATCGGGTGGATTTTCTGAAATCGGAAAGGCATTTTCTTTAAAAAAACTGCATCTTCATTCGCATTTGTATACTTCAGATCAATTGGTGGATTTTCCAGGAAGAATCTTCGAAATTAATTCGCAATTCGAATATTCAAATGGCACTATGAAAAGTAATTTCAAAAACGAAAAATCGAATATTACTACCAGAAATTTTCCGGAAACGGTAGAAAACATCAGAAAAAAATGGAATATTAAAGAAGGTGGAAATCAATACAGTTTTTTCACAACTACCATTAATGACAGTAAAATTGTATTACTTTGCACTAAAATAAATAGTAAATGAAAAAGATAATTGTACTAATTTTTTGCTTACAATGTTGCTTGAGTTTTGCTCAGAAAAATTGCGAATACAACACCAACGTTAGCGATAGTTTGGGGACCTATAAAGCGACGAAAGAATATATAATGCATGAAAGAACCTTTGGCAATACACAAGCTACAGTATTTTTTTCATTGGTAAATGCCGATGGATTGCCTTCTTTAAAAGTGCAACTAATTCAGAAAAGTAATGATTTTATTCCGGCAAAATGTTTTGATAAAACTTCAAAAGTATTTCTACAGTTAAGTGACAATAAAATAATCACACTAGTTGCAATTGACAGTGAAACATGTGGGGAAGCTATTAAAAATGCGAATGTAAATAACCGAATTTTATTGGGATATTTTCTTTTTATGAAAGATACTTTAGAATCGTTACAAAACTCGCCAATAGTTTTGATGCGGATTAAGTATACAACCGATACAGTGGATTATATTATCAAGAATGATTTGATTTCAGAAATCGACAACCAAACGTACCATCCTGATGCCTATTTTGTAAACTATTTGAAATGCATCATTGATTAATTACATTCCCATTTAAAATTGGCAATTTTATCGTACAATCCGGCTGTTAAATTATAATGCCACCATTCGGAATCAAAAGATTTGAAGTTGTGTTTGAGCATCGTTTCTTTTAAAAGCGCTCTGTTTTTCTTTACATCGTCCGAAAGATTTTGGTAATCATGCCTTGCTTCTACTCCGAAAAAATCAAATGCTGTTCCCATATCGAGTTCTTTACCGTCTTTATCCACTAAAGTAATGTCGATTGCTCCTCCTCTATTGTGTACGGAACCTCTTTTGGGATCGGCTACATAATCGGCATTGGGAACTATTTCCCACATTTTTTTTTGGATATCTAAAGGTCGATAACAATCAAATATTTTTATACGGTAACCCAATTTTAAAAAATCGGCATTGGCTTCCATTAATTGTTTTATCGTTTTATATCGCAAGTAACATTCATCACAATCATACACCACTTGTTTCATGAAATTATCGTTTGTAGCATACTTCATATCTACGATGAAATCCTTACTGGCACTTTTTAAGTTAACGAATGTGGTGTCGTTTACATTTTCCAAGGCAATCGAATTACCTTTTAAATAGTTGCTTTTTAACGCCTCTTTCCTTTTGGAAGGATCTGTTGCTTTACAACTAATAAGAACTAAAAGAAAAAAAAGCGAAGTGAGGAATGTGTATTTTTTCATTGTTGTAAATTTAGGACAATATAAGAAATAAAAAGGATTTTTGTAAGACAGTAAGCAGAACTTTTCCAATTGTGAACAAAAATAAAATTTAGAAATAACTGTATATATTTGATTACTAAGTCATTCTTTTTATTTGATTGTGATACTTAAAAAAAACAAACTAAATAGTTGTAAATATTATAATCAAACATTACATTTGCAACCGCTTAAAGAGAAAAGTTCTTATATTATATATTGAATTTGGAGAGTTGCCTGAGTGGCCGAAAGGACATGTTTGCTAAACATGCGTATGGGAAACTGTACCAAGGGTTCGAATCCCTTACTCTCCGCTTTTTTTGTCTTCGGGGTGTAGCGTAGCCCGGTTATCGCGCCTGCTTTGGGAGCAGGAGGCCGCAGGTTCGAATCCTGCCACCCCGACAAAATAAAGCGTGGAGGTTTTTTAGAAAATTCATTTTCATAAAAAAACGTAAAGGTTTATTTAAATTGAAGCTTTGCTTTAATTTACAACAAACCTTAACAGGATCATGAAATAATCCTGCCACCCCAATAAACTTTCCATTAAGTTTTAAAACAAAAATGGGTGCATAGCTCAGCTGGATAGAGCACCTGCCTTCTAAGCAGGCGGTCGAAGGTTCGAATCCTTCTGCGCTCACGAATGAATTCTGCAATTTAAAAAAAACCTTCTTGAAAAAGAAGGTTTTTTTGTTTTAAATGCTTTTTGTATGATATACAAATAAAGATGATCCGAAAAACCAAATTTGCTGAAAAAATACTAAATTTGCAACCGAATAATTTAACAAATATTTGAAATGAACAAAAAGGTAGTTATAGTTTCTGCTGTACGAACTCCAATCGGAAGTTTTATGGGATCATTATCAACTGTTCCTGCTTCACAACTTGGTGCTGCAGCTATAAAAGGAGCTTTAGATAAAATTAATTTAGATCCTAAATTGGTAGATGAAGTATTCATGGGGAATGTAGTTCAAGCTGGTGTAGGTCAAGCACCCGCAAGGCAAGCAGCACTTTATGCTGGTTTATCAAATGATGTTGTCTGTACTACTGTCAATAAAGTGTGTGCCTCTGGAATGAAATCGATTATGTTTGGAGCTCAAGCTATTATGAATGGTGATGCCGAAATTGTCGTCGCTGGTGGTATGGAAAACATGAGTTTAATTCCACATTACGTTCATTTACGAAATGGTGTTAAATTTGGACCAACATCGATGCAAGACGGAATGCAAAAAGATGGATTAGTGGATGCTTACGACAACAATGCTATGGGTGTTTCTGCTGATTTATGTGCATCGGAATATAAAATATCGCGTGAAGAACAAGATGCTTTCGCAATTCAATCGTATGAGCGTTCTGCTAAAGCTTGGGATGCAGGGAAGTTTGATGCGGAAATAGTTCCGGTTGCCGTTCCACAACGAAAAGGTGACCCGATTATGGTCACTAAAGACGAAGAATACAGTAATGTAAAGTTGGATAGAATTCCGAGTTTAAATCCCGCTTTCACAAAAGATGGAACCGTTACCGCTGCTAATGCGTCAACTATAAATGATGGTGCTGCTGCGGTAATATTAATGAGTGAAGAAAAAGCCATTGCAATGGGATTGAAACCCTTGGCTTATATTAAATCATACGCTGATGCAGCACAAGAACCAAAATGGTTTACGACTGCTCCGGCGAAAGCATTGCCAAAAGCATTAACTAAAGCTGGTTTATCGCTGTCTGATGTTGATTATTTTGAGTTCAACGAAGCTTTTTCAGTGGTTGGCTTGGCCAATGCCAAAATTTTAGGAATAGATAGTGCGAAAGTAAATGTTAATGGTGGTGCGGTTTCATTAGGTCATCCTCTTGGATGTTCGGGTGCGAGAATCGTAGTGACTTTGATTAATATATTACATCAGAACAATGCAAAAATTGGTGCTGCAGCAATATGTAATGGTGGAGGTGGTGCTTCGGCAATAGTGATTGAAAAAGCGTAAATAATTAATAATTAACAATTGACAATTAATAATTAATAAAATTATCAATTATCAATTATCAATTCAATTTGAATGTTTGGTATTTGTAATTTATCTATAATTCCTTTGCGTTTAGAACCGAATGACAGAAGCGAAATCGTTTCTCAAGTGTTGTTTGGTGAACATTTCGAGATTGTAGAAACCGCTAAACAATGGACGAAGATTAAATTACAATATGACGAATATGAAGGTTGGATAGACAGCAAACAATTCCAATCGATTTCGGAAGAAAATTTTTACACCTTATCGAAAGAAGCGGTAATTCTGAATTCGGATTTAGTAGAATACATTATTGCTCCCAACAATGCGTTGCTTCCGATTACTATTGGTGCGTCGTTGTCTTTTTTACATCACAGTGATATCAACAGTGAAAATTATGATTTTGAAGGTTTGAGAGTGAGTGGTGTAAAATCTAAAAAAGACATTGTAACAACTTCCTTTTTGTATTTGAATTCACCTTATTTATGGGGTGGGAAAACGCCATTTGGAATTGATTGCTCTGGATTTACGCAGATGGTTTACAAATTAAATGGTTATAAATTGCTCCGCGATGCTTCACAACAGTCGAGCCAAGGCGAAGTATTGAGTTTTATTGAAGAAAGTGAACCAGGTGATTTGGCTTTTTTTGACAATGAAGAAGGGAAAATTATTCACGTCGGAATTATTTTGGAAAACAATTACATCATCCACGCAAGTGGTAAAGTGCGAATTGATCGATTGGATCATTTGGGAATCTATAACGCTGAGCAAAACAGACATACACATCGATTGAGAGTTATCAAAAAGATTATATAAAAAAAATTCTCACTTCTTAGGTGAGCATTTTTTTATTTTGAAATTGGATTACATTTTTGCTTTCAACTCTTTCGCTTTGTCGGTCATTTCTAATGCACGATAAACACTTAATAATGTTTTTTTAGCGTCTTCATTTTCAGGTTTAAGTTCTACAGCTTTTTCTAGAATTGGTAAAATGAGCATGAAATTTTTGTTTCTATCGATTTTTAAAACTTCATATCTTTTTAAATCTTTATCGGATGTCCCTAATTTGTTAATTTCATCGACATATTTTTGGTCGCTTCGCATTTTTATTTCTGCTAAATTTAGGTAGGCATTAAAATAGTTGGGGTCAATTTCGATTGCTTTTTTATAATATCCTTCAGCAATATCAACTTTATTCGATTCACCACTTACGACTCCTAAATTAAAATACAAAACCGGATTATTCGGTTCTTTAGCCAATGCTTCATTTACTAATCGTGTATATGTATCATATTCTTTTAACGTTAAATATAAATTGGCTTCATTAATTAATAAGGAGTTATCATTTGGATTGGCTTTTATTGCATCGGCGTAGGCTGTTTTTGCTTCTTCAGTTCTGCCTTTGTCTACAAGAATAAGCGCAATATTTCTATAGATTTCCCCTCTTTTGGAACTGATTTTTTCCTCTCGTGGTTTTTCATGTGTTCCTGCTTTAATAAAGATATCTCTTTGGTTTTTTGTGGCAAACGATTCTTCAGCACCACCTGTTTTATTTGTAGCATAATACAAAGTTCCCTCACCAGAATAATTCAACGCTTTTAACTCTTGATAATATTTTAAAGCGCTGTCAAAGTCTTTACCGTTAACCGCGTAACTAGCAGCATAAAACAACTTTTCCTGATCTTTTTTATTTAATTGGTAAGCAGAATATAAAACATCCGATGCTTCTTTGTCTTTTTTTGCTTTTCCAAGAGAAATAGCAACATTTACAAGGACATTATTAATAACAGGAATATCTTCGTTAATATCATCGGTAAACACTTTTTTTCCTGTTTTTGCTTCGTAATCTAATGTTGCTAGATAACCAGAAGTTATATCGGCAATTGCTTTAGGTGAAAAAAACTTTTGCATTTGAGCAAAACTTGGAGCGACATTTGTTCCTAACGAAGCCATTTCAATTTGAGGTGAAACTGCTTTATAATAATTTAGATATACCTTGTCTGCTTCTTCTTTTGCAAGAGGTTCTAATTTTACGAGAATCTCTTTAAATTCTTTCACATCATCAGGAGATGGCGTTTCTTTTGAATAAATTTTCTTTAATGTTTTTAACTCGTCTTTTTGAGCATACGACGCGATAGAAATAAATATAGCACCGGCAATAATTAGTTTATTAATTTTCATAATAATTGTATTTGATTTGTAATATTTGAAATAAAAAAGCCATAGTATCTTAAATAATAATTATTAGGATAAATGGCTTTTATAGTTGGTTAATTTAATTTTTTATTCTTGTTCTTCCTCAGCGTTTTCAATGGTGTCTTCGGATTCTGAATCTAGAATTATTTCATCGGCATCATCCGCAATTTGATAAACAATTACATCACCATTTTCATCCAATTCCACTTCATCAACTTCATCTTCTTTCATCACTTTGGTTACAGCAGCAATCGAATCGTTTTCTTTGATGTTTATCAATCGAACACCTTGCGTTGCTCTTCCCATAACACGCAAATCAGAAACTTCCATTCTTATTGTTAATCCCGATTTGTTGATAATCATTAAATCATCGGCATCTGTAACGCTATTGATGGAAATTAATTTTCCTGTTTTTTCTGTAATGTTTAACGTTTTAACTCCTTTACCTCCACGATTTGTGATTCGGTATTCATCAATTGAAGAACGTTTTCCGTAACCGTTTTCAGCAACAACAAGAATTTCACTTTCCATGTCGTTAACAGAAACCATGCCGATAACTTCGTCGTTAGCATCTTGTAAAGTAATTCCTCGCACTCCAGAAGCAGTTCTTCCCATCGGACGTGTTTTTCCTTCTTCAAAACGAACTAGTTTACCAGACTTCACAGCAATTAACACTTGACTTTCACCATTAGTTAATTTGGCTTCTAATAATTCATCATCGTCTTTAATGGTAATAGCAGCAACACCATTGACTCTAGGACGTGAATATTTCTCTAAAGAGGTTTTCTTTACTTGACCTTGTTTGGTCGCCATAATTACATAGTGACTCTTGATGTAATCTTCGTCTTTTAAATCTTTAGTACAAATGAACGCTTTTACTTTATCGTCACTTTCGATATTAATAAGATTTTGAAGTGCTCTTCCTTTACTGGTTTTACTTCCTTCCGGAATTTCATACACACGCATCCAGAAACATTTTCCTTTTTGTGTAAATATTAAAAGATAATTGTGATTGGTGGCGACAAACAAATGCTCTAAGAAATCCTGATCTCTAGTTGCAGCACTTTTTTGTCCAACCCCTCCTCTATTCTGTGTTTTATATTCCGATAAAGAAGTACGTTTGATATATCCAGCATGAGAAATGGTAATTACCACATTCTCATCAGCAATTAAATCTTCAATACTTACATCTCCACCAGCATATTCAATAGTTGAACGACGGGCATCGCCGTATTTATCTCTAATTTCAGCCAATTCATCTTTAATCACTTGCATTCGCATTTCTTTACTCGCCAATAAGTCTTTCAAATATTGAATTAACTTCATTATTTCAGCATACTCTGCTCGTAATTTGTCTTGTTCAAGTCCAGTTAACTGACGCAAACGCATTTCTACAATGGCACGCGCTTGCATTTCGGATAAATTAAATCGTTCTATTAATTTCGTTCTTGCTTCGTCACCATCTTTAGAGGCACGAATTAATTTAATTACTTCATCAATATTATCCGAAGCTATGATTAATCCTTCTAAAATGTGAGCTCTTTCTTCGGCTTTCCTTAAATCAAATTGTGCTCTTCTTACCACCACTTCATGACGGTGTTCAACGAAATAGTGAATCAAATCTTTCAGATTTAACATCTGAGGTCTTCCTTTTACCAATGCAATATTATTAACACTAAAAGAAGATTGTAATTGTGTGAATTTGTACAATGTATTTAATACGACATTGGCAACTGCATCACGTTTAAGGATATAAACAATCCGCATTCCATTTCTATCCGATTCATCGCGGATATTAGCAATTCCTTCGATTTTTTTATCATTGACCAAATCCGCTGTTTTTTTGATCATTTCAGCTTTATTGACTTGGTATGGAATTTCAGTTACAATAATTGATTCCCTTCCATCCACTTCTTCAAAACCAACTTTAGCTCTCATCACGATTCGTCCACGACCTGTTTTGAATGCTTCACGAACACCTTCATAACCATAAATTACACCTCCTGTTGGAAAATCGGGAGCTTTGATATGGTTCATCAATTCGTCGATTTCTATTTCTTCATTATCGATATAGGCAAGCGTTCCATCGATAACTTCGGTGATGTTGTGTGGTGCCATGTTGGTTGCCATTCCGACTGCAATTCCAGACGCTCCATTAATTAATAAATTCGGAACCCTTGTAGGCATTACAGTTGGCTCGTATAAAGTATCGTCAAAGTTTAATTTAAAATCAACCGTTTCTTTGTCGATATCTGCCATAATGTCTTCCGACATTTTTTTCATTCGGGCTTCTGTGTATCGCATGGCAGCTGGACTATCGCCATCAACAGATCCGAAATTTCCTTGGCCGTCGATTAAAAGATAACGTAAACTCCATTCTTGTGCCATACGAACCATCGCATCATAAACTGATGTATCACCGTGTGGATGGTACTTACCTAAAACTTCTCCAACAATTCTCGCTGATTTCTTGTGTGCTTTATTCGAAAAAACTCCTAAATCATACATTCCGTAAAGTACTCTTCTGTGAACCGGTTTTAAACCATCACGTACGTCAGGCAATGCTCTTGATACAATAACAGACATCGAATAATCGATGTATGCTGATTTCATTTCGTCTTCAATGTTAATTGGAATTAACTTTTCTCCGTCAGACATATGCTTAATTTATTATAAATATTAGTTTAAATTCAAAACGTGCAATATACGTCTTTTTGCTGTTTTTAAAAGAATTTTTGTAGTGTAATTTCAATGATTTATTAACAAATTTGTGTTGTTATTTGGTTAATAAATAGTAGTAAGCAGTACTATTTTATATG
The DNA here is from genome assembly GCA_031387085.1 of Flavobacteriales bacterium. Taxonomy (GTDB): domain Bacteria; phylum Bacteroidota; class Bacteroidia; order Flavobacteriales; family Flavobacteriaceae; genus Flavobacterium. The sequence continues at coordinate 41,493 of JANNCY010000141.1, read as the reverse complement.
ACTATTTTTTTGTCAATTTACTGACAGCGCATTTAGTAAGGAATAGTTTTTGTTTAGAGAACGAAATTCACTAAATTTACAATCATAATACCTACATTATATGGATGATAATTTTTCACCAAGAGTCAAAGATGTAATCACTTACAGTAAAGAAGAAGCCCTTCGACTAGGACATGACTTTATTGGCACAGAGCATCTTATGCTTGGTATTTTAAGAGATGGAAATGGTAAGGCAATTACTATTTTAAACAATCTTTCGGTTGATTTAGATCATTTGAGAAAGAAAGTTGAAATATTAAGTCCGGCCAATCCCAACATTGATACTAATAACGATAAGAAAAATTTGCACTTGACGCGTCAAGCAGAAAGAGCTCTAAAGACTACTTTTCTGGAAGCAAAAGTTTTCCAAAGTTCCTCAATAAGTACAGCTCATTTGCTTTTATGCATCTTGAGAAATGAAAATGACCCAACGACCAAATTGCTCAATAAATTAAAAATTGATTATGATTTGGCCAAAGACCAATATTTAAATATGACACCAAACGAAGATGATTTTTTAGAAAATCTACCAAAAAACGAATCTTTTAATGAAGATTCAGGACAAGATGACAGCACTAAAGAAGGTAACTTTAATAATCCAGCAAATAAATCCAATAAAAAATCAAAGACACCTGTCTTAGATAATTTTGGTCGTGATTTAACGGAAATGGCGGAAGAAGGAAAACTAGACCCTGTTGTTGGTCGCGAAAAAGAAATTGAAAGGGTTTCACAAATTTTAAGTCGAAGAAAGAAAAACAATCCTCTTTTAATTGGTGAACCTGGGGTGGGTAAATCTGCAATTGCGGAAGGTTTAGCCTTGCGAATTATCCAAAAGAAAGTTTCAAGAATTCTGTTTAACAAACGAGTTGTTACACTGGATTTAGCCAGCTTAGTTGCTGGTACAAAATACCGTGGACAATTTGAAGAGCGAATGAAAGCCGTAATGAATGAATTAGAAAAGAACGACGATATTATTCTTTTTATTGATGAAATTCATACCATTGTTGGAGCTGGTGGCGCTACAGGCTCACTTGATGCCTCCAATATGTTCAAGCCTGCTTTAGCTAGAGGCGAAATACAATGTATTGGAGCTACTACACTAGATGAATATCGCCAATATATTGAAAAAGACGGCGCTTTAGAAAGACGTTTTCAAAAGGTAATTGTTGAACCAACATCTGTTGATGAAACAATCATCATCTTAAATAACATCAAAAATAAATACGAAGATCATCACAATGTTACGTATACTGATGAAGCTATTGAAGCTTGTGTAAAGCTAACCAATCGCTATATGTCGGAACGTTTTTTACCAGACAAAGCAATTGATGCTTTAGACGAAGCAGGTTCTCGAGTTCATATAACTAATATTGATGTTCCGAAGCAGATTTTGGATTTAGAACGTCAATTGGAAGAAGTTCGTGAACTAAAAAATTCAGTTGTAAAAAGACAGAAATATGAAGAAGCGGCAAAACTTCGCGATGATGAAAAACGTTTAGAAAAAGACTTATCCATTGCACAAGAACAATGGGAAGAAGATTCTAAAAGTAATCGTATTCAAGTCACCGAAGACAACGTTGCCGATGTGGTTTCGATGATGACCGGAATTCCTGTAAATCGTATCGCTCAAACGGAAAGCAATAAATTAGCTAATCTACCTGAACTTATTCAAAATAAAGTAGTTGGACAAAACGAGGCTGTTTTAAAAATCGCTCGTTCTATCCAACGAAACCGCGCTGGATTGAAAGATCCGAATCGTCCAATTGGTTCCTTTATTTTCCTAGGACAAACCGGAGTTGGTAAAACCCAATTGGCAAAAGTATTGGCAAAAGAATTGTTTGATTCGGAAGATGCACTTATCCGTATCGACATGAGTGAATACATGGAGAAATTTGCCATTTCCCGTTTAGTGGGTGCGCCTCCAGGATATGTAGGTTATGAAGAAGGTGGACAATTGACTGAAAAAGTTAGACGAAAACCTTATTGCGTCGTGCTTTTAGACGAAATTGAAAAAGCACATCCCGATGTTTTTAATATGTTATTACAAGTCTTAGATGATGGATATTTAACGGACAGTTTGGGCCGTAAGATCGATTTTAAAAATACTATCATCATCATGACTTCCAATGTTGGAGCACGTCAGTTGAAAGATTTTGGTCAAGGTGTTGGATTCGGTACTGCTGCTAAAGTAGCACAAGCCGATGACAATTCAAAAAGCATTATCGAAAATGCCCTTAAGAAAACTTTTGCTCCTGAATTCTTAAATAGAATTGATGATGTTATTGTTTTCAATGCCTTGGAAAAACACGATATCGATTTGATTATCGAAATCGAATTGAAAAAGTTATACGCTCGTGTGGCGGAATTAGGATACAAATTGAACTTATCGGACAAAGCAAAAGCGTATATCGCCGAGAAAGGTTTTGATAGACAATTCGGTGCGCGTCCACTAAAAAGAGCCATTCAGAAATATGTTGAAGATACTTTAGCAGAAGAAATCATCACCTCTAAAATCCATTCTGGTGATGAAATTTTTATGGATATCGAAGATGGTTCTGACGAATTAACTGTGAAAGTTAAAAAAACAGAAAAGCCAACGAAGTAAACTCTAATTAAATTTTAGCCACGAATTCCCGAATACTAGTTATTTTTATCGAGAATTCGTGGTTTTTCATTTTTAAAATATGCCTCAAAACAAAATTATATTAGGTTCAGAAGAATGGTGTTCCTTTCCCGAACTCGGCATTCCTGCTATAAAAGCACGAGTAGATTCAGGTGCGAAAACCTCGGCTTTACATGCCATAAATATTGCCCCTTTCCGTAAGGAAGGAATCAATTGGGTAAAATTTGACATCAATCCAATTCAGAATAATCTAAAAACCGTAATTCATTGCGAAGCTTTATTGATTGACAAGCGAGTTGTAAAAAGTTCCAGCGGATATAGAGAACAACGCTACGTTATCCAAACAAATTTAAAAATTGGTACTGATTCCTGGGCTATAGAAATGACTTTGACTAATCGAGATTCAATGGGTTTTCGAATGCTTTTAGGACGTGAAGCAATGAGCGGCAGAATATTAGTCGATCCCGAGAAACAATACTTACTTGGACAAGCTTCAATGGAAAACTTAAAAGAGCTATATGTAAATTATGAAGTTAAAAATTCAGGATTACGAATTGGCCTTTTGGCTAGCAATCCTGATTTGTATAGTAACCGTAGAATTATGGAAGCAGGTGAGATGCGTGGACATGAAATGCACTTTCTTAACATAAAGGAATGTTACATGAAATTAGATGCAAACAATCCCGAAATTCACTATCGAGGAGGTAAAGTTTTAGACAATTTTGATGCCGTAATTCCTAGAATTCGTCCGAGTATCACATTTTACGGATGTGCGTTGACTAGGCAATTTGAAGCAATGAAAATTTATTGTTTGAATTCGGCTGCCGCCATTACGCAATCCCGTGATAAATTATTTTCTCTTCAGTTATTATTAAGAAACGGGGTCGATATTCCAACCACTGGATTTGCAAATTCTCCTTTAGATACTGATGATTTGATTAAAATGGTTGGTGGTCCGCCATTAATTGTCAAGTTATTAGAAGGAACTCAGGGCAAGGGTGTTGTTTTAGCAGAAACCAAAAAAGCAGCCGAATCCGTAATTAACGCTTTCAAAAGTCTAAATGCCAATATTTTAGTTCAGGAGTTTATAAAAGAAGCCGACGGGAAAGACCTCCGATTATTTGTTGTAGACGGAAAAGTAGTAGCATCAATGCAACGAGAAGCTGCTCCCGGAGAATTCAGAGCTAACATTCATATGGGTGGAACTGCTTCGGTTGTTAAACCAACAACCGAAGAGAAAAAAATGGCAATAAAAGCGGCTAAAGCAATGGATTTAAAGGTGGCTGGGGTTGATATCATTCGCTCGTCTAAAGGGCCTTTATTATTGGAAGTCAATTCATCACCAGGATTAGAGGGAATTGAAGGAGCTACAAATAAGGACATAGCCGGAGAAATGATTATGGCTATCGAAAATAATATTAAACGCAAACTGCATTAATAATGAATCCCTATTTAGATATTGTTATTCGAAGTGTTGCCGTTTACCTCTTTATGGTAATCGCCCTGCGTATATTTGGCAAAAAAGAACTTTCGCAACTCAATACTGCCGATGTCATTCTGATTTTATTGATTAGCAACTCTGTTCAAAACGCGATGGTTGGAAATAATACTTCGCTCTACGGCGGATTGGTAGCTGCATTGGCGCTCTTTTGCCTAAATTATTTTTTGAAGAAAGTAATGTATCGGTTTAAATCAATGAGTGACTTTATTCAAGACAAGCCAAAAATTTTAATTCACGACGGGAAAATAGATTTCAAAATATTGAGTAAATTGGAAATTTCTTCCGACGAATTAGACGAAGTAATTCGAGAACACGGTGTTGAAACCTATAAAGAAGTCAAATTAGCCATGATGGAAATTGACGGCAATATCAGCGTAATTTCGGGAGACAAAACGTTGAAAAGAACAACCCACAAGCGAAAAATCCATAAAACTTTGGGAACTCTAAACAGTTAAGCGTACGAATAAAAATAGATTGGAAGCTTTTAGTGACGGCGTTTTAGCTATTATCATAACGATTATGGTATTGGAGTTTAAAGTTCCGGAAGGAATTGATTGGGAAGCTTTACGCCCTATGCTACCTAAATTTTTTAGTTACATTTTAAGTTTTATCTACATCGGAATATACTGGAACAACCACCATCACATGATGCATACGGTAAAGCGTGTCAACGGAAGCATTCTTTGGGCCAATTTACATTTGCTATTTTGGTTGTCGCTGATTCCCTTTGTAACTGCCTTAATTGGCGAAAATCACTTTGCTCCTTTTCCAATGATGATGTACGGCGTAATTTTGTTTATGAATGGCGTTGCGTATTTTATTTTACAAAACGTAATTTTAAAACACCACGGCAAAGATTCCTTACTGGCTAGAGCTTTAGGTAAAGATTACAAAGGAAAATCATCTCCTATTTTGTATTTTATTGCTATTGTTTTTGCAAATTATTACCCAGTTGTTGCTGGAGCTATTTATATTTTTGTTGCGCTGATGTGGTTAGTTCCCGATAAAAGAATTGAAAGGATATTTAACGAAAACGACTAGCTATGACATTAATTTCTCAAATTATCATCGGATTTGTTGCATTCATTCACCTTTATATTTTATGGTTGGAAATGTTTGTATGGACAACACATGGTAGAAAAGTTTTCAAAACCATTCCAGCCGATATGTTCGAAAAGACCAAAGTTATGGCTGCCAATCAAGGATTGTATAACGGCTTTTTGGCTTTTGGATTGATTTGGTCGTTGTATATTTCGGATGTTATGTGGAGTAAAAACGTGGCAGTTTTTTTTCTTACTTGTGTATTGATAGCCGGAATTTATGGCGCAGTTACGGTTTCTAAACGAATACTATATGTCCAAAGCATTCCAGCTTTCTTAGGATTGTTGAGTTTGTTTTTATAAAACCGTCTCATCTATCAAAAAACTATTCAAAAACGCAACCGAGTTTTCAATATCATAATGTAAAATGCGATCCTCTTTTACAAACGGAACGACTTCCCGATACGATTTCAAAAACATTTCAATAAAATTACTTGATTGTAACGGTTTTCTAAATTCAATCGCCTGAGAAGCATTCATTAATTCAATTGCCAAAATACGTTCAATATTTTCCATTATTTTCAAACACTTTGTCGCCGCATTGGCACCCATACTCACATGGTCTTCTTGTCCGTTGCTCGAAACAATACTGTCAATACTCGCTGGAGTAGCCAATTGTTTGTTCTGACTTGCGATGCTGGCTGCAGTGTATTGCGGAATCATAAACCCCGAATTCAATCCCGGATTATCAACCAAGAATGCGGGTAAACCTCGCAAACCGGAAATCAATTGGTAGGTTCTTCTTTCAGAGATACTTCCCAATTCAGCCAATGCAATTCCTAAGAAATCCAAAGCTAAAGCCAAAGGCTGTCCGTGAAAATTCCCGCCTGAAATAATTACATCACTTTCTCTAAATATATTAGGATTGTCGGTAACCGAATTGATCTCGGTTTTGAATACTTTTTTCACATAATCAATCGTGTCTTTCGAAGCGCCGTGCACTTGCGGAATACAACGAAACGAATACGGATCCTGAACATGTTCTTTCTTCTGCGCGATTATTTCACTGTCTTGCAACAATTGCTTCATGCGTTGCGCGGTCACTATTTGTCCTTTATGCGGTCGTATAAAATGAATCAATTCATCAAATGGCTCTATTCTGCCATCAAATCCTTCCAATGAAATAGCAGAAATCACATCCGCCAAATACGAATATTTCATCGCTTTTAATAGGATATAACATCCATAAGCACTCATGAACTGTGTTCCGTTTAATAAAGCCAAACCTTCTTTGGATTGCAGTACGATAGGTTGCCAATTGAACTTCTTCAATACGACAAACGAATATACTTTTTCACCTTCGAAAAAAACTTCTCCTTCTCCTAAAAGTGGCAATGATAAATGGGCTAGTGGAGCCAAATCGCCACTTGCTCCTAACGAACCTTGTGTATAAATTATAGGTAATACATCATTATTATAAAAATCAACCAATCGTTCTACGGTTTGTAATTGAACGCCAGAATGTCCGTAACTCAATGATTGGATTTTCAGCAACAACATGATTTTTACAATTTCATTCGGAACCACATCACCTGTTCCGCACGCATGCGATTTAACTAAGTTTTCCTGAAGTTGTGATAAGTTTTCGTTGGATATTTTAACATTACACAGTGAACCAAATCCAGTGTTAATTCCGTAAATCGGTTCTCCATCATTCGCCATTTTTTTGTCCAAATAATCACGACATTTCTGAATATTGATTTTAGCTTCTTCCGAAAGTGCAATAGATTGATTTTGTGAAATGATTTCTTGCAATGTCTCTAATTGCAGTAATTCTGAACTTATATAATGTATTGTTTCCATTGAATTGATAAAAAATGTCTTCAAAATTCCGCAAACAATTGTTAAAAAGCAACTATTTCTTCCGCTATTTTATTGAGAATTCTATAAATTTTGACTGTAATTAAGGTAGAGATGAAAATAAAGCAACTATTTTATCCGCATAATGTTGTGATATTCACAAAAATACTGCGTTTATTTTTTTACTAACTAAAAAATGCTACTTTTGAAATGTATGCTTAATAAAACAAATAGTATATTGTCTTTATTCACAACCAAATCTTTGGTTGCAACCTTCGTTGGCACTACATCAACTACAACTACAACCCCGTTTGGGGTATAATTTTCACATATAATCCCTTCTATATGTTCTTTCGAAAGAAAGAGAAAAAATCTTGATATTCAATAAAAATTTACAAAATGATCGTATTAAAATTTGGCGGAACTTCGGTTGCCAATGCACAAAATATTAAATTGGTTCTCGAAATCGTTAATCAAAAAGCAATTCAAAATAAATTAGCTGTCGTGGTTTCGGCATTAAGTGGCGTGACCGATATGTTGATTAATGCTTCTAAAAATGCAGCTTCTAAAAACGAGACGTACAAAGACAACATCGAAGAGCTCAAGCAAAAACATTTTGAAGCGATTGCGAGTTTGGTCGATAATGCCAATCAAAATCAATTGCTTATAAAAGTGAACAGTCAAATCAACCAATTGCAAACCTTATTGGATGGTTGTTATTTATTGGGAGAACTATCGCCTAGAACTGCCGATGCTATTGCAGGATTTGGCGAATTGTTGTCGTCGCAAATTATAGCAACTGCTTTACAACAAACCATTCCGAATAGCAATTTTAAAGACAGTCGCGATTTAATTAAAACCAATTCTAATTTTGGTAAAGCGGCAGTCGATTTTGAAATCACCAATAAGCTAATCGGTGATTACTTCGACACTAATAAATCGCAAGTGGTTTTATTACCCGGATTTATTGCTGCTGATGTAGATGGGAATTCTACAACACTAGGACGTGGCGGTTCCGATTATACGGCTGCGATTATTGCCAATGGTGTGAATGCATCTTCTTTAGAAATTTGGACCGACGTCAACGGAATGTTCACTGCTAATCCGAAAATTGTCAAACAAGCCCAACCTATCGAATCGATTTCGTACCAAGAAGCGATGGAGTTATCGCATTTCGGAGCGAAAGTACTGTATCCGCCGACTATTCAACCTGTACTGAAAGCCAATATTCCAATTTGGATAAAAAATACGTTTGAACCTGAAGCGTATGGTACCTTAATATCCAGCACTCCTGAAGCCCATACTAATCCAATCAAAGGGATTACGCATATTGATGGGATTTCTTTATTGACATTAGAAGGTTCGGGAATGATTGGTGTTGCAGGTTCTTCGAAACGTTTATTCGAAGTATTGTCGCAGCACAATATCAATGTGATTTTCATTACGCAAGCTTCTTCAGAGCATTCGATTTGCATCGGAATTCTAAATCAGGATGCCGATAAAGCAAAAAGCGCTATCGACACCACTTTTGAAATCGAAATTGCACAAAATAAAATAGATCCTTGCATCGTTGAGAAGGACTTATGTATAGTAGCATTAGTGGGCGAAAGCATGAAAAATCATCAAGGTTTGAGTGGGAAAATGTTCAGCACTTTAGGAAAGAATAATGTGAATATTCGCGCTATTGCACAAGGTGCTTCGGAACGAAATATTTCTGTTGTTATTAATGAGAAAGATGTCAAAAAAGCACTAAACACATTACACGAACGTTTCTTTGAAGACAATACCAAACAATTAAATTTATTCGTTATGGGCGTTGGAAATGTTGGTGAGAAATTCATCGACCAAATCAACCAGCAAAAGAAATTCTTGAAAGAAAACTTGAAAATTAATTTGCGTGTCATCGCCTTATCCAATTCCAGAAAAATGTTTTTTGATGAAGAAGGAATGTCGTTAAAAGATTGGAAAACATCATTAGATAATGGAGAAACGGCCAACGTAAGCGATTTTATTGCCCGTGCCAAAGGACTTAATTTACGGAATAGTATTTTTGTAGATATTACGGCCAACGAAGCTATTGCATCGATTTACGATCAATTTCTAAAGCAAAATATTGCTGTGGTAACCTGTAATAAAATTGCCTGTTCCTCACAATATGAAAATTACAAGAACTTAAAATCGTTATCACGAAAGTACAATGCGCCTTTCTTATTTGAAACCAATGTTGGTGCCGGATTGCCAATTATCGACACGTTAAAACACCTTATTGCGTCTGGAGATAAAGTCAACCGTATCAATGCCGTTTTATCGGGAAGCTTGAATTTTATTTTTAATAATTTCAGCGATACTTATAACTTTCACGATGTTGTAAAAGAAGCTGGCGTACAAGGATTTACAGAACCTGACCCGAAAATTGATTTAAGTGGAGTTGATGTAGCCAGAAAGATTTTAATTTTAATTCGTGAAAGCGGTTATCAAATGGAAATTGAAGATATTACCAATAATTCATTCCTTCCTTCCGCATGTATGAATACCACCAGTAATGACGATTTTTTTAAATCGCTAACCAAACATGCTGCACATTTTGAAAATCTTTTAGCGGAAGCCAAACAAAAAGAAAGCCGCTTAAAATTTGTAGCTTCTTTTGAAAACGGTAAAGCCAGCGTCGGATTGCAATTCATTCCTTCCGACAGTCCGTTTTACAATTTAGAAGGAAAAGATAATATCGTTCAGTTTTATACCGACCGATATGTCGATCAACCTTTGTTAATTAAAGGAGCTGGAGCCGGAGCAGCAGTAACTGCTTCTGGAATTTTCGCCGATGTTATCCGAATCGGAAACGTTTAATTCAATTACTCAGCTAATCAAAAAATGAACGAAATAAAAATATTCTGTCCAGCTACCATCGCCAATCTCAATTGCGGTTTCGATGTAATGGGATTATGTCTCGAAACTATCGGTGATGAAATGATCATCCGGAAGTCTTCAGAAAAAGGCATCCGGATAACGAAGATTACCGGTGCCGATCTACCGTTAGAAACTGAAAAGAATGTAGCTGGAGTTGCTGCTTTAGCTTTACTACAAAAGGTAAATATCGATTACGGATTTGAGATTGAAATCCACAAAAAAATAAAAGCAGGAAGTGGTATTGGCAGTTCGTCAGCCAGTGCGGCCGGAGCTGTTTTCGGAATCAACGAATTACTAGGAAAACCATTTACCAAGCACGAATTGGTCGATTTTGCCATGAAAGGTGAAGTCATTGCCAGTGGTAGTGAACATGCAGACAACGTCGCTCCTTGCCTATTAGGCGGATTTACTTTAGTTCGTGGCTACAATCCGTTAGAAGTCATTCGAATGGACAGTCCAAGTGAACTGTATGCCGTAGTTTTGCATCCGCATATTGAAGTCAAAACTTCGGATTCTAGAGCCGTTTTATCACCAATGATTTCTTTAAAATCGGCCATCACCCAATGGGGCAATTTAGGCGGATTGATCGCCGGAATTTACACCAGCGATTACGAATTAATTGGACGTTCCTTGCAAGACGTAATTATTGAACCTTTGCGGAAACAGTTAATTCCCAATTTTGATGAAGTAAAAAATGCCGCACTAGTAAATGGAGCGTTAGGCTCAGGAATATCGGGTGCCGGACCGTCCATCTTCGCCTTGTGTAAAGGGCAAGAAGCAGCTAAAAAAGTAGCTTATGCGATGAGTGAAAGTTATTTGAATACCGGAATTGCTTTCGATATTCATGTATCCAAAATAAATCCGCAAGGAACAAATGTAATGTAGATGTAAGAAGTTTGAAGTAAATAGATAACAAATGAAGTATTACAGTTTAAATAATAAAAGTCACAAAGTTTCTTTCCAAGAAGCCGTTATTCAAGGATTAGCTCCTGATAGAGGTTTGTATTTTCCAGAAACCATTTCTAAATTACCACAATCATTTTTTGACAACATCGAAAATTTATTGAATGTTGAAATTGCTTTTGAAGCCATCAAACAATTCGTTGGAACTGAAATTCCGGAAGCAGAGCTAAGACAAATTTTGGCAGCAACCTTATCATTCGATTTTCCGTTAGTGAAAGTCGATGACAACATTTATTCGCTAGAATTATTTCACGGACCCACTATGGCTTTCAAAGATGTTGGTGCCCGATGGATGTCAAGATGTTTGGCCTATTTCAACAAAGATAAAGAAGTTAAAAATACCGTTTTAGTAGCTACTTCTGGTGATACCGGAGGTGCTGTAGCCAGTGGTTTTTTGGGAGTTAAAGGCGTAGAAGTAATTATTCTTTATCCTTCCGGAAAAGTGAGCGACATTCAAGAGCGGCAGCTTACTACTTTGGGACAAAACATCAAAGCACTCGAAGTTGATGGTGTTTTCGACGATTGCCAGGACATGGTTAAAATGGCTTTTCTTGATGCCGATTTACAACACAAAAACTTAACTTCGGCCAATTCGATAAATATCGCACGATGGTTGCCACAAATGTTCTACTTTTTCTTTGCGTATAAAGAACTCAAAAAACACAACAAGCCTTTAATCGTTTCCTGTCCGAGTGGTAATTTCGGAAATATTTGCGCCGGAGTGATTGCCAAAAAATTAGGTTTGCCGATTGCGCATTTTGTAGCATCGACGAATGCCAATGATACCGTTCCGAAATTTTTAGAAAAAGGAATTTACGAAGCGAAGCCTTCTGTTGCAACCATCTCCAATGCAATGGATGTTGGGAATCCGAGTAATTTTATCCGCATTCAGGAAATGTATAATAACGATTTGAATGCGTTTTCCAACGATTTTACCTCTTATAGTTTCACCGACGAAGAGACGCTTTTTGAAATGCAAAATATTTACACCAACTCCAACTATATTGCTGAACCTCACGGTACCGTTGGTTATTTAGGATTAAAGTGTGAAATGCTAAACCATCAAAATGCCATTGGTGTCTTTTTAGAAACCGCTCATCCGATTAAATTTTTGGATATTGTGGAGCCGACATTGAAGATAAAATTACCGATTCCACAACAGATTGAAAGTGTTTTGAACAAGGATAAAATTAGCACTAAAATTAAAACGTATAGCGAGTTAAAAGACTTTTTGAATTTAGCGTAGACTTAAAAAAGCTTTTCCTAAATAACTGATGATGTCAGAAGCGATAAACGATTCATATCCTGTTTCAGGCAAAGCGATATCGGCGGTCAATCCTTGAAGGTACACTCCCAAAATCGCCGCATTTAAAGGTTCATAATTTTGTGCTACCAAACTGGTAATTATTCCGGTTAACACATCGCCACTTCCTGCAGTGGCCAAGGCTTGATTTCCAGTAGTGTTTTCATAGATTGTACTCTTATATACTAGTAATGTTGGCGCGCCTTTAATGACAATTATCAAATTATTTTCAGAGGAAAATTTGATTACTTTTTCTAACTTTTCTTCATCGTTTTTCCAAGTACCAATTAAACGTTCCAGTTCTTTTTTGTGAGGCGTTAGAATTGTCTTATTGCTTAGTAATGAAATCCATTCTTTGTTTTGTGATAAAATGTTTAAAGCATCAGCATCAATAATCAATGTAACAGCATTCGTTTTTAAAAAATCATAAAGCGCTTTTTGAGTTTGCGAGTTTTGTCCCATTCCCATTCCGATACCAATCGCATTCGGTGTAAAATCGTATTGTATTCTAGTAATCACAGTGTTATTTTTATCCGATAGGACCATTGCTTCCGGAACAGCAATCTGTATAATTTCATAACCACATCCCGGAATAAAAGCGGTTACCAATCCGCAACCACTTCGCAAAGCTGCTTTACTTGATAAACAAACCGAGCCCATTTTTCCATAACTCCCACCAATTAACAAAACGTGACCTTGAATTCCTTTATGGCTGTCTTTTTGTATGGGTTGGTACAAACTCTGAATATAGTCTTTCGTTATTTTAATCGTTGAAAACATTGCTTTTTCTTATAAAGTTACAATTTTTAAAACTAAATGTTGCAAATACGTACTTTACTTGTCTATTTCATTGCCTAAAAAGTTAGATATAATGCGGTTTAGTGTCAAAAAAAAGAAGGTTTATTAAATTGTTGTCAATATTCATTTGAATTATTTGAAATATCAAAATTAATTTAGTATTACTAGTCTTTTTTTAATTTATTATTGATTTTTTCACTATAATTGTTAAAATAAAAGTTTTTTATGAAAGAAGAACATTTCAAATGGTATTCACCAAATTTAGATAAAGAAATCGAGATGCTCGTTTTTGGACATGCTGGCTACCCAGTCATATTATTTCCTACTTCTATGGGAAGTTATCATGAAAATAAAGATCAAGGCCTTATCGAAAGTGCAAGATGGTATATTGAGCAAGGATTGATTCAGATATATTGTCCTGGTAGTATTGATAAAGATAGTTTTTACAACAAAAAAATTCATCCGGCACAACGAATAAAAAATCACACCTGGTACGATAAAATGATTTGTCACGAAATTGTCGAACGGGTTCGAAACAATACTGGTGCTGGAAAAGTAGCGGTGGCAGGTTGTAGTTTTGGAGGATATCAAGCGTTGAATTTTGCCTTTCGTCATCCAGGTTATGTTAGTCATTTGTTTTCGATGAGTGGTTCATTTTCCATCAAAAGTTTTATGGATGGTTATTGGGACAATGATGTGTATTTCAACAGTCCAGAAGATTTTATTCAAGGTGCAAATGATCCAGAAATTTGGAAAATGGATATTGTATTGGGAACTTCCAATTGGGATATTTGTTTGGATGCCAATTTAAAACTCAGTTCGATTTTATCACAACGAAACATTCCACATTGGTTAGACATCCGACAGGATAAACAACACGATTGGCCGGTTTGGAAGGAAATGTTTCCTCACTATTTATCAAAAATTAAATTTTAAAATAAGTCTAAATACTAAAGCTTACAAAATGAAAAAAATCGGAATATTGTTCGGAATGGAAGACACCTTTCCCTACGCATTTATAGAAAGAGTCAATTCAAAAAATGAAAAAGGAATAATTGCAGAAGCCGTTTCTATCGACAAAGTAGTCCAAAACAAAGGTGGTGAATATGCTGTAATCATCGATCGAATTTCACAAGATGTTCCGTTTTACAGAGCGTATTTAAAAAATGCAGCTTTAACTGGAACCAACGTCATCAATAATCCGTTTTGGTGGAGTGCCGATGATAAGTTTTTCAATAATGCATTGGCGGATACTTTAGGAGTTCCGTTACCAAATACGGTGATTCTTCCTTCTGCAGAACATCCAACAGATACTACTTCCAAATCGTTTCGAAATTTAAAATTTCCAATGGATTGGGAAGGAATTTTCGATTATATCGGATTTCCTGCCTACATGAAACCCTATGCTGGTGGTGGATGGAAAAGTGTGTACCGATTGGAAAACAAAGAAGAATTTTGGGAAAAACATAGAGAAACCGGACAACTTGTAATGATGTTGCAGGAAGAAATTGTGTTTACCGAATATTTCAGGGTGTATTGTCTTGGCGGAAAAGACGTTCATATCATGCAATACGAACCACGAAATCCACATCATTTACGTTATGTTTTAGACGGACCACCAACCGACAAGAAATTATTAGCAACAGTAAAAGACTATACGATTCGTCTTTGTCAAGGATTGGGATATGATTTCAATACGGTAGAGTTTGCCGTTCGTGACGGAATTCCATATGCTATTGATTTTGGAAATCCAGCTCCCGATGCCGAATTCACTTCTGTTGGTCCAGAAAATTTCGAATGGGTTGTAGAAGCTGCAGCTAAAATGGCAATTGCTGCTGCTAAAAAACAAAAACCTGGACAAATGAATTTGACTTGGGGAACATTTATTAAAGATGCTGCAAAATAGTTGGCAGTGTTCAGTAATCAATTATAATAATTACCAAATAGAAATTAATAGGTGTTATTTAATTTAAACAAACTGAACACTGAGCACTGAGCACTGAACACTAAAAATAAGTATTATGTCAAAAAAATTACCTGTATTCACCCTCGGTGTAGAAGAAGAATACCAAATTATCGACCCGCAAACTCGTGATTTGCGTTCGCATTTATCAAAAATTGTTGATGGCGCTAAAGTTATTCTGAACGAACAAGTGAAGGCGGAAATGCACCAATCGGTGGTGGAAGTTGGAACTAATATTTGTCAAAATGTTGCTGAAGCCAACAGTGAGCTTCGATTTCTGAGAAGTAAAATCGTAGAATTGGCCGATAAACAAGGCTTGGTAGTTGGCGGTGCCGGAACGCATCCTTTCTCTCGTTGGCAAGATCAGCCAATTACAGATGATCCGCGTTACCACATGATTGTTAATGAATTGCAAGATGCTGCTCGTTCGAATTTAATTTTCGGAATGCATTGTCATGTCGGAATCGAGAATCGCGATATTGGTTTGCAATTGATGAATCAGGCGTGTTATTTTTTGCCACATATTTTTGCTTTGTCTTCTAATTCCCCTTTTTGGGAAGGACGAAATACAGGTTATAAATCGTTTAGAACCAAAGTGTTTGACAAATTTCCTAGAACAGGTTTACCCGAATATTTTGATAGCGTACAATCGTATGACAATTATTTAGATACGTTGGTGAAAACCAATTGTATTGATAATCCGAAGAAAATTTGGTGGGATTTACGTTTGCATCCTTTTTATGACACCATTGAATTTCGCATTTGCGACATGAGCTTAACGGTGGATGAAGCCATGTGTATTGTAGCTATTATTCAGGCAATTGTAGCTAAATTATACCGTTTAAATACGTCCAATACCAGCTTTAATATGTATCGAATTGCTTTGATAAAAGAAAACAAATTCAGAGCGGCACGTTACGGAATTGAAGGTAATATGATTGATTTTGGTCTGCAAAAAGAAGTCGAAACCAAATCATTAATTTTAGAATTGCTCGATTTTATTGAAGATGTTGTTGATGAATTAGGAAGCAGAGAACAAATCAATTATGTGCATACGATTTTAAAAGAAGGAACGGGTGCCGACAAACAATTAGCTGTTTTTGAAAAAACAAACGACTTAACCAAAGTAGTTGATTTGATTACTAGTGAGTTTGTAAAAGGACTCTAAATTGTTAATGAAATTATTAATAACTGAACATAGAAAACTACTAGTTGGATTTTTAAAAGGTTACATTTGTGTTACCAAATTATAAATAATGAGCAATCAAATTCGAATAGCAATTTTAGACATGTACGATGGCGAGCCTAATCAAGGTATGCGTTGTATACTCGATATTATAAATAAATTTAACCAAATAGTTACTTTTCAAATTTTTGATGTGAGGGGAAAAAGTCAGTTTCCAAATATTGAAAAATTTGATATTTATATTTCTACAGGCGGACCAGGAAATCCGCTTGAAGGAAACGGAAATTGGGATTTAAAATACTATGATTTTATTGATCAATTGTCGGATTGGAATTCCAAAAATAAAATAAAAAAACACGTATTATTTATATGTCATTCCTTTCAAATGGCGTGTTATCACTTTGGATTAGCTCAAATTACTAAACGTAAATCAACATCTTTTGGCGTTATGACCATGCATAAAACAGAAGCCGGAATGAACGATCCTATTTTTGAAGGTTTGCCAAATCCGTTTTACGCTATTGACAGTCGTGATTATCAAGTGGTGCAGCCAAAGTTAAGTATCTTTAAGAAAAAAGGAGCGCAAATTATTTCCCTCGAAAAAATAAGAAATCACAGAGGCGATTACGAACGTGCCATTATGGGAGTTCGTTTTAATGAGTATTTTGTTGGTGTTCAATTTCATCCCGAAGCCGATCCCATGAGTTTTATCGCCAACTTAAAAAATAAGGAACGCCGAGAAAAGATTATTGCGATGAAAGGCAAAACGAAATTTAGAAATATGTTGGAAGATTTATTGGATGAAGAAAAAATCTTCAAAACCAACGAAACAATCATTCCGAATTTTTTAAGAATTGCTATTAATGATTTGATGAAACATAAAAAAATGTTGTCCAATTAATATTGAAACGTATTCAACAACAATAAAATAAAGCAATCAAAAGGCACAATAAGAAAATTTTTTGTGCCTTTTGTGGTAAAATAAAATAGTATGAATCAAAAATACAGAGCACTTTTCAACGATAATTTTTCAACTGATAAATACGAAGCATTTATCGATGATATTACTTCCGACTTTGATTATAAAGTAACTTTTAGGATTGGAGAAACACCGTTTTTTATTCCAGATTCCTTAAAAACCCAATTAATTGAAGCGAGTAATGAAGTTATTAATTTTATTAAAAGAGACGATTTTTTATCGTTAACCAACAAAGCGTTAGAACTCAACCGAAAAGTACCCAATGAAGACAATCACACTACTTTTTTAGCTATTGATTTCGGAATTTGTGAAGAAAACGGAGATATTATTCCAAAACTAATTGAAGTGCAGGGCTTTCCTTCTTTGTATAATTTTCAATACAATTTGGCTGAGAAATTTGTGAAGCATTATCCTTTTCTATCGGATTTGACGCCATTTTTTAATGGAATTTCTAAAGATGATTATTTGCAAATTGTTGAAGATGCTATTTGCAATCACCTTCCAAAAGAAAATGTTATTCTAATGGAAATAGAACCAGAAAAGCAAAATACGCAAATTGATTTTAACTACTGTGAACGCGATTTTGGAATTCCAGTTGTTTGTGTTACTCAGGTAATCAAAAGTGGAAAACAATTATTTTATACAAATGCTGACGGATATGAAATCCAAATCAAACGCATTTACAACCGTGTGATTTTTGACGAATTGGATTTACGAACCGACTTAAATTTAAACTTCGATTTTTCCGATGATTTGGATGTAGAATGGGCAGGTCATCCGAATTGGTTTTTCAGAATTAGTAAATTTATTTTACCGTACATAAAAGGAAAATACTTTATCGAAACGACCCTTTTGAGCGATTTAAAAGAAATTCCATCCGATTTGGAAAATTATGTTTTAAAACCGTTGTTTTCTTTTTCGGGAACAGGCGTTATTTTTCATGTGAAACGAGAAGATATTGAAGCAGTTACCGAAAAAGACTTGTATATACTTCAGAAAAAAGTCAATTACAAACCGGTAATTCAATCACCCGACGGAAAAGTTAAAGCAGAAGTGCGCTTATTAGCCGTTTGGAAAAAGGACGCACCATCTCCTACTCTAGTGACTAATTTAGTGCGTTTGAGTCGTGGTGAAATGATTGGCGTAAAATTCAACAAAGACAAGGATTGGGTTGGCGGGACCGTTGGAATGTTTGAGAAATAAAACTTCAAAACAAAATCACTAACACAACACTAGCAATAGATTATAACCGCTATTAGTGGCTACCTTTTTAGTCTTCCAGTTTCAATTTCATCATTATGTATGTTTGTTCATCGTCGCTCAATTTTAAAATATGCTTATCAAATTCTACAAAGCCATTTTTCTTGTAAAAACTTATCGCTCTTGGATTTTCTTCCCAAACACCTACCAAACATATTCGGAATCTTTTTGTTTAGCAACCTCGATTACTATATCGTACAGTAATTGTCCGACGCTTTTTCCATGAAAGTCTTTTAAAACATAGATTCTCTCGATTTCTAGAGCTTTACTGTTTTTCAGTTCGGTTTGTGATTCTGCAAAATTGACTTTCAAATATCCTATTATTTCTTTTTCCAATGCAGCAAAGTAAAACTCTGAGTTTTTATCATTCAATTCTGCGGTTATTTTTTCTTTGGAAATCCTTCTTCAAGGTAGTTTATCATGTTTTCTTCAGAGTTTGATTCTGAAAACGTTTCTTCAAAAGTTTTTCGCCCTATTTTTTGCAACTTTTCCAAGTCGTCTAAGGTCATTCTTTTTGTGATTATATGCTCCATTCGTTTTTATTTTTTGTTTTTCGGAGGGTTTCTAGCAACGGATTACTGCTTCCTCATATGGGGAAAAGTATACACTAAATCTCAATTAATCACTCAAATAAATAAACATAAGACAAATATCGGTGTTTGCCCAAAACCCTAATGCAGGAAGTAGAAGTTGGGCGTTGTTTGTCATCTTCTAATTCTTAACTATCTTTTTAGTAATCATTCCTTTATCCGTAATTATTTGCATCAAATAAATCCCATTGGCAAGGTGGTTAATATTAAGATTGCTTCTATTATCAACAATATTTTCAGATTGTACGACCCTTCCATTCAGGTCAAATATTATAGTTTTGGTAACTGTAATATCTTCTAAATCAATATTAATTATAGATGTGGTGGGGATTGGATAAACTGATATTTGATTATGAGAATAACTGGCAGTTCCTAAAACACCCGAAATTTTACGGATGCGATGATTACCTGAATCTCCTATAAATATATTCCCGACAGCATCAATAGTCACGCCATAAGGCCAGTAAAATTGTGCTGCAGTTCCTTCGCCGTCAGTGAACCCTTGAGCACCACTTCCTGCAAGAGTGGTTACAACCCCTGCTGCCGTAATTTTTCGGAC
This sequence comes from Flavobacteriales bacterium, assembly GCA_031387085.1. Lineage (GTDB taxonomy): Bacteria > Bacteroidota > Bacteroidia > Flavobacteriales > Flavobacteriaceae > Flavobacterium. The sequence continues at coordinate 21,922 of JANNCY010000141.1, read as the reverse complement.
ACGATTATTACCATTTTCCGCTACATAAACATTCCCAGCAGCATCTGCAGCCACACCACAAGGCACGTAAAACTGTGCAGCCGTTCCCGTACCATCTGAATAACCAGAAGTACTTCCCGCCAAGGTACTTACCACCCCTGCAGCTGTGATTTTGCGGATGCGATTATTACCGGAATCTTCTATAAATATATTCCCGACAGCATCTAAAGCCACGCCACAAGGATACAAAAATTGTGCTGAGGTCCCTGTGCCGTCGGCATAACCTGGGGTACTTCCTGCCAAGGTGCTTACCACCCCTGCAGCCGTAATTTTCCGGATGCGATTAGTAGAAGAATCCGCTACATAAACAGTCCCAGCAACATCTACAGCTATGCCCCCAGGATTGGCAAATTGTGCCGACGCCCCCGTTCCATCAGCAGAACCCGCTATACTAGAACCAGCCAAGGTGGTTACCACCCCAGTAGCAGTAATTTTTCGGATACGATTATTTGCCATATCCGTTACATAAACATTCCCCAAAGCATCAGTCGCCACGCCAATTGGTAAGTTAAATTGTGCAGCGGTCCCCGTGCCATTAGCAAAACCTGCTATGCCAGACCCAGCTAAGGTGGTTACCACCCCATTAGTCGTAATTTTCCGGATGCGATTATTACTTCTATCCGCTACGTAAATATTTCCAGCAGCATCTAAAGCCACCCCATAAGGATAACTAAATTGTGCTGTAGTTCCCGTGCCGTTAGCAAAACCATTTGTACCGCTTCCTGCCAATGTGCTTACGGTCTGTGCATTTGCACCCAGAAAAAAGAAAAAAAATAATAGAATAAAAATGTTTTTTCGGCTATTAATTTTAATTGTGCTCATAATGATTTAAATTAAGTTTATTTAGATTTCTATTTGTTTATTGCTTTTCAGTTTTCAGTCATGGAAAATGACGCACAACGTTTTGCGGCTACATTTCCATTGCGGCTTTTAGACGCGAGTATTTTCCGCAGGAAAATACGAAGTAATGGAAAATTTATTTTTCCATTACTATAAGTCGTAGCAATTGAATGTAACCGCTGTTACCATCAGTTATTCTAAATGTTATAGTATATTAAATTTGTTTTTCATTAAGATTTCATATGCTTCTTCAAAAGATTTTATTCCTTCAGCCCAAGATGGAAATTGTTTTTTGTTATGCTTTATCATGTTTAAAAAAACTCTTCCTTTCTGTAATTTATCAGTTTCAGTTTGTGGAAGATTTTTAAAGGAGCATAATTTATTAATTACATCAATTAAATCCTCTTGATTATTAAGTAGACTGTCATTATTTGCATGCATTCGTAATGCAATTTCAAAATTTACAACTTTACAATAAACATCATCACTGATATCAGAATCATTAATATTTCCATATATAGCTTTACAGTTAATATAAAATTTTATTAAAGACGGACCAGATTTTAGCAAGCTTCCAAAATCACAATCAATGCAACTTTTTAACTTCAACTTGCTGTGCAGAAGTCGCAAAATCACGAACCAAACGATCTGCATAATCATCTAATAATTCGCGAACTCGTGAATTATCATCACATTTTACAATCAATCCAGCATGATAAGCCAAAGGAACACTAAAACAAACTTCTGAATCATTAAAACCAGTTAAATCCGGATTTTCAAATTTGGATAAAGTCAAGACTATTCCGGCAAAACCTTTTTTAGTTTTGGGTAATTTGTATTCGATTCCTCTTGCTAAAGCATCTTCTACTTTTGCCCATTCTCCCCATAAATTGATATTCGATGCGGCTTCCACCATTTCGGCAAGATGTGCACCTCCTACTCTTGATGCGGTTTCTAAGAAGTAAATTTTCCCGTCTTCATTGCATTTGATAAATTCGGTATGCGTCGCTCCATGTTGCATTCCGAATGCTTTCATTACTTGCTCGTTGACTTTTTTAATCGCTTTATCATCAGCGGAATCATACGGAATGTTGGCACTTCTAAAAATACCTCCACCTTGTGAAATTTCCATCGGAGTTGCTAGATATTGTGATGTTAAACTAAACAACACTTTTCCTTTCCAATTGATGCCATCGCAATGATACACCGCTCCGGGTTTGAATTGTTCTACTAAATATTTAATACGATTATCTCCCAATTCATGGATTTTTTGCCAAAGATCTTCTTTAGAATGCACTTTCATAATTCCAGATGCTGAAGCTTCAGAACGCGGTTTCAAAACCCAAGGTGCAGTAACATTATCAGCAAAATGATTGATCTCTTCATCATTAAACAAAGAACTAAAAGCCGGAATTGGAACACCTTCCTCTTTTGCTTTCATACGCATCGCCAATTTATCTCTAAAGTAACGACCTGTGGTTTGTCCCATTCCTGGCATACGAAGATTTTCTCGAAGGTAAGTTGCTTTTTCCACATCAAAATCATCCAACGCTATGATACCATCAATCTTTTTATGACGCATTAATCCAGCCACACCGTTAAGTAAATCGTCTAAATTCCAATCGACATCTTGACCGGGCATAAAAAATATCTCATCAATATAATCAAAAGCCCATGGTTTATCGCGCAGTTTTTCCGACGTAATTAAATACACGCGATTGCCTAATTTTTTGAGATTAATTAAAAAATCATTTCCTTTAAAATAATTGGAAACACAGATGTAGTTTTTGATTTGACTTTCCATACGCTATAGATTTTCAATAAATTTAGTAATTAAATGCACTCCGAATGCCGAAGCATGTTTGGTTTTTGCAAATTCATCATCTACAAAAGAAACTCCAGCAACATCAAGATGTGCCCAAGCCGAATGATTGTCGGTAAAATGTTCTAAGAATTTAGCAGCAGAAATCGCTCCGGCTACTGGCTTTCCTGAATAGTTTTTAACATCTGCAATTTCACTATCAATATCCGATTTATAAGCATCCCACAAAGGCAATTGCCATAAACGTTCCCCAATAGCATCACCAGACTGTTGTAATTTTTTGGATAAATTGTCATTATTGGTAAACAAAGCACCACATTCATAACCCAAAGTAGCGACACTACTTCCTGTTAAAGTGGCAATATCGATAACCGTTTCTGGATTGTAATTTTTGATTAAATACGACAAACCATCGGCAAGAATTAATCGTCCTTCGGCATCGGTATCAATAATTTCGATAGAACTTCCGTGGTAACTCTGAATCACATCGCTTGGCACAAAAGACTTGGCATCAACCGAATTCTCACAAGCTGGTACAATCGCAGTCACGCGGTGTGGTAATTTCAAATCGGCTATCAATTGCATCGCACCCAATACGGCAGCACCTCCAGCCATATCGCATTTCATGTGTACCATTCCGGCTACTTTGATGTTCAATCCGCCGGTGTCAAAAGTGATTCCTTTTCCAACTAAACCAACGTGTTTATTCGCATTGGCTGGATGGTAATCCATGATAATGAATTGCGGTTCTTGCACACTTCCTTGACCAACTGCCAGAAAAGCATCCAACCCAAAAGCATTAGATTTCGCTCTATCAAAGACTTCAACAGAAAAATCATATTTGTTTCCCATCGTTATTGCCCAATTGGACAGGTAGCTTGGCGTAACTTTATTCGAAGGTAAATCGACCAATTTATAGGTTTGTAATTGCGCAGAAGCGATTTTGATTCCCTTTTCAACGGCGCTTTTTAAATCGGAATTACTGACAATTGTCAAACTAAAATCGGCATTGGATAAAGAATGAACCTCTTTTTCTTTTTTGTAATGACCTAATTTATAGGTTCCTAAAACCAATCCGGAAATGGCAGCTTCCACAAAATCTTTTGTAAAATCTTTAGAAAACACAATTGTTGCTGCGGTTTCAAAATAAGGACCTTGCTTAGATGCTGTTCTTCTAAAAGACGTTTTAATCGTTTTATAATCGGGTGATTTTCCCAAACCTAAAAACAGAAAGTGCGTTCCTTTTTTTTCAATGATGTAATGCGAATCTTTTTTACCTGAAAACAATTTTGACGTTACTACAATGTCTTGAAACTGAACTTCCTTTTCTGTTTCTTCTATCGGAATAATAACTAAACTATCTTTAGATATAAATGTCTCTATATAATTAATTTTCATTTACTTAAAATTTATATTACTCTTCTTTATTGCTAAAAAACAACCATTCAATTGCTTTCGGAAATTCATCACTCCAATACACTTCATTGTGTTTTCCTTCCATATTAATACTCAACCTAATTTTCATTTTATCGGTGAAAACATCTTTTTTATGCAAACGCTTTTTAAAGGTTTGAACATGCTCAACCATGGTGGCGCTTTCATCTCCGCCAGCATATAAATACACTCGAGTATCTTGCGTTTCATCAATATCGAGAATCGACAATTTAATTTTTGGAACCACCCATAATGATGGCGAAAAGATCATCAATTTTCCAAATACTTCTGGATACATGATTCCAGAGAAAATACTCACCAATCCACCCATCGAACTCCCTCCTATTCCGGTGTGTTCTCGTTCGGTTTTGGTCCTGAAATTTTCATCTATAAATGGTTTTAACGTATCGGTCAAAAAACGAATGTATTTTTTTCCTTGCCCACTTCCTAAAACTGTATTTCCCACATTGTATTCTTTAATGCGTTCTTTTTCGGCATGTTCAACAGCAATAATAATAATTTTACCGATGTTGTATTCTGCCATTACAGCCAGCTTTTTATCAATTTCCCAATTGCCGAATTTGGCTTTTTCATTGAATAAATTCTGTGCATCTTGAAGATATAAAACCGGATAACTTTCAGACGAAGAATCGTAATCATGCGGCAATAATGCCCAAACTCTTCGTGTTTTATTCAACTGTGGAATCTCAAATTCTTCCGAAATCAAATGCACTTTTGGTAAAAAATTAGATTTAAACGGAAGCCAATTGTGACGCCATTTTGCCACATGTTCTTTTTTTACACCATTTTTTTGCTTACAAATTCGATTTTCAGTACGATTGCCATATTTGTCAATTTCAACTTCACTCCAATCGCCTCTGGTAAACTTATACTGCATCTCGTCGGGATATACAAAATCAGCATCAAACTTAAAATGATAAAGTCCTTGACCTACTTTTTCCATTTCAAACTTCTTATCTTGTGTTATCCAAGTATTAAAATTCCCCGAAATATAAACGGGTCGCTCATCATCTTCATCGGTAGTTAAAATAATATTGAGTTGGGGTTCAATAATTTTTGTTGGTTTTTCTGAAGGTATTGTAGGTGTTTCCGAATTCATTTTAATAACATTAATCCATTTCAAGCAAAGTTGTAAATATACTTTTTTGACAAATGGGAAAAAAGTTTTTTAGTTAAAGAAACACAACTTTTATCAAATAGTACAAAATGAAACCAATTTATTATAAGAATGCCATTTATAATTCTATTTATACTAATTATTTTAATAATTTTTAAATAAATTTACCGCTTTAATTTTATATCTTTTACCAATGAAAAATACAGCTTTAACTCACATTCACGAAAGTTTGGGAGCAAAAATGGTTCCGTTTGCAGGTTACAATATGCCGGTTCAATACGAAGGCGTAAATGCCGAACATGAAACGGTTCGAAATAGCGTTGGCGTTTTTGATGTTTCGCATATGGGCGAGTTTTTAATATCTGGCGCAACAGCATTGGATTTGATTCAAAAAGTGACATCCAACGATGCGTCAACATTGGAAATTGGTAAAGCACAATATTCGTGTCTTCCTAATAATGAAGGCGGAATTGTAGATGATTTAATCGTTTACAAAATTAAAGAAGAGCAATATTTATTGGTAGTAAATGCTTCCAATATTGATAAAGATTGGAATTGGATTTCATCACACAATACTGTTGGTGCCGAAATGCGAAATATTTCAGAAGACTATTCATTGCTTGCTATTCAAGGTCCAAAAGCCGTTGAAGCTATGCAATCGTTAACGTCAATCGATTTGTCTGCTATTAAATATTACCATTTTGAAGTTGCCGATTTTGCCGGAATTGAACACGTAATTATTTCTGCAACGGGTTATACTGGTTCAGGTGGATTTGAAATTTATTGCAAGAATTCAGATGTAGAACAAGTGTGGAATAAAGTTTTTGAAGCAGGAAAATCATTCGGAATAAAACCTGTCGGATTAGCAGCTCGTGATACCTTGCGTTTGGAAATGGGATTCTGCCTGTACGGAAATGATATTAACGATACCACTTCGCCACTTGAAGCTGGATTGGGTTGGATAACAAAATTCACCAAAGAATTTACCAATTGGGAGAATTTGAAAAAACAAAAAGAAGCCGGTGTTACCAAAAAATTAATCGGATTTGAATTAACCGAAAGAGGAATTCCGCGTCACGATTATGAAATTGTTGATGCTGATGGGAATAACATTGGAATAGTAACTTCGGGAACTATGGCGCCATCTCTTGGAAAAGGAATTGGAATGGGTTATGTAAAAACCGATTTCGCAGCTGTTGACAGTGACATTTTTATCCAAATACGAAATAATAAAGTAGCTGCTAAAGTGGTGAAACTGCCGTTTTATAAAAAATAATCGTCTTGAAAAAACAATTCTTATTAATTGCTTTCCTTCCTTTATTTACTTTCGCTCAGAGTGATAAAGCGACTTGTGAAACCTTGACAAGAATCAATAATTTACTTCAGGAACAACATTACCGACCAAAAGCAGTTGATGACAGCCTCTCCGTTTATGTTTTTAAAACTTTTTTAGAAGTTCTCGACGAAGAAAATCGATTGTTTCTAGAACCCGAAATCAACGAATTAAAAAAGCATCAATATACTATTGATAATTCCCTTCTTGAAAAAGATTGTAGCTTTGTAAATGATTTTTATCTGGCCTATAACAAAGCAATTAACCGTTATGCTACTATCATCGAAAGTATAAAAGCAGAGCCGTTCCTATTTAGTAGTGATGAAAAAGTAATATTCTCGAAGAAATCATTTCCTTTTTTAAAAAATGAAACGGAATTAAAACACCTTTATAAAAAAAGAGCTTTGTTTGATGTTTTAAAGGATGTGGCGGAAATAAGTAAAAATAAAGATTCCATAGTGACTAATTTCGAAAAATTAGCGAAGCTATCCAAGATTAAAATTCTGGATAAGTACAGTTGCAAATCTTCTGAATTACAATTCACAAGAAAGGAATTTGAAGCCAAATTATTTTCTTCCTTTTGTTCTTATTTTGATCCACACACCGATTACTTTTCTGAAAATGAAAAAGCTGCTTTTTTAGCTGGTGTAAGCGCCGATAATTTAACTTTTGGAATGTATGTTTCCCTTACGGAAAAAGATGAAATCGCAGTAGATGAAATAATTCCGGGTAGTTCGGCCTATTTTTCTAAAAAAATTGATATCGGTGATCAGATTGTAAAAATCAGCATTAATGATGACGAATATGAAATTGCCTGTTCTTCGATGAAAAAAATTGAGGAAATCATCAGCTCCAGTGATTATAAAAAAGCTGATTTTACATTGCGAAAAAAAAGTGGTGAAATCTATTCTGTTAGTTTGATTAAGAAAATAATGAAAGATTACGAAAATAATCTGTACAGTTATATTATTGAGAAAGACAATAAAAAATCGGGTTACATTCGAATTCCCAGTTTTTACGGGAAGTTTGAAAACGGAAAGACCAACGTAAGTGATGATTTAGCAAAAGAAATAATCAAACTTCAGGGAGATAAAATTGATGGTTTAATAATCGATTTAGAAAATAACGGTGGTGGTTCTATGGATGAAGCCATAAATATGGCGGGATTGTTTATCGATATCGGACCTTTAGCCATAATGGATAATCATGAAAAACAAAAAGAAACTATAAGAGATCCTAATCGAGGTACTATTTATTCAGGTCCAATAGTCATATTAATTAATGGATTTTCTGCATCAGCAAGTGAGTTTTTTACGAATGCCATGCAAGATTATAATCGCGCCATCGTGGTTGGAAATCAATCTTATGGTAAAGCATCAATGCAACGTATTTTCCCATTGACGGATGATAAAAACCCTAGTGAATTTATAAAAATTACACTCGAAAAATTTTACAGAATTACAGGAAAAAGCAATCAAACTATTGGTATTACACCCGACATTGAAATTCCATTGTTGTTTGACAAACAAATGCCAAGGGAAAGCGCAAATAAAACAGCATTAAAAAGTGATGAAATACAATCAACATTGCGGTATACTGTGCTAACAAATGAATTAAAATCAAAATCAATTGAAAACAGTAAAAACAGACTTAAGGAAAATGAAACCATAAAAACGATTATTGATTTAAATACTAAAATCAATACGTTGTATGATACTGATTTACCTCCTATCGTACTTCAGTTTTCTGATGTTTTTGTCGAAGTAAATAAAGTAAATACTCTATGGTCGGATATTAAATCGAAATCAGAAATTGAATTTCCTATTAGTGTCGAACGCAATAAAATAGATATAGAATACCAACAATTTGATGAGTATTTGAAAAGCAATAACATCGAAAAAATAAAAGCTATAAAGACTAACATCCATATTATTGAAGCTGCAAATATTATTAATGATTTAATTAACTAAACATGAAATTAAAACTACTCTTTCTACTCCTTTTTGCAATGAACGCAATAAGTTTTGCGCAAGATTTCAAAACACCAACCGATTATCTGTCCTACATCAATAAAGAACAAACCAACATTTCTAAAAGTACTTGGAAATACACTTCTGCTGTTGCTCATTCAAAAAGTGCCCGAAGAATTGATGTTACCAGAAAGCAATTAATTAAAAGTATTCAATCTGCAAAAAAGAAAATTGGTGATTTAAAAAATGGATACAACGGCGATACAGAGTATAAAGATCAGGTGATTCAATATTTTGACTTTTGTGAAAAAAACCTAAACGAAGAATACGACAAGATTATCAATATGCAGGAAGTGGCAGAAAACTCCTATGACGATATGGAAGCCTATTTACTGATGAGAGATTTGGTGAATGACAAATTAGATTCAGAAAACGAAAAAGCAAATACGGCGTTTAAGGCCTTTGCCCAAAAATACAATATCAGATTATCGGATACAGACAGTGAACTGAGTAAAAAAATTAAAATTTCTAACGAAGTATTTGATTATCATACTGCTTTATATCTGATTTTCTTTAAGGTAAATTTCACAGATGGTAATTTATCAAAAGCTATTGAAAAAGGGGATTTAGGTACTATTCAGCAAAATGCAAATGCACTTATACAATATGCAGATGAAGGCTTGGCAAAATTAAAAACTATCCAACCGTACAATGGCGATGCTGCTATACTCAATGCTACCAAAAAAACGTTGGAATATTATAGAAAACAAGCAAAAGAATACGTTCCAAATGTAGTAAGCTTCTTAATGCTAAATGACAAATTTGAAAACGCAAAAAAAACAATGGAATCAAAATCAGAAAGTGATCGAACCAAAGAAGAAGTAACTAATTTTAATGCCATGGTAAAGCAGATAAATAAAGAAGTTTCCAATTTTAACAAATTGGGCGATGTTAATTTTCAGGAAAAAAACACCGTGATAAACAATTGGAATTCTGTTGGTGATGCTTTTATTTCAAACCATGTTCCCAACGAATAATTTGAAATTAAAATTAGCTTTGTAAAAAAAGAATTATAACTTATTTTTGTACCACAAATAAGTAAAAGAAGTTTAAACCAATAAAAATAAACCTGAGTTAGTAAGGTTAGACACAGAAATGGGAAGAGCATTTGAATTTAGAAAAGGAAGAAAGATGAAACGTTGGTCGGCAATGGCCAAAGCGTTTACACGTATTGGAAAAGATATTGTAATGGCAGTGAAAGAAGGCGGTCCGAATCCGGAAGCCAATTCACGTTTAAGAGCCGTAATGCAAAATGCCAAAGCGGCAAACATGCCAAAAGAAAACGTAGAACGTGCCATTAAAAAAGCGACTGATAAAGATACTGCGAATTACAAAGAAGTATTATTTGAAGGTTATGCACCACACGGAATTGCACTTTTAATTGAAACGGCTACCGACAATAATAACAGAACGGTTGCAAACGTGAGAAGCTATTTTAATAAATGCAACGGAACGATGGGAACGCAGGGTTCTGTTGAGTTTATGTTTGATCATACGTGTAATTTCCGAATTCCGAATAACAATGTTGATATTGAAGAATTGGAGTTGGAGTTCATCGATTTTGGTGCAGAAGAAATTTTTGCTGATGAAGACGGCATTTTGATCTACGCTCCTTTCGGAAGTTTTGGCGCCATTCAGAAAGAATTGGAAAGTCGCAATATTGAAATTTTATCATCTGGATTTGAACGTATTCCACAAATAACCAAAAAATTATCCGAGACCGAAATGGCAGACGTTGAAAAGCTAATTGAAAAAATGGAAGAAGATGATGACGTGATGAACGTGTATCATACGATGGAGGAATAGATCGTTAGATTCGCTTCGCTCTTGGAAGCGCGTACGGCTTTTGGATTGTTAGATTTTCCGACTACATAAATAAAAAAACTCCGAATAATATATTCGGAGTTTTTTTATATCTAACAATCTAAAAGCGAAGCGTATCTAAAGCCCGAAGGGCGTTTCTAAAAGCGCAGCGTGTCTATTTTATAAATTCAATTTTCTGAACTTCTTCTGCATTAATGCTATCAAAAAATCCTTGTTCGTTCATCCAATCATCACTAAAAACTTTGCTCATGTATCGCGAACCATGATCTGGGAAAATTGCAATTACATTACTGTTTTCATTAAACTCTCCCTCTTCTGCATATTGTTTTATTGCTTGTAAAACAGCTCCCGAAGTATAGCCCACAAACAATCCTTCTTTTCGTACCAATTCTCTAGTAGCGTGAGCACTTTCTTCATCGGTAACTTTCATGAATTTGTCGATGATATCGAAATCGGTTGCAGTTGGAATTAAGTTCTTTCCTAAACCTTCAATTCGGTAAGGATAAATTTCTTTGTTATCGAACTCTTTTGTTTCATGGTACTTTTTTAATACCGAACCAAAAGCATCAACTCCTAAAATTCTAATCTTTGGATTTTGTTCTTTTAAGTATTTCGCAGCTCCCGAAATGGTTCCACCTGTTCCGCTACAACAAACTAAATGTGTAATTTTTCCTTGCGTTTGCTCCCAAATTTCGGGACCAGTTGTCATATAATGCGCGTCAATATTTAATTGATTGAAATACTGATTGATATACACTGAACCTTTGGTTTCTTCATGCAAACGTTTGGCTACATTATAGTACGAACGCTCATCATCGGCAGTTACGTGTGCCGGACAAACATAAACTTTTGCACCAAGACTACGCAACATATCAATTTTATCTTTTGACGATTTGGAACTTACCGCTAAAATACAGTTGTATCCTTTAATAATACTAACCATGGCAATACTAAATCCAGTGTTTCCAGATGTGGTTTCGATGATGGTGTCTCCTGGGGATAAGATGCCTTGTTTTTCTGCTTCTTCGATAATGTATAAAGCAATTCTGTCTTTTGTTGAATGACCCGGATTAAATGCTTCTACTTTAGCATAAAAATTTCCTTTTAAATCTTCAGTAACTTTGTTAAGTTTTATAATAGGCGTATTTCCTATTAATTCCAAGACATTATTGTACGCTTTTATTTCTTCTTTCATAAAAAAATAGTTAATCAAGGTAAAAAAAACTTCTATTTATTAACCTCAAATCCTTGCAAATTTAAGTAAAAAAATTTAATTACTTTTCAATTCTTTCTAAATCTAATAAAAAACTGAATTCTTTCGCTAATTCCTTAAGCGCTTCAAACCTTCCCGAAGCACCACCATGACCAGAATCCATATTAGTATTTAAAAAAAGTTGATTTGAATTGGTTTTTAAATCTCTTAATTTAGCTACCCATTTTGCTGGTTCCCAATATTGTACTTGTGAATCGTGTAAACCGGTTGAGACATACATGTTCGGATAATTTTTAGCGACCACATTATCATAGGGTGAATACGACAACATATAATCGTAGTATTTTTTTTCGTTTGGATTTCCCCACTCATCATACTCTCCTGTCGTTAGCGGAATCGTTTCATCTAACATTGTTGTTACCACATCTACAAAGGGAACTTGTGCGATGATTCCGTTATAAATTTCAGGAGCCATATTTACAATTGCTCCCATTAATAAACCTCCAGCCGAACCGCCTTCGGCATAAAGATGCGCTGCAGAAGTGTATTTTTCAGAAATTACAAACTTCGAACAATCGATAAAATCGGTAAACGTATTTTTCTTTTTTAATAATTTTCCGTCTTCGTACCATTGACGTCCTAAATCTTCTCCACCGCGGATATGGGCAATTCCAAAAATAAATCCTCTGTCTAATAAACTTAAAACTGTCGAGCTAAACGATGTATCCATAGAATAACCATACGAGCCGTAAGCATATAATAAAAATGGATTATTACTGTCTTTTTTTATTCCTTTTCGATGCACCATCGAAATAGGAATTTTGGTTCCATCGGTAGCTGTGGCCCAAATACGTTCTTCACTATAATTATTTTTGTCAAATTTTCCGCCAAGAACTTCCACTTCTTTTAAGACAGTTTTTTCTTTCGTTCGCATGTTAAAATCAATTACAGAAGGCGGCGTCGCCATTGATTGATAAGCATAGCGAAGGATTTCGGTGTCAAAATCAACATTGGTTGTCGTGTTACACGTATAGGTTTCAATTTCAAATGGAAGGTAATAGTCGTCTCCTTTCCATGGCATAATCCGAATTTTGTTCAAACCATTCGAACGTTCTGAAACGACTAAATAATTTTTAAAAATATCAATATCTTCTATTAAAACGTCTTTGCGATGTGGAATCAAATCAGTCCAATTTTCCTTTGCAGTCTTCGTTTCTGGTGTTTTCATTATTTTAAAATTGTCCGCCTTGTCTTTATTGGTAACAATGTAAAAATGATCTTCAAAATGAGAAATCGAATATTCCAATCCGCGTGTTCTTTTTTGAAAAACAGTAAAATTTTGGTCTGGAGTATCGGCTAAAAGAATTTGGTATTCGCTTGTCAATGTACTTTCAGAAGCAATAATAATGTACTTTTTAGACTTTGATTTGTTGACATCAACGTTATACGTTTCATCTTTTTCGAAGTAAACCAATTTATCGTCTTTGCTATCAGTAGCCAATTTGTGTTTGTAAATCTTGTCTGATCGCAACGTAACTTCGTCTTTTTTACTGTAAAAAATCGTTTTATTATCATTTGCCCAAGTAGCACCACCAGTAGTGTTTTCTATTTTTGATGTTGAAATTTCTCCAGTTTCTAAATTTTTAAAATGTAACGTATATTGTCTTCTTGAAACTAAATCGACACTAAAAGCTGCCCATTTACTGTCATCACTTATGCTTAATCCACCCAATTGAAAATACGAATGTCCCTTTGCCATTTCGTTACAGTCGAATAGAATTTCTTCTTTAGCATCTAAAGTTCCCTTTTTTCTGGAATAGATCGGATAGTCTTTTCCCGTTTCAAAACGCGTGATGTAATAATAGCCATTGTACAAATAAGGAACCGATTGGTCGTCTTCCTTAATTCGGGATTTCATTTCTTCAAACAATTGCTTTTGAAATGTTTCGGTATGCGCCGTTTCTTTTTGATAGTATTCGTTTTCTTTATTTAGATAATCTATCACTTCTAGATTTTCGCGATCGTTTAACCAATAGTAATCGTCAACTCTAGTGTTTCCGTGGTTTGTTATTGGATGTGGAATTTTCTTTGCCGATGGCGGAATGGTAATTTCTTGCATTTTTATTTTTTGATTTTGAGTATATCCAGTCGCAAAAATAAGACAGGGCAGCAATAAAATAATTCGATTTTTCATAAAATTGATTTAACCAATTAAATTTTTATTTACACAGAGAACACGGAGGATGCACAGAGAACGATTAAACTTTTTAATCAGAGGACATAACATACGACGTAATCTCGGTGCAAATTCTCTGTGCGCTCTGTGCAATAACCATTTTTTTTAAAATTTCTGAAGCGTCTCTCTCACATAATCGTGCATTACTTCTTTGTAATCTAAATGTGTAACGATACGCAGTTTACCTTGTCCCATTGAACTAATATGAATACCTTTTTGCTTTAATTTTTCAATGGTTTCCTTTTCGTTTAAATTGGATTTGATATTGAAAATCAAAATATTGGTTTCGATTGGCTCTACTTTTTCAATCCATGCTAAACTTTGCAATACTTCGCCCAATTCTTTAGCGCGACGGTGATCATCTTCTAAACGGTTAATGTTGTTTTTTAGTGCGTAAATTCCGGCTGCAGCCAAATATCCTGACTGACGCAAATTCCCACCAAATATTTTTCGGATGCGCATCGCGCGTTTAATTGTCTCTTCATTTCCGACTAAAACAGAACCAATCGGCGCGCCTAATCCTTTGGAAAAACAAACCGAAATCGTGTCGAACAATTCGCCAAATTGCTTTGGATGTTGTTTTTTTGCAACTAAGGCATTCCACAAACGTGCTCCATCTAAATGGTATTTCAAATTATTTTCGGAACAAACTTGTTTTATTTTTCGCAATTCTTCCAAATCGTAACACGCTCCGCCACCTTTATTAGTGGTGTTTTCTACACAAACTAATTTTGATAATGGCGCGTGATAAAACTCAGGATCGTTGATGCCGTTTTTAACTTGTTCGGCAGTTATCATTCCGCGATGTCCGTCGAGTAAATTAAAGTTTACGCCACTATTTGCAGATGCTCCACCTGATTCGTACAAATGTACATGTGCCCATTTATCGCAAATAATCTGATCACCCGGATTGGTGTGTAATTTTATTGCGGTTTGGTTTGTCATCGTTCCTGTTGGGAAAAACAACGCGGCTTCCATTCCGAATAAGTCGGCAACGATGGCTTCAAATTCGTTTACTGTTGGATCTTGTTTGAATACGTCATCGCCTACTTTGGCGTTGAACATGAACTGCAACATTTCGTTACTTGGTTTAGTTACCGTATCACTGATTAAATTTATTTCCATATAATGAATAGATGTTCTATTTTTGCATGATGCCTAGCCCTGATTGCAACGTAAATCCTTTTTTGAGGTTTTTAACCGAAAAAAAGATTGCAGTGTAAAGCAGGATTAGCTTCAACTAATAATACAAAACTACATTAATTTATGACAAATACCGAACAAATTAAAGGTATTGTAGAGCGCCTTGGTGCGTTGAGGAGGTATCTTTGACATTGATGCCAAGCTTATCGAAATAACTAACGAAGAAGAAAAAACCTTTGCTCCCGACTTTTGGAACAACGCCCGTGAAGCCGAAATCCTAGTAAGAAACCTTCGCTCGAAGAAAAAATGGGTCGAAGATTTTGAGAAAGGAAACGCTTTTGCGGAAGAACTTCAAATTACCTATGAATTTTTTAAAGACGGCGATGCCACCGAAACCGAACTCGATGACCAATATGAATTGACGAATAATCATATTGAGGATTTGGAGTTTCGAAACATGCTTTCGGAGGAAGGTGACAATCTGAGTGCTGTGATCCAAATTACTGCTGGTGCTGGCGGAACCGAAAGTTGCGATTGGGCGTCGATGCTGATGCGGATGTACATGATGTGGGCCGAAAAGCAGAAATACAAAATTAAAGAACTGAACTTTCAGGAAGGCGAAGTTGCCGGAATAAAAACGGTGACGCTCGAAATTGAAGGCGATTTTGCGTTTGGTTATTTAAAAGGGGAAAACGGTGTGCATCGATTAGTGCGGATTTCTCCGTTTGACAGTAATGCGAAACGACATACTTCTTTTGCATCAGTATATGTATATCCTTTGGTGGATGATACGATTGAGATTGATATTAATCCTGCCGATATTGAAATCATTACCTCGCGTTCGAGTGGTGCTGGTGGACAAAACGTAAATAAAGTAGAAACGAAAGTGCAACTGTTTCACAAACCAACCGGAATTCAGATTCAGTGTTCAGAAACGCGTTCGCAACAAGACAACCGACAACGTGCCATGCAAATGTTGAAATCGCAATTGTATGAAATCGAACTCAAAAAACAAATGGCACAACGCGCTGATATTGAAGCTGGGAAAATGAAAATTGAGTGGGGTTCACAAATACGAAACTACGTTATGCAACCGTATAAGTTAGTCAAAGACGTCCGCACTGGAAAAGAAACCAGCGATGTCGACGGCGTTATGAACGGTAACATTGATGCATTTTTAAAAGCGTATTTGATGATGATGGGACAGAAAGAGTTATGAGTTAGGAGTTATGAATTATGAGTTACTTAAAATAATTCCTAACTCATAACTCATAATTCATAACTTATAACTACATTTGCATCGAGGATTCCGAAAGGAAGTTACACCTCACCGCAATAGTCGATCGCTCCAGATCGACTTTTGTATTTTATATCACTTCCTTTAAAAATTGTAACAAGGCTTGCCACGAACGTTTATCGGCGAATTCATTATAGGCAGCTCCTTTGCTGTTGTCATTTCCTGCATTTTTATCGGTAAACGCATGTACTGAATTGGCATAGTAAGTCATTTGCCAATCGGCTTTGGCGGTGCGCATTTCGTTTTGAAAGGCTTTGACTTCTGCTTCGGGAACATACGAATCATCAGCACCATGCAATACCAATATCTTTGCAGTAATTAGATTGATGGTTCGGGTTTCATCGCGTCCTAATCCGCCATGGAAGGAAACAATTCCTTTTACTTTCATATTACTTCTGGCTGCTTCAATGGCTCCTGTCCCACCAAAACAATAACCCATTACGATAATCTTGTCGGGATTGGCACCTTGTTTTACTAATTCATCCAATGCCAATTGAATACGTTTTTGGTATTCTAAAATATTTTTCTTGTAAAAACCGGCTTGTTGTCCCGCTTCTTTTGTGTTGGTTGGTTTATTTCCTACTCCGAATATATCGGCAACAAATGTATAATAACCTAACTTGGATAAATCAGTAGCACTTTCTTTGGCATGATCATCAATTCCCATCCAGGCATGAATAATTAAAACTCCGGGTTTGTCTTTTAACTCTTTTGAAGGTTTTCCTAGAAATCCAATTAGTTTATTATTGCCATCAGTATAAGGAACTTCTTTTAGTTGAGCGAATCCCAAAAAGGAAATATTTATTAGTACAACGAGAAACAAGCTGTATTTTTTCATAAGATCTAATGATATAAATGCAAATGTAGTGAGAATATAAAATCAACGTTTGTTAAAATAAAAAAAAAAGCCGATGTAGTAACACCCGCTTTTTATTTCAAAATTTATTTTTTCTTTTTGGATTTTTGTTTCTTTTTAGCTTTTTCCTTTTTGGCTTTTTCTTTCTTTTTCGCTTTTTTCTTTTTTTCCTTGTCCTTTTCTTTTTGTTTCTCTTTTTTAGCTTTTTCTTTCTTCTTGGCTTTTTCCTTTTTCTCTTTTTCTTTTGCCTTCGCTTTTTTTGCTTTTTCTTTGTCCGAGTCTTTCATGGTTTCTGGTGTTTCTGGATTAATGGAAACCGCTTCTTTAGAAACTTCTTCCGGTTTAACTTCTGTTGATACAGCTGGTTTTGCTACAGGTCTTCTTCTGGGAGTTGGAGTTGTTTTCGCAACAGGCTTTTCAACTGTTACAACTTTTGGTTCATCAGTAGCTGTTTCTGGTTTTGTAGTTTCAGTTGGATTGGTTTCATCCACTTTTGGTGCAGTGGATGCTGTATTTGGTGTTTTGACATTAGCAGTTACTCTTCTCTTTATCATAATGTTATTTAGTTAATTTAAATTTTACGTTAATTCAATGTAAATTTTGTATTAACAAACTTACAACATTATAACATTCGCCAATGTTAAGTTTTCGTTTTGACTAAAAACTTAACATTGGAAGCTTGTCATCTACTGTATATAGTGACATGGATACATAAGGTTCAAAAAGATAATTTGTGAAATTGTAAAGATGCAAGTTTCTGACAAGTTTGATTTTGAATTTCCATAGTTGAAAAAAACTCCTAAAAGAAATTCATCTTTTAAGAGTTCGTATTTTTTCTATCTCAATTTTTTAAAATAACTTCAAAAAACAATAGATCATAGCAGCTAATAGGGCAGAAACAGGAATCGTTAATAACCAAGCCCAAAGAAGTTTAACTGTTACACCCCAACGTACCGCAGATACTCTTTTGGTAACACCTACTCCAATAATAGAACCTGTTATAGTATGTGTAGTAGAAACAGGGATTTTAAAATGCTCGGTCATAAACAAAGTTAAGGCTCCAGCTGATTCCGCTATGACACCTTCAAAAGCAGTTACTTTTGTGATTTTAGACCCCATTGTTTTTACAATTTTCCAACCACCACTCAAAGTTCCGAGGGCTATTACACTATAACATGTTAATGGAATCCAGTTGGGCATATGTCCATCAATTACAACCCCATCTTTTTCGGAAGGAAGAATTACATTCAAATCAAGCCATCCTGCAGACATATTTATATTTGGGTTGGTTCTTATGTAAACGGCAACCGCTGCTGCAATAATACCCATTACTTTTTGAGAATCGTTTCCACCATGACCTAAACTAAAAGCCGCTGATGATATTAATTGCATTTTTTTTAATACTTTTTCAGCATTAGCAGTAGAAAATTGACTAAAAAAAAGATTAAAAATGGCTAAACTGAAAAACACAATTGCCACTAGAAACCACTTTATGTTATGTGCTTCCGTTATGACACTCCAAAAATGGCTTTCAAATCTAGGTTTTTCAATATCTTCATACGAAACCATCACGGATGACATAAACCATATCACCAAAACCATCAAAACTACGGTAACTATTTTAGGATAAATATTCTTTTTCGACGAATACATCATCCATAAAGAAATAAAATACGAAATGATCATTCCTAATAGAGGAGCAAACACAATAAACAAAATTACAATTGTTACTCCCGAAGGCAACAACTCGCCTTCTTTAGCTGCTTTATACCAACTTACAATTTTAAAACCAGCATGTTCGGCATCGGTAACACCCGTAAATCCGTGTGCTATAGCAGCACCAGCAAAACCTCCAATAAGTGTATGTGATGATGACGAAGGAATTCCCTTCCACCAAGTGAGTAAATTCCATATAATTGCAGCTATTATTCCCGATAAAATAACAATCAAATCAATGCTACTGGTATTGGCTGTTTTAGCCACAGTATCTGCTACTCCAAACCCAAAAACCCAATACGCCAAAAAGTTAAAAAATGCAGCCCACAGTACAGCTTGAAACGGTGTCAATACTTTTGTTGCCACAATAGTTGCTATCGAATTGGCAGCATCATGAAAGCCATTAATATAATCAAATAGAAGGGCAAGAGCAATAATTACAATTAATAACGTAAAATCCATAAAGTTGATTTTTAATTGAAACTATTATGAATGTTTAACTGAAATTTGTTCCATAACATTGGAAACACTTTTACATTTATCAGACGCCATTTCAAGGGCAGAAAGGACTTCTTTATATTTAATGATGTTTTTAGCATCGGTTTCATTTTCAAATATATCGGCTACTGCTTTATCAAAAACTACATCTGCTTTACTTTCCAGTTTATTGATTTTTTTACAAGTCTCTTTAATCATTTTGATATTATTCATATCTTTCAATTGCCTAATACCTTCACCAATTAATTGACATGCTTCCAAATTGATTTCTGTTAATTTACGAATCGATTTCGTAATCTTATCTACTTGATACAAACGTATTCTACTAGCTGCACCATGCATATTGTCTGCAACATTATCAATCGATTTTATTAAAGCGTGTATATCTTCTCTGTCAAAAGGAGTGATAAAATTCCTACTTAATTCCAAATGTGTTTTATGTGTGATTTCCTCTATGATGGCTTCTAATTCTTCAATTTTTTTGAAATATTCTTCGCGTTCCACTTTTGGTACATTCACTGCTTCGTGCAAAGTTTCTGCTAGAAGTATTAAATTTGCAGATGCCTGTTCAAATAATGGGAAAAATTTTTTATCTTTTGGTACTAAAAACTGAAAAATACTGTTTAATGTCATTTCGTTTGATTTAATTTGGCAAATGTACCTATCTAATGTTAAGGGAATATTAACTTAATTAAAAAAATGATATTTTTTTGGTTGTAAATTAAAAACCAGGATTATTTCTTTTAAAAACGATTTTGTACATTAGCACACCTAAAAACTGCAATTTGCTATGGATTTAAACTTCAATAAAAACGAAGATCACAATAAACTTTTACTAACCGATTTAAAGCAACGTTTTGCAAAAGTAAAACTTGGTGGTGGCGAAAAACGAATCGAAAAATTACACGCCGAAGGCAAAATGACCGCTCGAGAACGCATTGATTACCTCCTCGACCCCAAATCCAAAAGTATTGAAATTGGCACATTTGCAGGAGACGGCATGTATGCCGAGCACGGAGGTTGTCCCTCTGCTGGTGTGGTGGTAAAAATAGGCTATATAAAAGGAAAGCAATGTATCGTAGTAGCTAATGATGCTACTGTTAAAGCGGGTGCTTGGTTTCCAATTACAGGAAAAAAGAACCTTCGCGCGCAAGAAATTGCTATGGAAAACCGTTTACCAATTATATACCTGGTCGATTCTGCTGGTGTTTATTTACCGATGCAGGACGAAATTTTTCCAGATAAAGAACATTTCGGGCGAATTTTTAGAAATAATGCCATCATGAGCAGTATGGGAATAACCCAAATCGCTGCCGTTATGGGAAGTTGTGTGGCCGGTGGTGCGTACCTTCCTATCATGAGTGATGAAGCGATGATTGTGGATAAAACGGGAAGTATTTTCCTTGCCGGAAGTTATTTAGTAAAAGCTGCTATTGGTGAAAATATCGATAATGAAACATTAGGCGGAGCCACAACACACTGCGAAATTTCGGGTGTGACCGATTACAAAGCCAAAGACGATAAAGATGCCTTAGATCGAATTAAAAGTATTGTTGGTAAAATTGGCGATTATGACAAAGCGGGATTCAATAGAGAAAAATCAGAAAAACCAGCAATGGATGAAAACGAAATCTACGGTATTATTCCGAAAGCGCGAAACGAACAATACGATATGTATGAGATTTTGAAACGTTTGGTAGACAATTCAGAATGGGATGAATACAAAGAAGGTTACGGAAAAACCATAATTACAGCGTATGCTCGAATTGACGGTTGGGCAGTAGGAATAGTTGCCAACCAACGAAAAGTCGTAAAAACAGCCAAAGGCGAAATGCAATTTGGTGGCGCTATTTATTCGGATTCTGCCGATAAAGCCACCCGTTTTATTGCCAATTGTAATCAGAAGAAAATTCCGTTAGTATTCATTCAAGACGTTACCGGATTCATGGTGGGAAGCAAATCCGAACATGGTGGCATCATAAAAGACGGCGCTAAAATGGTAAATGCCGTTTCGAATTCGGTGGTTCCAAAATTTACAGTAATCGTCGGAAATTCTTATGGAGCCGGAAATTATGCCATGTGTGGAAAAGCATACGATCCTCGATTGATAGTTGCATGGCCGAGTGCCGAGTTAGCGGTTATGGGAGGAACTCAAGCTGCAAAAGTATTGGCGCAAATTGAAGCGTCATCCTTAAAAGCCAAAGGCGAAGTAGTTGATGAGAAAAAAGAACAGGAATTATACGATAAAATCAAAGCGCGGTACGATGCACAAGTATCACCATATTATGCAGCAGCTCGATTGTGGACGGACGCGATTATCGATCCGCTAGAAACCAGAACATGGATCTCTATGGGTATTGAAGCTGCCAACCATGCTCCTATCGAAAAGAAATTTAATATGGGTGTGATACAAGTTTAAGTACAGTTTTGTCATTCCGAGGAACGAGGAATCTCAACTAGTAAATTTGATTGTGAGATTCCTCGTTCCTCGGAATGACAAAAC